>NZ_JAMYUP010000062.1:0-33350 GCF_040323155.1 Mesorhizobium sp. M0060
CGCACCCCGAGGCACAAATCCCCATAGGCAATCGCCTGCGGCCCGCGGGTTCCTGCATCAGAGACTTTCGTACGCCTGACGGCACCCGAAACCCTTCAGCAATATCGGCTGTTCGAAGTGATGGTCGCCTTGCCCAAAAGCAGCCATTCATTCACTGATAGCGCGCTTCAGACTGGGTTCGCCCGAACTGCTGCCTTGAGAGGATGCCGGCAAAGCTCCTAGGCGACGTCGCGAATCCGACCAATTCTACCGACGAGTTTCCAAGCGAAGCGACAGGAGCTTTGGCGATGATCAGAAGCGTTAGCTCTCTTGCGCCGCTCAACGGGTCGGGCGCGTGTCCGCTTCTGCCATTTTGGCGTCCTGCAAGCAGAAATTTCGCACACGTCCCATGATCGAATGAAGGCGGACGCCATGCTCGGATCGGGTGTGGCGGTCCGTTAGCGAACATTTCTTCTGCTCCCTCCAGGACCTATTCGACCGCCAACCGCGCCGGTGGAATGATCGGTCGAAGATCTTCGTCGCTCACACATATGACGCGCGCCTGTCGTCGCCTATATGCCGGTGAGCATCCTGGCGATCCTCACGGCATATCGATCGGTCATCCCCGACGTGAAGTCGGCAAGGGCGTGTAGCGCTTGCTCGGCATTGGCAATGTTCCGCAAGTCTAGATCGAGGGCCCTGACGAGTTGCCGATTATGGTCGGAGAGCTTCTCCTGATTCCACCTGGCGTTGGCAAGATTCTCAAATAGGGGAAGCACACCTGACATGACATTGCCAATAACGCGCCGACCGGACACCTCCAACTCGGTCTTTCTCCGGGCGGTGAATACCTGGTCACGAGAAAGGGCCTTCATTTTAGCGAAGACGGAAACCATGGATCCGGTATCGGCTAGGGAATTAGAGAACGTGCCGCCCATGATGGCGTCGTAGTTGGCTTTGAAGGCTTGGACGCAGCTCTCAACTGCGACATTAATGCTCAAAGCCCGCAGCAATGCGATGTGCTCGGCCTGGTTAAGGCCGCTCACGTCGCGGTTAGGGTTGTTGGCAGCCTCGTGTAGCAGGTCCCTGACCGTGTCGAATGGGAGCTCCCCGGTCGTGAAAGCGTCCTCAAGATCGACGATGTTATAGCAGATATCATCTGCGGCTTCGACGATGAAGACCAAGGGATGTCGCCGCCACCAGTTCCCGGCTCGGGCCCCTTCCTCGGGGAGTCCCAGCGAAGCCGCTGCGTCCTTGAACAGCTCGAGTTCGGAACGGAAGATGCCGAACTTCTTGAGACCGACATATGGCGCAACTCCTCTGGCGACGACACTCTCGCGAGCGGCAGAAGTGACCGGGTACTTGGTGAACGCCCCAAGTGTCGCCTTGGATAGTCGCATGCCGCCGTCGTTGCGGTACATCTCGAGCCGGGCAACAATTCGAAACCCCTGCGCATTCCCTTCAAACTTCATGAACTCGGTGCGGTGCTGCTCCTCTATCCCTGCCATCACCCCTTTGGCATCGTTGAACTTCTCCGCGAACCAGTCACCCATCGCCGCTTCTCCGGAGTGACCGAAGGGAGGGTTGCCAATGTCGTGGGCGACGCACGCTGCCTGAACGATGTTCGCTAGGCTGTTGGACTCGCCGCTGGCGATCCGGTGCGTCTCCTCAAGCCAACTACCGATTCGCATAGCTAACGATCGTCCGACGCTGCTGACCTCGACGGAATGGATCAGACGGTGATGCACGTGATCATGCTCGTAAAGAGGCTGCACTTGGGTCTTGTTGGCCAGCCGACGAAATGGCGCAGAGAAAACGATGCGGTCATGATCCTGAACGAAGATCGAACGGTTCAGCTTGGGCTCGTAGTGCTTGTCGCCAAGTCGTTCGCTGCACAGCAGTTTTTCCCATTCCATTTTGTTGGCCCCAAATTCCAAATGCGCTTCGATGCCAATCAGTAGCTTGTGCTGAGAGGGTCGCCAAGCGAATGTCTGGATCCGGCGGTTGGTGGACGATCGCCCAGACGCGGATCTGAAGTCCGCTTCTGATGCAACAGAGCTGAAGCCGGCAGACCGCTCCCGGCCCCCGATCAGTCCTCGAACGACCGACCGTCGACCGCCTTGATGAACCGCAGAAGTGCAGCAACGCTATCGAAGATGAAGCGCGCTTCATCGGGTTGGATCAGGTCGGGATTGTCGTGTGCCAATGATTTGTTGTTCCGAATCGTGTTGAACGACTCGAGAACGCTGATTGAGCTTTTCATTATGCGCTCCGACATCTCGGTCAGGTTGCGCTGCGCAGTAAGCAGTTTAACGTATCGACCAGCTCTGGCGTGCAGCGCATCGTTCTCCCCGCACTCGCCACCACCATGCTTGCGCACGAGTGAAGCGAACCGCTTCATGCAGTAGGTGTGCAGACGGTCAAGCGCCGCTTGGGGCTTTTTCGCATCGAGATCACGACGGATCGCCGCAATCAGCTCGTCCAATGTTTGACTAGGTTCGAACGCCTCAAATGCTGATGCGTCGATGTGATCGCTTGCGCCTTCAAATATCGCGACAACGGCAAAGTAGCTGTCTCTGATGCCGACCCCCGGCCACGACAAGGACTCGCGATACTCCCATAGCTCGCGCAGCGCCTTCGCAACTACGCCCGCCGGCGCCCTTTCGATGAACGAACGGAGCCGCTTCGCCTTGGACGTTCCCCTGCCATCGAAGAGGTTCGAGACAGAGGTGTCGATGCCCAACTCTTCGAAGAAGAAGTCTGCGAAGGTTCGGTCGTTAAAATCAAGGACGTAACCAGTATCCAGAGCGAGCGACTTCTCGAACGGATCGCGTAGGCGTCTAGGGATCAGCTGCTCGTAGGTGCGTGACATCATGGACGATGCTTAGGCGGGGTTGGGACTGGTCGCAAGGTCGCACGGTCTGTTCTGAAGTCTTTCCCGGCATCTGCTTCGTCGCGAGCCGCGGAAGAAGCAATCATCTACCTCGGGTCTAACTTACGACGTCCGTCGCGTCGGGCTTAAACGTCTGCTATCGGCTGCTCTGACGCTGAGAGCCGCCAGCCCGTCTTCGATCCCACAGGAGCCATCTTCTCCCGGCCGCGACTATCAACGACGGCGTCATGGGTACGATCGCAGCATTTCCTCGAACCCGGCCATCCAGTTGGATTGATCTCCGTCCGGAAAACTTGCGAGCGCGTCGAGCGCAGAAATTCCACGAAGGCTGCATCGCTGCCGTCGCGCAGCACGCTGGCTCGGCTAAAATAGTGTTTGGGCCGCGTCTCAGTCGCCACGAGTTCGGCCATATCCTGAAGGGCATGGGCAAAGCCCATCAAAACTGGGTCGGCTTCAGCCTCAGCGCCGCCCCAGGCGAAATGCTCGTCCGCCCGGTAGTAGGCTTCGTCGAAGCCCCGATGCGCTTCGGCGACTATCAGCCCACCTGCCAGCAGCGGCCCCAGCTTTTTGATACGCTCCGCTGCCGGCACGTGCTGGCCGAGTGCGCCGAATAGGCCGACTTCGATTCCGCCACGGGCCGCGACCGCTGATCGCAATCCATATTGCTCGAGCCGCCCTTCGCGCCCGAGCGTCTCGTAATGCTTGAGCACCGCGGGATCGAAGCTTTTCCAAAAGGCGCGAATCGGCTTCGGAACCAGAGTCTCGCCGTCGCGAATGCCGCGCACTAGTCGCACTAGCATCAGCTGACGGGCAAATAGGTTGGTGCCTTCATAGGCGATCGCGCGGCAGACGCGGGAGCAGCCGGCGCAGCATCATCAACATTTCGGTGTATTCGAGTGCCATGAAAAGAATTCGGAACAACGTATCCGCCGGGATGTTGGCTTCGATCGCAGCATCGCTTGCTGCGAGCAGGCCGAGCCCGTCAGCCTGGATCTCACTAATCAGCCGCGATATCATCGCGTGCATCCGCCGCCCCATCTTGCTGCCGAGTGTGGCGACGCCATTGGGCCGGCCATTGTCGTCGAACTTCTGGAGTGTCTCGGGCAGGAGGAAGCGTTCGCGCTTGGGACCATCCCCGCTGTTGTCGAAGCGGAGTTCTTGATATCGGTTCCAATCCAGGCGAACATCTCGAAGGATGGCGCATCCTCGACCTGTTGCAGAATATGCGCGACCTCGTGGCCGGCGATGAAGCTGAGGAGCAATTGAGCTTCCAAGATAGCGACGAGCTGCTCATCGAAATATTTGGGCCGGGGGACGACATTGCCCGCCCCCTGATCTGCGCTGTAAGCGGGAGACGCGCATTGGCGCGCTCGGTCATCGCGGCGGCAAGCGCAAGATCGCCGTCGTCATAGAGCGCCTCGGCCGCCCGGATAAGGAATTCTACATGTGAGATGATAGGTCGTTCGCCCCAGAAGCCACGCAAAAGCAGTAGCTCGAGCGCATTGGCCTGCTCGATGTCGACGAAGGCGACATGCACACCCTCATAGCTCATAACAACACTCGACCATTGCATAGTGCTGATTGGCACCAAGGCGAAATGGTGGAGCGTCCAGGAATAGTGGTTCGCAAGGAAACCGCGCAGGCGATGGAGCGCAGCGCGATGGGAGGCGGTAACGCGTCCTGCCGGCGTGCGGCCGAGGCGCTGCTTGATTATCTGCCAAGCCGGACGAGGGATCATGGTTCAGTGCTTGTCGCGCGCGTCGAGCAGCGCGAGGATCTCCTTTACCTGCGACGGCTTGAGATTCTTGAAGCGGACCTTCTCGCCATCTTTTTCATATTCGAATTCGCCACGCGATGTGATCAGATAGGTAAGCGAGGCAGTCACTAGCGGCACCAGAATCGGCTTCAGCTCCACGACCCACTGGACAAGGTTCGCACCGTCGAAGTTGCCGACCTCGATTGGATCACCCAGATCATTTTGGAGATCGAGCGCGTCAGCGAGCCTGAGCTCCTTCCAGAGTTGCCGAAACTCGCCGGCATGGTCGGTGGGAATGCTGATCGAAATGGTCGCCATGGTCGTCCTCCCTATTGTAATCGCAGTGGTGGATCAGCGTCGCGAGACAGTCAATCGGTCGCGTGCCTTTGGTCGAGCTGGAAGTCGCCTGAAAGTTGCGTCGAATGACGACAATGGACCGGGACCAGTCGGCAGCATCCGACTTAGGTGAAGGGCAGCTAACCGGTCAGCGCCGCTTGGAACCTTCCGGGCAGGAAACGGCAAATTTTGACATTCAGTCAGACGGTGTCCGCAATGCGCCGACGACAATTCTTTCTCTGAGATGCCTCAGTAGGCCCCACTTTGCGTTCTGTTAGAGCTTGGTCGAAGAACATTCCTGCCGCTAACCCCAAGGTTATCGTGGAATTTTGCTACCCACTTCTTTGACAAGTGGCCTGGCTTCAATCGCTCTTGAGGATAGGTGCTTTGCTTCAACTTTAGTTGGCGACGCTCTTAACGCCAGATGCGACCGCTGCGTTATCAGCGGATTGGGTTATGCTGTTGAAAAGAACACACGCACTTTCTTTTTTCCGGAAATTGAAGCCTAAGCAGGATTTGTCGTTTGCGCACTGCAATATGCAGTCGGGATATCGGAGCGGAGAGGTCCAATAGGCATTGCCAGAAATTTCCGTTTTGATGGCGAACACCAAATTTGAGTAGCGCAAATTGCCCTCGACGACCTTCCTGGCAGCCATGATGGACTCTTCGCTTTTGACCAAGAGCGATGCGTCCCCTTTCATAAAGCAAGCTTGGAATTTCGTGTTGTAGGTAACCGCCAAACATTTGAAGTCTCTGTCGCAGGCACTTTGACACTGTTCGGAGCTCACGTTTCTCATTGGCATATCGGGCAGGTCGTTTCCGATCGCGTCCCACCCGGCCACGACCACAAATCCGCTATCTGGATCGACACTAGGTGCAGGAGTTTGTATGGGTAACGCACTAGCTTGTTCTCGAGACTGGTCACGAATGACGTCTGATGACGCAAATGTGCGACCATCCAGCCACGCACACTTTGTTGCCAGATCAACAGCCGACGAATCATTGAGACCGATCAGCTGGAGCGTTTGAACGGCAGCGCCGGGTCCGATGGGAGGCGAGCTCGGGGCAGATCGAGTCGCCAACGAAACGTTCACTTCGACGCCGTTTACACTTCGGCGAGAATAGCACCAAGCCCGGTCCCAGGTTTGGTCGTTCTCATCCTTGAAGTGGTGGCCCGAGATAAGCTCCCAGGTGCTGCCTTTGAATTCTACATTCTTGGTGGCGAACTTGTTGAAGTCGACCGTCACCACGTCAGGCTTGGCAGGCACATCAGCCCGTGGCGTTTCTTCCGGCGCAGGCTTTGGAGTTGGAATCGGAATAGGTGCGGGATCATCGTTGGGGACTGTGCGCGCGCTCGGCTGCTCCACCCTCGGCAACATCACTGGCTCGGGGACGTTCTTATCCCAGAGACCAAGCTTGATGCCCAGCCCAATCCCGACTGCCGCCACTGCAATGGCCCCGCCTGTCGCCATTCGGCGAATGGCGGTCGCTCGAGCTGTTTTCTCTTGAGCCGCGGCTTGAGCTTGCAGGGTCGGAATTGCCGACCTCTTGACGGCGAGATCGACGGCTTGTTCAAGCAGCGTGGTGTTATGCCTGACGAGCACTTTTGCGGTCCTTCATTGATACCGTCACGAGATCAGCGACCTCAGGCGGCAAATCTTGGTCCAGGGCTTTTCGAAGAACTTCGGGGTCGTCGGTGAAGAGCGGAACGTAGAGGATCTCTTTGACGATTTTTTCGACAGGCACCTCTACCCTCTTCTCAACCTCTTTCTCTACCGTAACTTCGACCGGTACCTCGACCGTTCGAACCCGCCGCCAGCGCCAACTCAAAAGCATTCTGCGAAGCAGTGTGGAAAACTTGCTCTTCGAATTATCCTCTTCTCGGGCGGCAATTCGCTGGAGAGCGAGTGCCACCGTTGCCGTGATTGGTCCCGCGAGTGCGGCGATGAGCGCGAGGGACCCAAACCAAATTACAGAGATTTTTCCCGCTTGCGCTTCGGTGACTAACTCCGGTTTGCTCCCGTACCATCGTGAGGCAATACGCCGGACCTGATCGGTTCGCGCCATGGGGATCCGCTCCTTCTCCAAACCGCTGAGTTCCTTGGCAATCAGGTCTTGTCTGACCTGGTTTTGGGCCGAGATGTTTGCCTTGTTGGCCTCAGCGGCCTGCGCTTCTGCGAGCCGTTTGCCAGCGTCATCCAATCGGCGCTGCCAAGCCCCGGCATCACTGTCGCGCGTCTGTTCCAACGTCGAGCGTCTATCCATAAGTTTTTGCCTCTGGTCGGCAGTCATAGGAGGGCTGCTTGCCCGCAAACGATCGAAACCTGCACGCAGGGCGGCGACCTCTTGGTCGAGCGGCTCTATCTGAGTGTCGAACTTGGCTATAATTTTAGTGCGTGGATTAGCAAGTTTCGCCACTTCTGATTCTAGCCGGCGTGCCGAGTCGCTATCGCCGGAATCGCGCGCCATCTTGATACGTTCAACAAAGCTGTCGCGTTGACGCTCGAACTGATCAACGGCTTCCTTTGCTTCGCCGTCGCGCTGCTGAATCAACGCCAATCGAACCCCGCTTTTTTCCTCCACTTGGTCGCGAACGCGCGACGCTTCTGGAGTAAGGGCGGTCGTTCCCTCCAATTCAGCATTGACCTCGGCAATCTGCGACTGAAAGGTCGCCCGGGATTTTTCCGCAAGAGACGCAAGCTGCTCAATTTCGGAACGCGCTTGTTCGACCTGATCGGATTTTCGGCCAAGTTCGTCGGCCGAGGCCAGCTTCATAGCCTCCTGGTCCAGCGCGTCGATTTTGTTTACGAGTTCCTCGTAACGCAGTTGGCGCAGAGCCCCCGCTCGCTCCATTCCCATAAACACCGTCTCAAAGGTTATGCCTGCCAGAACGAGGAGGAAGACCAAGATTATGGGCTTCCAGAGCCAAGACGCGCTGAAAAGCAGTGTAGCTATCGGTATCTTGGTGAGCTCCGCGATTGCCACCATGAGAAAGGGTGCACTGGCGAGCGTCAAATCCATTGCAGTGACAGACTCGCTTGCAGAAAACGCTTGTACGCCTAATGCTACACCTGTCGTAAGACCAATCGCTGCGGCCGCAATCTCTAGGGCCCAGGCACCACGGTAGGTCCACTGGCCATAGCTTGCCAGCTTTTGACTCATCACAGTCTGCATTTTACTCGCCCCCCCGACAGGGCAACATCACGCCTTGATCGCCTGCCAGCATACACTTAACGGTTTTGAAAGTCTTAGTTAAGGCGTCTTCGCTCTATTGTCGCAATAACTTTTTCTGCCCTTCAGATATAGAATATAGAATACCTCGTCAAAAAATGGGGTTAGCAGACCGCGTCGCCCATGCATGGTCTTCGTTGGATCGGTGTAAGCGGAAAGCCGAACAGGCCGTAGCGCTTACTCCGTTTCAGCTAGCAGAGTGTTTCGCATGGGATCCCATCCTTGTCGCGATCGAGTTTTCCGCCCCATGAGCAGTTTTGCAGGTACCAGTTGGCTTCGTCGCAGGAACCGATCTGCTTGCACGTTCTCCGCGGCTCGCAAGAATAGCCGCTCTGCGCGACCAGCTTACGGCTGATGATGCCCAGCGGGCGAGTCGATGGCGCCGCGCCGTCGGCGTGCGCAGCGCGCCATTCCCAGGGTGCCTGAAACGTCCCGGCCCACAGGCCGATCTTTGAGGCTTGGGCTTGCGCCTGCTGCCCCGCATAGGCGCCCTGGCTGTAGTGAGGCCAATCCAGCGCCTGGCCGTGCTCGACCATCCAGGCGGCCACGCCCGCGCCGTCGGCGCGCCGACAATCGCCGACAAAGCGGTGGTAGCGGTCCCACGTTACGAATGTGCATTCGAGCGGCCTCGACGCGGCCAGGAATGTGTACAGCGCTTCGGCCGATCGCCGGCCGCAAAGATACTCGGCGCCATTCGCATCGCGGCACAGCTGCCGGCTCTCTGGCGCGTCGATGCCGTTGAAACGGACGCGCTGGCCGTGGATTTCGATCGTATCGCCGTCAATGACGGAAGCGACACCGGAAAGCGAGGCGGGCGCCGCCCTTCGTGGGCTGGCCTTTGATGCATCGTCGCTACGTTGCGCGCCCGACGGCGCCAGGAAGGCGGCCACCGCCGCCGCTGCCGTAAGACCGAGCATTGCCGGCACGCTCGCAAGTTGGGGCCGCCACAGCTTGGCACCGGTGGGTCTCTGCCACCGATTGGATCGATATTTGCGGTATGGCCTGCTCATCCGCTACGCCGACCAGCCCGGCCATGCGCTGTCGACCATGGCAGGCCGGCGCAATAGTAATCGTCAAGGAACCGCCCGGTGGACCGGTCGCGGCAGCGCCAGATAACGCTGTAGTTCTGGCCATAGAATTGGTCCCACGCGACGCCATAGGTTTGTGGTGGCGGTGGCCGGTAATATGTTCCGCCTCCATAGCCGTTGTTGGCAGCGACACCCACGACTGCGCCGCCGACAGCCGCGATCGCTATGCCTGTCGCGACAGCATTGTCGGTTTGCACAAGCCTGGTGCACTTCTCTGCTGTTGCGCCCCTGCGCACTAGAAGGGCCGCTACCCTGCTACGATACTGTTCGTCCGTGCTGCTGGCGAGAACGTGACATAGCGCAACGGTATTCATTGCCGCGAGATCGCTGTCCGACACGACAGCGCTCGTAGAGCAGCCGCTGACGCACAGGGCTGCACTTGCGATGAGTGCTCCAATTTTCATGCGAATTCCCCCAAACAAATATTGGGGCGAGTCCGACCTAGAAGTCCAGAGTTTTGTTTTTCACATTGCTACGATTCACAGCATGCTGCGGCTAGCTGGCATCCACTGCAACCAACTCTTCCGCCGGTCGTTGACTGATGCTGGGTTGATCTCAGCCACTCCAGAACTTGCCCGCTGGCTCAAAACCGGCGGGCTTTTTTTCCGCGACGCCGGAAGGCTCTATCTCGCCGCATGTTGTGGTACATCGGCACGCCGTCATCGGGCCGTGCCGTTGACCAAGGTGGTCCCTCCGCCATGGTCGGCCGGCGCAGCCTTGACCGTCCGCGCGGGCCATCCCAATCAAGCCCGCTGGCTTCGGTCGGCGGCTTTTTATTTGATCCCCGGCGCCGTCGGCTTGGATCTAGATCCTCGCCAGTGCCGGATTTGAAGGTAAGCTGCGGCGGTATGATCGCACTTCGCGCGGGACGGACCATTGGTGTGCAGCAAGAGCGCCGAGTTCATTCGGCCAAGATTCTGCACTAGGCCGAGGTAGGTGAAGGCAGATAGCTATCCGGTAATCGCTGAGATATTGGAGATAATGTTCCCCCATGGAGGTGTGTACCAGTATTATAAGTTTCCAAACTTCATGTACGAACGCCGTGGACGAGCTGCTGTGTGCGCTTGCCGTAAATCGCTTCCGCGAGTTCACAGTCGGAGGTTGGCTAGGACCCTAACGCGAGAGCTTCAACGGCCCCCTTCGCGATGAACTCCTCAACGAGACGCGGTTCACGTCCCTGGCCCAGGCCCGCGCGAGGCTCAATGTATGGCGCGCCGATTACAACGGCGCGCGTCCGCACTCGCACATCGGATGGCAGACACCCAACGAATGTGCATCGACCTTCAACCCGCGACGGTCGCTCGCGCTGCGCAACGTGAAACGCTCCGCGCCAGCACCCGTCGCGTCCACTGGCCATCAGGGCAAATCCACCCGCGGAAACGAACTCAAGACTGGATAAAATTTGGGGGAAACGTCAGGGCGGCCATAACTTTGCAGTCTTCAGACGCGAGGCGGCCTACAACAGCGCTGCCCACCATGCTTGTGGCCCGCGACCCACACGGCTTTTCCCTTCAGATCGTACACTATGCTTCCTTCATGATTACCGATGTCTGCATGACCTTGAGGTCTTCCCGCACCATTTCCGCGGCGAGCTCGCGCACGGATGTCTCATGCACCCAGCCGAGCTTCTCCTTCGCCTTGGTGGCATCGCCCAGGAGAAGATCGACTTCCGTGGGGCGGAAGTAGCGTGGGTCTACCTGGACTAGGCATCTGCCGGTCTCGACATCATAGCCCTTTTCGTCGACTCCCTCACCACGCCATTCGAGCTCGACGCCGACATCTTCGAAAACCCATTCGACGAATTGGCGGACAGGGGTCGTCTTGCCCGTCGCCAGCACGTAATCATCCGGTTGATCCTGCTGCATCATCATCCACATACCACGCACGTACTCACGCGCATGGCCCCAATCGCGTTGAGCATCGAGATTGCCGAGATAAAGCTTGTCCTGCTTGCCGAGGTAGATAGCAGCGGCGGCGCGGGTGATCTTGCGCGTCACAAAAGTTTCGCCGCGCAGTGGGCTTTCATGATTGAAGAGAATGCCGTTGGAAGCATGGATACCATAGGCCTCGCGATAGTTGACCACGATCCAGTAGGCGTAGAGCTTGGCGGCGGCGTAAGGGCTGCGCGGATAAAAGGGCGTTGTTTCGTTCTGCGGTACGGATTGCACGAGGCCGTAGAGCTCTGAAGTCGAGGCCTGATAGAAGCGGGTCTTGTCCTTCAGACCGAGGAGGCGGATCGCCTCAAGAAGTCGCAATGTTCCGATACCGTCGGCGTTTGCTGTGTATTCCGGCGTTTCGAACGACACCTGGACATGGCTCTGAGCGGCCAAGTTGTAAATCTCGTCTGGCTGGGATTCCTGAACTACTCGGATGAGATTAGTCGCATCAGTGAGGTCACCGTAATGCAAAATTAGGCGCGGATCGGGATCGTGCGGGTCTTGGTAGATGTCTTCGATGCGACCCGTGTTGAAGGAAGAGGAACGTCGCTTAATCCCGTGAACGACGTAGCCTTTTTCCAGCAGAAGACGCGTGAGATAGGCACCATCCTGTCCCGTTATGCCCGTAACCAGAGCAACTTTCCTGTTCTCGCCCATTTTCTTCCTGCTCTATGGTAGTTGAAGTTTCGAATCTGGCTCGCCACACCGGCGGCCCGCCTCATACCCTATGGTAGGATTTCGACAGATGTGGCGCGGAGCTCGTCATTGACAGTGTCAGCCAGCGAGCATACCTGCTCCTGCTTGGAGGCATAGCAAAACAGAGTCTCGCCGCTAACCTGCCTAAGTCGCACATGCGGCCTGAGTGCCGAACTCAGCTCACGGGGTGAGCGACATAGATTTCAATCACGTCGGCACCCGATTTGCTCATCAATCAGCGAGTTAGGACGCCCTTCTGGGATTCTACATCCGTTCTCAAGCACGCACAGTCGGTTGCATAGCCGCTCCGCTTCTTCCACGAAGTTGGTGGCCAGTAGAATCGTATTGCCCTGCGCCAGCAGGGCACGTAGCCGTTCCCAGATAAAATGGCGAGCATGTGGGTCCAAGCCACACTAGAACTCCACCATCCCTCTTTTGCGCTGACCAAGTAATCTTTGCCTGCTTCAGCGTCTTCTAATGGAAATTGTTTTGATCAGTGAAATCGATTGTTTGGATGAGGTGCATCCATAAAATGGATTGTTTGACGGGCAGCGCGGCACATCGGCGGCACAAAGTCGTGGGCGCGAGGTTTCGCTCCGCGCGAAGGCAAAGTTCGTGGCAGTCGGGGGCTTTGGGCGAACCGCACATCTGAGACGGCGGCGAAAAGCCGGGTAGGGCATTACGTATTGACCTCCAAGGAATTTCGGGCGCGCTAGCCCGAAAACGGTGGCTGGGCTTCAACGATGGGCGGGACGAGGCGACCATCAAACTGTGATTCATACTGTAGGCGATCGCAGTGCGGCGAATTTGAACGGCCGCCTTTGCCAGCCCTCGCCATCGCATCCGGCTACAGGTGCCGAAGATCTTCTCGATCCGAGTACAAATTCTGTGGATCGGTTGGTTCCAGGCGTCAAGCTCTCGGCCTCGTCGCGCCCCCACATAGCGGTTGCGACGATGCGCGGCCTTCCACCCTTGGCGCGCCCCGCGCCGCCGAGATGATTGGCTCGGTAGGCGCTGTCGGCAAACACTTCGCCGGGATTGTCGGGCAGAGCATCAGGAACGGCGTTGCCGTCCTCGGTGTGGGCGCCGTGACGGCGATCTCCTCGACAAGGGCCGTATCGGCGTAGGCACCGAAATGGGCTTTGAAGCAATGAAACGCTGGTCGGCGCTTGTACTTGACCCAATGGCCCTCTTCATCATCTTCGCTGGCCGAGGCGATGATCGCCGCATCGACAGGCGTGCCGATCTTCACCTGGATCGCTGAACTGGCGGGTGATCTCGGCGAACAACAGGGTCATGAACCTCAAGGGCCTGTCGAAAACGGACGAGAGCGGGTTCGCACAGGTGTCCGCTCTGACACCGAGAACCCGCAGAACCGTCGGAACGATCCTCCACATGGCTGCAGACGCCAAAATTCCTCTCCCGGCCATCGTCGCACAGCATCGCGTGCCAGTCGCTCAGTCCAGCCGGCTCGAAAGCTAATCCGGCAGGAATTGCGCCATGTTGGCGCACTTGAAAGCGTCAGAGGGCGCCGTGTCGCATCTTTCGATGGGACCGGACGCCATGATGGCCATAAATGACGTGGATGGCCTGCACCTGACATTCGACGGCTGGCGGGTCCTGCACATCCGTCCTTCAGGAAACGCCCGCAAATGACATGTTGACGCAGTTAAGAATTGGACTTGAAAAAGGGACTTTGTGGACTGCCTCGACCGGTTGTTTCGCTTAGCAAAGCGCGGCCCCACGTCAGCAGAGGCTCATGGTCAAGGAACGCCTTAGTATCCATCACATGGATGGGCCACATTCACGCAATCAATTTTACACATGTCGCCGGGCGCATTAGAGAACGCTGAATTTAAACCGGAAGCGAGTGTACCCGGCGTCAAGATTTGCGAGCGTCACAGAGATAAGGATAGGCAGTGCTGAGGAGCTCTTCTGCCCCACGCGCAGCCTCTACCAAATCGCCCGGCGTAACGGTCGACTAGTATCGATTAAGAGATCCCAAGCCAGATGCAACCTCGTCTCTGAAACGAGATTTCCGAAAATGCAGGTCAGTGGATTGGTAAAGCGCAGGTTCGTCGTCTCTCAGAGGCGTACGGGGTTCGGTGATTGTCTGTGGTCGCTGGCGGCCGCTTGGCGCTACGCTCAGCGGTCGGGACGAACGCTAGCCGTCGACTGGCGCGGGTCCTGCTATCTCGACCAACCCTTCACAAATGCCTTTCCGGTGTTCTTCCAACCGATCAATGACATCGCTGGCGTACCGGCTATTTGCGACGACCGGATCAACGACTTTTCCTTCCCGGGTCCATTCTTCCCGGAGTGGTGGAATAGGCCAGCGATCGACTGCCTTTACCGCCCAGATGAGCAGATTTTCCAAGAGCGCGACGAGTTGGGCGAGCTCTTTCAGGCCGAACACGATGTCGAAGCGAACACAGTAGTGTGTGACGCTTGCTTGATGTGGCGCTGCGATGAGGATGCCGAGCGGCAGGTCTTCCAGAGTGTCAAGCCTCGGTCTGAAATTCAAACACGCATAGATGCCATTTACCAAGAATGTTTTGAGGGGCACAGCATCATCGGGGTTCATGTTCGACATGGTAACGGTGAAGACATCATGGACCATGCGCCCTACTGGGCCGATCCGGAGTTCGCCGTTCGACAAGTGTGCACTGCGGTTGATAAGGCTAAAGCGTTACCGCACCCCAAGCCTGTGCGGCTGTTCTTGTGCACGGACAGCGCGCAAATCCTGGATCATCTGTCGGCCAAGTTTCCCGATCTTCTCACCGTCCCCAAGCATTTCCGATCCGATCAAGACGGCCCCTTACACACTGCAGCACTTGGGATGGACGGCGCAATTTCCGCCCTCGTTGAGATGTATCTTCTCGGGCGCTGCGATACTGTAGTTCGGTTTCCTCCGACGAGCGCCTTTACACGATATGCACGCCTTTTCGTACCGCGGGTAATTGAGTTCGATCTGAAGGACCCAAGTCGTTTGATTTTGATAGAAGGCAGCCAAAGAATCTCTCATCTTGATTAAGACCGCTACCTGGGCAATTCGGCAAATGGAACGAACAGGCATAGAGACATCGACCGCAATCCACGAGAGGCGGGCCATGGCATACGCTAAATGTCCCGCAGCTGCTCAGCTTGATCCGCAGGCTTGAGGATCCGGACACACTGCAGCAGTTCTTGGCTCCATTCGGGACTGTTGCCGACGTCGATGAAACCAACGGCCTTAGGGCACGAATACAGAATGACGAGATCATTCATCTGCGGCCGTCCGGCAACGCGCCAGAACTTCGCTGTTACTCGGAGCGCCGCAAGACCATCCTAGAGCGACGGCGGTCGTGACGCTGACGCTAAGGGCGCGGGCAATGACGTCCAGAGACGAAATCGAGGTTGTTTAATGAAAGTGGTTCCCGTCATCATCAGCGGTGGAGCCGGATCGCGGCTATGGCCCGCTTCGAGGCAATCGCACCCCAAACCTTTCCTTAAAGTAGCAGATGGACATTCTCTCATTCAGCACACTGTCCTGCGCGTCGGTTCGATAAAGGGCGTAGTGGAACTCGTCGCCGTGACATCTGGGGAACACCTCTTCCTTACCAAGGACGAGTTCGACGAACTAGATTCCGTGGTCCTGCCACGCACCTTTCTGCTCGAGCCTGAAGGCCGGGATACGGCCGCAGCCGTTGCGGCAGCCGCCATCCATGCCAAGGCAACGCAAGGCCCTGACGCGATTCTATGCGTCTTCCCAGCCGATCACATGGTTGGCAACCTGCCTGCATTTTTAGACGTCATGTGCCGGGCCATCGAACATGCGAAGCTCGGGCGGATCGCCACATTGGGCATTAACCCGACCAGACCGGACACGGCATTCGGCTATATCGAAGCGGATGGTGAAAAAGTCGTCCGTTTCGTTGAAAAACCGGATCTGGACACGGCCAAAGCCTATGTCGCGTCCAAGCGCTTCTTCTGGAACGCCGGCATTTTCTGCTTTAGCGCACAAACCATGCTCGACGAGATGGCATCGCATTGCCCCGCGGTGATCCAGGCCGTCTCCGACAGCTACGAGAACGGGCGCTTCAGTCAAGGCGAAGGCTTTGCCAAAATCGAACTCGCGCCTGAGCATTTCGGCTCCGCCCCGCGAATCTCGCTCGACCACGCTGTCATGGAGAAGACGAACAAACTTGCCGTGGTTGCCTGCGACATGGATTGGAACGACATCGGATCCTGGAACGCAATGGCCGATTTGATCGCCCCCGACGAAAGCGGGAACAGGATACGCGGCGATGTGCATATGGTCGACACGACCGGCAGCTATGTGAGCTCCGACAAGCGCGTCATCGGCACGGTCGGTGTCAGCGATCTGGTGATCGTCGATTCCCCGGACGCTTTGCTTGTCGCATCGCGCGACCGCGTTCAGGACGTCAAGAAGCTGTTCGAGGGCCTCAAGGCTTCAGGACATGAAGCTCACCTGGTCCATAGCACGGTACACCGGCCGTGGGGTACCTACACGGTTCTTGAGGAAGGCGAGCGCTTCAAGATCAAACGCATCGAGGTGAAGCCCGGTCGGCGGCTGAGCCTGCAGATGCACTATCATCGTTCGGAGCACTGGGTCGTGGTCAGCGGCTCCGCGAAAATCGTCAATGGCGAGCAGGAGTTGTTCCTGGCGACAAACCAATCAGCCTACATCCCCTGCGGCCATAAGCATCGGCTGGAGAACCCAGGCAGAATTGACCTGGTGATCATTGAAGTGCAGAGCGGCGATTATCTCGGCGAGGATGATATCGTTCGCTTCGACGACGTATATGGTCGAACGTAGATTTCACCCGCATGACGAGAACGGTCAACGTGTCGCTGACTAATTACCACTGGGAAGGCCGTCTGCCCACTCAGGACCGGATGCTTGTGGAATCGGGAATTGACCAAGGCAGCGGCGAATGACCGCAATCGGCATCAGGGTGGGACAAATCAACCGGAAAAGACCGGACAGCATAGTAACGCAACACAGTCCCACTGTCGAATAGCCTTTGATATTTCTGACTTTCCAAGCACCCTCAGGGCCCACCAAAATTATATCAATGGCTTATGGCCGACTTCGCTCTGAAGTGGGCCAAATCGAGCTCGCTATTCCCGCAGCACTCAGTTTGATTGTTTTCGTTGAAAACGAGCAAGGACAGGGGGAGGGCGATCTTGTGCTGGCTTCCATGTGTCCAATCTTGCTCCTGTTCGTCGTCAGGTTGTGTGCAGCCACATAGCGCGGCTATCGCGAGGCTGGAAGGCCTCCGATCGATAGGTGCGGCGAACGGCGGCAACGAGGTGCGAATAGGATGGCTGAGCGTATGATCGAGAATACCGCAGCTGCGGTCTAGCGCGAAATGCAGCGTCTGTGACTCATGGGTCATTGCAGCGCGATGAACCGGAAATCATGACCCTAAGCCGCCCTTCATCAGCCCACCAGCGCCCAGAAGAAGGCGAAGATCCGTCACAATGCCTACCTGTACCAAGGCTTCAAGCAGTTCACCGCGAATGTGAAGACCGCCAGCCATTGCTTCTTCATTTTCGGCCATTCGCTCGCTACGAATGACGACCACATCCTTAACCGTATAGCGCGTGGCAAGTTTCGCAAGCTCTGTGTTGGCATCTATGGTGAACCAGCATCCGCGGATAACCAGCGGATCATGAACCACGCGAACGAGCTAGCGGTGCAGCGCAACGAAAAATCGCCGCTTGATGTCGTCTTTTATGATGCTGCTACAGTTCATGTCTGGGGTTTCGGCTTAGAAGCGGAATGACTGCCAACCAGGTCATCGAGCCGGAAACTGACCGGCCGGTCGGCCCAAAAATGACATTCAGTTGCCTCCAGCCTTTCGACACGAGCCACTTCACGATCTCGCGATTGCAGGCTAGCGGCTTGTTGCTCGAGCTGCGCGATCCTAGTCTGTGGTCGCTATGCCTCAGCAATAAGAATCCGGTTCCTAGCCGGGCGGAGGCGCAACGAGATAGCCAGCTCAGGACAAGGAGAGCAAACCATGGTCGCTTTTACCCTCAATGGCGAGGCGCGAACACTCGACGTCGATCCAGAGATGCCGCTGCTCTGGGCGATCCGTGACGGCATCGGACTCACAGGAACGAAATTCGGTTGCGGCCTTGCCCAGTGCGGCGCTTGCACGGTTCACGTTAACGGCATGCCGACGCGCTCGTGCCAGACCGCAGTCGGCGACATCGAAGGAGCCTCGATCACCACCATTGAGGGCGTGTCGGGCAAGATCGGCGAAACGGTCCAGGCCGTGTGGGCCGAGTTCGACGTACCTCAATGCGGCTATTGCCAGTCTGGCCAGATCATGTCGGCCGTGGCCCTCCTGACAGAGACGCCGAAGCCGACGGACGATGATATTGATTCGGCGATGAGCGGCAATCTCTGCCGCTGCGCCACCTATCATCGCATCCGCGCGGCCATCCACGAGACCGCCAACCGGCTGGAGACTTGAGGCATGTTGCAGTTTCTCCCGAAGCATAATGCCGTGGGGCCTACGCGCCGCCAGTTCCTCCTCGGCACGGCCCTCACCACCGCGGGCCTCGCCGTGGGCTACCGGCTAATGATGGCCGCGCCCGCCAACGCACAAACGACGCCTGCAACGGTCCAGGCGAACCCCTTCCAGACCTATGTCGAGATCACACCGGAGAACCGAATCGTCGTCCACTCGTCGCAGTTCGAGATGGGACAAGGCTCCTATTTCGGCATCGCCACCCTGGTTATGGAAGAGCTCGACGGCGCCTGGGCGCAGGTCCACGTGGTCGGCGGATATGGCAATACCGCGCTCTACGGCAATCTCGCCTGGGGAGGGGCCGCGCAGGGAACCGGTGGCTCAACGTCGATGAGCTCGTCGTGGGAGCGCTACCGCAAGGCGGGTGCTGCCGCACGGGCCATGCTGGTGGCGGCCGCGGCGCAGCGGTGGGACGTGCCAGCCGGCGAGATCACAGTCGCTTCCGGGGTCGTGTCGCACGCCTCAGGGATGCAGGCGCGCTTCGGTGACCTGGCTGAAGCCGCAGCGGGAATGCCGGTTCCCGACGACGTGCCGCTAAAGCCGCGCGACAAGTGGGCCCAGATCGGATCGGACAGCCTCAAGCGCTACGATTCCGCCGGCAAGACCAATGGCGCGCAGACCTACACGATCGACCTCAAGATGGATGGACTCAATACGGCCGTTATGATCCATCCGCCGAAGTTCGGCGCTGAGATCGAGAGCTTCGACGCCTCCAAGGCCAAGGCACTCGACGGCATTGTCGATGTCGTCCAGACGCCGCGCGGCATTGCCGTGGTCGGCAGGGACATGTGGACGGCGCTCAAGGGCCGCGATCTCGTGGAGGTGACCTGGAACGAAGAGAAGGCCGAAAGGCGCGGCACGGCCGAGATCATGGCCGAATACACTAAGGCAGCAGACGATCCGGGCGCGGCCACCGCGCGCGACGACGGTAACACTCCCGCAGCGTTGGCCAGTGCTGAGAAAGTCATCCAAGGGCACTACGAATTCCCCTATCTTGTCCATGCTTCGATCGAGCCACTCAACGCGGCCGCCCGAATCAACGAAGACGGCACCATCGACGTCTGGGGCGGACACCAGATGCCCGACCTTTATCAGGCGGCTGCCGCTCAAGTAGGCGGCACCACGCCGGACAAGGTGAGGCTGCACGTGATGAAGACCGGCGGCAGCTTCGGCCGCCGAGCGGTCTCGGACGCAGATCTCATTATCGAAGCTGTTTCCACAGCGCGTGCACTGGGACCCGGCAAGCCAGTGAAGGTGCAGTGGACCCGCGAGAACGACATGCGGGGTGGGCGGTACCGGCCGGTCTATGTGCACGCAGTCAAGGCGGGGCTCGACAAGGAAGGCAATGTCGTCGCTCTCCATGACCACATCGTGGGCCAATCGATCGCGGGCGGTTCGCCCTTTGCGGCGATGATCGAGAACGGCATCGATCCGACCTCCGTGGAGGGCGCCACCAACCTGCCCTATGCGATCCCGAACCTGAAGGTCGAGCTGACCACGACGGACGTGAACATCCCAGTGCTGTGGTGGCGTTCGGTAGGCTCCACCCACACCGCTTACGCAATGGAAACCCTGATCGATGAGCTCGCCGCCGCTGCGAACCGTGATCCGGTCGATTTCCGCTTGTCGATGCTCGGTCACCATCCACGGCATGCCGGCGTGCTGAAATTGGCTGCTGAGAAGGCAGGCTGGGACAAGCCTCTGCCGGAAGGCCGTTTCCGCGGCGTGGCCCTGCATGAAAGCCTCTCGACCTATGTCGCCGAGGTGGTGGAGATCACCTTCAACGATGGAAATGATTTCAAAGTCGACCGCGTCGTCTGCGCGGTAGATTGCGGCACCGCGATAAATCCTGACCAGATCCGCGCTCAGATGGAGGGCGGTATCGGCTTCGGGCTAGGCGCGATCCTCCAGGAGGAGCTGACCCTGACGGGCGGTGTCATAGACCAAGAGAACTACGACACCTATACGCCGCTCAGGATCGAGCAGATGCCGCGCGTCGAGGTGCACATTGTGCCGTCCGACGAGCCGCCCACGGGCGTTGGCGAGCCCGGTGTGCCGCCGATTGGCCCGGCCGTCGCCAACGCGCTACGGGCGGCGACGGGCAAGACGATCCGCAAGCTGCCGATCATAAAGAACTTGTCAGCATAGCCGGGAATGACACCATGAAAACGGCCGCGATGAAGATCGCGGTCGTAGGTCGTTTTTGAACGCCTCCTGACAGGCGATCACCTCCATTCGATCAATTTCCGGCGGCTGCCCGGTCCAATATCCGGTTTAGAGACGGTAATCCGTGTTCTGAACGACCGCAGACGGTCGTTGGTGCTGGTAGCACTGAAGAACCGCTTTCGAGACGCAAATGCCGCACGCAAATGTCTCGAAAGGGTCACGCTAGAGACTTTTGTACCACCTATTGCATGTCTGCTATCGCTTTCTGGGCGCGAGAAGCGGCGGTCCTCTGACGGCCCCATAACAGGACATTGATGTCTTCGCGCTGAGCGTCAGCAGTTGGCTCTACCGCGACCTTTCTCAGGAAGGCTGCACACGACGCGATCTTCCTTTCACCTTGCGCAAACCTCCCTTCCGAGTGAGGCGTTCAGTGCGTCGGCTTGGTGGACTGAGGCACTTCTGAGTGGGACAACAACATTGAAAAACATTGGAAAAGATTTGAATGCTCTGAAGTCCCACTGATCTCTTACCAATTGATTTTTATGGCTTTCTGAATACCCTCCGGGCCCACCAAAGTACAAAATATGAAAGGCATACTCAAAAGCCTTCACGGGCTCCGGCCCGGACCGCTCGTTCCAGCCTAACGCCCGATTCTGATAGACCAGAGGAACATCTGAAGGCAAGACTGGAGAGATTCAACGCTGTCTGCGGGAGGTCGTCCCGATGCTGTGCGTCGCGCCCTGACGGAATTTGGGGGAATGAGATGACGTATCAAAGGTTACGATGAGCACATCATATATTGACATAAAGATATGTTTATGTCACAGTGTATGATCTTTGAAGCCGAGGCTCACTGCGGTGCATTCTGAATCATCCTTGGATTCCGTTTTCGGACCCGTCGTCGCCAAAGCGGATGGATCGGAGATTCGTTCTGCCTTGGAATCGGCCGCGCGCGAACGAATCCTCATTCTCGACGGCGCGATGGGCACGCAGATCCAGGGGCTTGGCTTCAAGGAGGAACAGTTCCGCGGCGACAAGTTCGTCGGCTGCGCCTGCCATCAGCAGGGCAACAACGACCTGCTGATCCTGACGCAGCCGAAAGCGATCGAGGAAATCCACTACCAGTACGCGATTGCCGGCGCGGACATCATCGAGACCAACACCTTCTCCTCCACGCCGATCGCCCAGGCCGATTACGGCATGGAGGACGCGGTCTATGACCTTAACCGGGACGGAGCCCGTCTGGTGCGGCGGGCCTGCATTCGCGCCCAACAGGAAGACGGCAAGCGACGCTTCGTCGCCGGCGCGCTGGGACCGACCAACCGCACCGCCTCGATGTCGCCGGACGTCAACAACCCCGGCTATCGCGCCGTCAGCTTCGACGATCTGCGCATCGCCTATGGCGAGCAGTTGCGCGGCCTGATCGACGGCGGCGCCGACATCATCCTGATCGAGACGATCTTCGACACGCTGAACGCCAAGGCGGCGATCTTCGCCTGCAACGAGATATTCCTCGAAAAGGGCGTGCATCTTCCGGTCATGATCTCGGGCACGATCACCGACCTGTCGGGCCGCACGCTGTCGGGCCAGACACCGACGGCCTTCTGGCATTCGATCCGCCACGCCAATCCGTTCACAGTCGGCCTCAACTGCGCGCTCGGCGCCAACGCCATGCGCGCACATCTCGCCGAGATTTCCGGCGTCGCCAACACCTTCACCTGTGCCTATCCCAATGCCGGCCTGCCCAACGAGTTCGGCCGCTACGACGAGAGCCCGGAATTCATGGCGGCGCAGATCGAAGGATTCGCGAGCGACGGATTGGTCAATGTCGTCGGCGGCTGCTGCGGCTCGACGCCGGACCACATCCGCGCCATCGCAGCGGCGGTGAGGAAATATCCGCCGCGCGCCATTCCGGAGATCGAGCGCAAAATGCGCCTGTCAGGTCTGGAACCCTTCACGCTCACCAAGGAAATTCCGTTCGTCAATGTCGGCGAGCGCACTAACGTCACCGGCTCGGCGAAATTCAGGAAACTGATCACCGCCGGCGACTACCCCGCCGCCCTCGACATCGCGCGCGATCAGGTCTCCAATGGTGCCCAGATCGTCGACATCAACATGGACGAGGGTCTGATCGATTCGAAGAAGGCGATGGTCGAATATCTCAGTTTGATCGCCGCCGAGCCGGACATCGCCCGCGTGCCGGTGATGATCGACAGTTCGAAATGGGAGATCATCGAGGCCGGCCTGAAATGCGTGCAGGGTAAGCCGCTGGTCAATTCCATCTCGATGAAGGAAGGCGAGGGGGCCTTCCTACATCATGCGAAGCTGGTGCGCGCCTATGGCGCGGCTGTCGTCGTCATGGCGTTCGACGAGGAAGGCCAGGCGGACACGCAGGCGCGAAAAGTCGCCATCTGCACCCGCGCTTACAAGCTCCTGACCGAGCAGGCCGGCTTCCCGCCGGAAGATATCGTTTTCGACCCGAACATCTTCGCCATCGCCACCGGCATCGATGAGCACAACAATTACGGGGTCGACTTCATTGAGGCGACGCGGGAGATCATCCGGACCTTGCCTCACGTCCACATTTCGGGTGGCGTCTCGAATCTGTCCTTCTCGTTTCGCGGCAACGAACCGGTGCGCGAGGCCATGCATGCCGTGTTCCTCTACCACGCCATCCAAGCCGGCATGGACATGGGCATCGTCAATGCCGGCCAACTTGCCGTCTACGAATCGATCGATCCGGACCTGCGCGAAGCCTGCGAGGACGTCGTCAACAACCGCCAGCCGGCGGGCGGCGGCAGCGCCACCGAGCGGATGCTGGAACTTGCCGAGCGCTTCAAGGGAACCGCCGGCAAGGAGGCCAAGGAACGCGATCTCGCCTGGCGGGAGTGGACTGTCGACAAGCGCATTTCGCATGCGCTGGTCAACGGCATAACCGAGTTCATCGACGCCGATACCGACGAGGCGCGGCTTGCCGCCGAGCGCCCGCTGCATGTCATCGAGGGCCCGCTGATGGCCGGCATGAACGTCGTCGGCGACCTGTTCGGTGCCGGAAAGATGTTCCTGCCGCAGGTGGTCAAGTCCGCGCGCGTGATGAAACAGGCGGTCGCCGGGCTGCTGCCGCACATGGAAGCCGAGAAGCTGGCCAACGCCGCCAACGGCATCGACACCGGCGAACGCCAGACCGCCGGAAAAATCCTGATGGCGACGGTCAAGGGCGACGTCCACGACATCGGCAAGAACATCGTCGGCGTCGTGCTCGCCTGCAACAACTACGAGATCATCGATCTCGGCGTCATGGTGCCGGCGACCAAGATTCTGCAGACGGCGCGCGAGCAAAACGTCGACATCATCGGCCTCTCCGGCCTGATCACGCCGTCGCTCGACGAGATGACGCATGTCGCCTCCGAAATGGAGCGCGAAGGTTTCGACATTCCGTTGCTGATTGGCGGCGCCACGACCAGCCGCGTTCACACGGCGGTCAAGATCCACCCGCGCTATGAGCGCGGCCAGACGGTCTACGTCACAGATGCCAGCCGCGCCGTCGGCGTCGTCTCGTCATTGCTGTCCAACGATGCCAAGGGCGGCTTTGTCGACACGGTGCGTGCCGAATACAGGAAGGTGGCCGACGCGCATGCGCGCAGCGAAGCCGACAAGCTGCGCCTACCGCTCGCCAAGGCAAGGGCAAACGCCCACAAGATCGACTGGTCGGGCTATGTCCCGCAAAAACCCTCCTTCCTTGGGCTGCAGGTTTTCGACACCTGGGACCTCGCCGAACTCGCCCGCTATATCGACTGGACGCCGTTCTTCCAGACCTGGGAGATGAGGGGGCGCTATCCGAAGATTCTCGAAGACGAGGCACAAGGGCCGGCGGCGCGCCAGCTCTTCGAGGATGCACAGGCGATGCTGAAGCAGATCATCGCGGAAAAATGGTTCGCACCGAAAGGCGTGATCGGCTTCTGGCCGGCCAACGCCGTCGGCGACGACATCAGGCTTTTCACCGACGACACGCGTTCGCAGGAGCTGGCGACCTTCTTCACGCTGCGCCAGCAACTGACCAAGCGCGACGGCAAGGCCAACGTCGCCCTGTCGGATTTCGTCGCGCCGTTCGAAAGTGGCAAGGCTGATTATCTCGGCGGCTTCATCGTGACCGCCGGCATCGAGGAAGTAGCGATCGCCGAGCGTTTCGAGCGGGCCAATGACGATTATTCCTCGATAATGGTGAAGGCGCTCGCCGACCGCTTCGCCGAAGCCTTCGCCGAGCGGCTGCACGAGCGTGTCCGAAAAGAGTTGTGGGGCTATGCGCCGGACGAGAACCTGGCCCCGGAGGATCTGATCGGCGAACCCTATTGCGGCATCAGGCCGGCGCCCGGCTATCCGGCGCAGCCCGACCATACCGAGAAGGCGACGCTGTTCAGGCTGCTCGGCGGCGAACGCCACGCAGGGGTCACCTTGACCGAAAGCTATGCCATGTGGCCCGGCTCCTCGGTTTCCGGCATCTATCTCGCCCATCCGGAAAGCTACTATTTCGGGGTGGCCAAGATCGAGCGCGATCAGGTGGAGGACTATGCACGGCGCAAAGACATGCCAATTGCGGAGGTCGAGCGGTGGCTCGGGCCTATCCTGAATTACATCCCAGTTCAGTTCGTTGAGGCCGCTGAATAGATTGTCGGCGTACCAGCTTCCAAGTGGAATTCGTTCCTGTATTCAAGCCTTGCCGGGCGTGCCGCTCATCCACTGGGCGGCACGCGGCAAGAAGATGCAGAGATCGCGAAAATCCTAGGCATCTCCATAGCAGGAGTAACGCGGTGGGCATTCCCGCAACAAATCTGGACGGAAGCTGACAATGAAACCAATCGCTTAGACCCGCTATCTAGCGGTCGAGAACCGGTGTCACATCCGGTCGACGCGCATCACGGCCAAGGCCTGACGGCGCTGGAGCCCGGCCAGGGCATGAGTGCCAGCGTGCGGCTCAGCTGGCGGCCGATCGACGCCTGGAGCTTACTGGATCGGCGTCTCGCCGCGAAACAGCGGCTGGTGCGCCCGCATCAAGCCGGCAATCCGGTCGGCGACTTTTCGTACCGGCGGGGAGTGACGTTCCTCATGATGGGTGACGATCCATTGGTCGGTTTCGAGTTCGGGGATAGGCAGAGCGACGCGAACCAGCCGTGGATCGCTGTCACCGACGAAGCACGGAAAGATCGAAAGCCCGGCGCCCGCAGCCACCAGTTCGCGCACCGAATGGGTGTTGTTGCCGCGCACGGCGATGCGATCGCCGTGATGGGCTTGCAGCCAGCGCGCCGAGGCAATGTTTGCCCCTTCGCCGGTGACGCCGACGAACAATCCGGCGGCGATGCCGTTGATCAGGTGGCGTCCGGAATAAATGGCGTGGGCGACCTTGCCGCTCTGACGGCCGGCCAGCCACTGCTCGGTCGGGCGCTCGCTGCGGATGCCGATGTCGGCGGCACGGCGACCAATGTCGACCCAGTCGGTGGTGGTGACGAGCTCCACCCTTATGCCGTCATCGACCGTCCAGATCTCGCCGATATGGGCGGCAACGAAGGCCGAGGTCCATGGCCCGGCCGAGACGCGGACAATGCGGTCGGGCAGGTTTCCTTCGCGCCAGCGGGTCAGCGACTGCATTGCTGCCTCGACGTCTTCGGCGCGCCGCAGCAGTTCTTCACCGACTGGGGTCAGCCGGTAGCCGGTTTGCTGACGCACGAACAGCGGTTCGCCGATCTGCTTTTCGAGCGCGGTGACGCGTCGTCCAAGGGTCGCTGCGCTGCGGCGCGTGGTTCCCGTCGCTGCGCTCAAGCCACCCAGCGCGCAACGTCGAGAAACAACCTCAGATCCTCGCAGCCGATATCCATTTTGCAGAAATGAAAACTCCTTGCGACCGTGGCTGTAGCGCGTGAGGAGCTTAGGCGGCCTCAGACCTGTGGATCAGATTCATGATGCCTTCGCTCATGCCGGCATAGGATCCGTCATTGATTAGCTGGCCCTGAAGCCGGTAGTCGTTCATGACCAGAATCCTGTCAGCAAGCAGGATCATTTCGGGCATGTCGCTCGTGATCAGCAAAATGGCAGTGCCGTTGTCGGCGAGTTCGCGCAGCAAATCGTGCAGGTAAGCCTTGGTCTTGATGTCGATGCCGACTGACGGCTCGTCAACCAGCAAGATCTTGACGCCTGCCGCCAGCCATTTGGCGACGCTGATTTTCTGCTGATTGCCACCCGAAAGGTTGGCCACCGTCTGCGCGAGGCTGGGTGTTTTCACCTCAAGCTTCTCGATGTATGGCGTTACCTTGTGTCGCACGAGGCGGTCGGTGAGGAATCCGAGAAGTGCCGAAAGGGGGCGCCACACTGCAATTCCAGCATTTGACAGCACCGAATGCATCAAGACCAGACCTTCGCCCTTTCGATCTTCGCTGACGTATCCCACACGATGCGTGTGGATGGCTTCGCCGACCGACCTGATCTTAACCGGCTTCCCGTCGATCTCGACGGTACCAGCCGTCAGCGGAAACTGACCCAGGATGCATTTTGCAAGCTCGGTCCTTCCGGCGCCCACGAGGCCATAGAGGCCAACGATCTCACCTTTTCGGACATGCAGATTGACGTCCACATGGCCTAAAGATGTTTCAATGTTCTTGAGCTCGATGGCCGGAGGAGCCCCAGTCGAGTTGCGCTCCCGCCAGCCGCCTTCACCCTCGGCCCGGCCGATCATCAATCGGACAATGTCTTGCCGCCCCAGGCCCTCCATTGGCCGGCTTTCACAGGCATTCGACCCATCCCTCAGCACTGTGACGCTGTCGCAAAGCTCCTGCGCTTCTTCCAGCTTATGGCTGACAAATAGCAGGCTGGCCCCTTGGTCTCGCAGCTTTCGCAAAAACGAGAATAATAGATCAGTTTCACTCGAGGTAAGTGATGCGGTTGGTTCATCCAGGAGAAGCACTCGCGAGCGCAGAGACAAGGCCTTGGCGATTTCGACCAACTGCATCTTGGCGACGCTAAGGCGCGATACCGGGGTTCTTGGGTCGATGTCTAGGCCGAGGGCCTCAAGCCAACGCGCGGCCTGCTTGTTCAAGTCGGCATAGTCCACCGGCTTTAGCAACGAGGCGCCAAGTTGCTCGAGATGGATATTTTCCGCAACAGAAAACCTCGGGATAAGATTCCGTTCTTGATGTACGACGCCAACACGATGAGCGATGGCCTCGCGCGGCGAGCCGAAATGAACCTCTTGGCCCTCCAGGATGAGGCGGCCGGCATCGGGGTGGTGAACACCGGTAATGATCTTGATAAGCGTTGACTTCCCTGCGCCGTTTTCGCCGAGCAAAGCATGTATGGAATGAGTTTTAAGTGTCAGGGAAACGCCCTTTAGCGCCTTTACGCCTGGAAAGGACTTCTCAATGCCCAGAGCCTGGAACGCTATCTCGCTCGCCATTTCAGAGCCTCTTGAGATTTCGTGACAAACGACTTTCGCGAAAACGATTGGCGCCGACTGCCGCCAAGATCATTGCGCCCAGCACGACCTGCACGAGGAACGGGTCGATGTCGAAAAGCACTAGGGCTTGTGTGATTATTGCAACGATCACCACCCCGAGCAGCGTAGCGGGCACGCTGACGTGTCCGCCGGCCAAGACCGCGCCGCCGATCACGGGCGCGGCAAAAGACAAAATTAGCCAGTCGTCGCCGATCGTCGGTTGACCCATTTGTAAACGGGCAACAAGGAGAAGACCGGCAAGCGCTGCAAGAAACCCCGAAAGCGCGTGCACGATGACAACTGTATTTGCAATCGATATTCCCGACAATTCTGCGGCATGTTGATTGCCGCCGACTGCCAAAATAAACCGCCCTATGGGTTGCCGATTAAGCATGAACCACAAGGCTAGGCCGACAGCCATGGTCGGGAGCATCAACCAAGGAATGATCCCGAAGATCGCGCCCTGTCCGATGGATTTCACGCCGTCTGAGATGTTATAAAAGGGTTGGGCATGTGTGATGCCCAAATTGATGCCCTTGTAAACGGACAGGCTGGCGAGGGTAATTACGAACGCCGAAATGCCAGTTCGGGCGATCAGAAATCCGTTTATTACGCCGCATATGACCCCAAGCGACAGCGCGCTTAAGGCGGCAAGGGATGCCGGCACGTGCCACGCGTCCATCATGCCGGCGAAAACAATAGCGCAAAGACCGCCGATAGCCCCGACAGACAAATTCATCTGACCGATAGCGATGATGAGCATTTGCGAAAACGCGATCAGGCCATTTACTGCAATTGCGAGCAGCAGCACCTGAATATTCAATGGCGACAGGAATGATGGGTTGAAGCCCCCCACGATCGCAACCGCGACGATCGTAACCAGCAGCGGCCCAAACCAGTCGCTCCGCACGGCGTTGGCCAAGGAGCCGTTCATGCCATGTTCCTCCGGGCCAGAAAGGTTCGGCGTGTTTTGTCCATCAATACCGCAGCCAGCAAAAGCAGACCCAAAAAGCTCTGAATCCAGAAATCACCCAGCTGTAATAGAAGCAAACCACTAGTCAGCATTGTCACCAGAAACGCACCCAGGCACGTCCCCAGCACCGATGCCTTACCGCCCGCCAGAAGTGTTCCCCCCAACACAGGACCAAGGAACGCGATGAGCAGCCAGTCCTGTCCGAGTTGTCCCGCCATTGATGGGATCGCCGCTCCATTGCGTGCGACTAGCATCAGAGCCGCACAGGCGGCGAGCGCGCCAGACAGCATGTGGCAGTATATGAAGATGCGCCCGACATTTATGCCGGACATCTCCGCCGCTTCGGGCTTGGCGCCAGCAGTCAGCATCTCCCGCCCAACCGCCGTCAAATTATAAAGATATCCTAGAAGCAATGCAGCCAGGAGGCTGACCAGGAGGAGCGGAGAGAAAAGACCCAACAGCTTGAGGCGTCCGAACGCTGCAAAGACGGGTGGCAGAGCGCGATAGGATTCTGCACGCGTCAGGAAAATCATTACGCCGAAGAAAATGCTCATTGTAGCGAGCGTGATGATGAAGCTGTGCAATCCTGTGCGAACGGAAGTCCATCCGTTGATAAAGCCCAGCAAGGCGCCAAGGGCCACCGCTGAGAGAATTGCGAGTGGCCATGGAAGCCCGACCACCTCAATGAGATAGCCGCAAGTCATTGCGGCACAAACGCCGATCGCCCCTACAGCAAGGTTCAACCCCCCAGTTATAACGACGACCATCATGGCCAAGCCGATCATGATGTTGACGGCTGCGATACGACCGAGGGTGAACAAATTGAAGGCCGAAAAGAAACCCTCTGTTGTGAATTTGAAGGCCAGAGCAAAGATCACAATCAGGGCAATGAGCCCGAACTCATTGGTCAGATAGAATCGTGTCTCGGTGGCATTCCTGCGCGGCTTGCCGACGATGTCGCCACTGGGACCCTTCGCCGGCACATCTGAATAAGACATGGTTTCGCACCTTCAATGGCTAGGCTGCCATCTTATCAGGCCTGGCTCTGGGTCACGACAGACACCGTGCAATTTGGTTGGACGACCGCCGGGTCTGCTTGAACGCAGCCCGGCGGCATTGGCGGAAGTCTCGTTACTTGCAGGTCAGATAAGTCGCCTGGAAGGTTTCAAAGAGCTTCTTGGTCGTGTCGCGCATGGCGTCAACATAAGTGTCGATTTTGTCGGCCGCGACATAGACGGTTCCCGAGTCGATGAACTTGTCAGTGAGGGCATTCTTCTTAAAAGGCGCATCGGTCTTGACCGCGCAACCCGAACGAAGCTTGTCGAGAACGAAAGTGCCGATATAGCCTTGGCCATACGGATTCTGCAGCATTGTGCCATTCACAAAGCCATCCTTGATCGCCTTCAACACAACTTGATCGTGATCAATGGCTACCATCTTGATCCGCTTGTCGCCGATCTTTCGGACTGCGTTCGAGGCTACAACCGCAGGGACCCAAGCGGTCGTGATGATGCCATCGACGTCGTTGGCGTGAGCTGCCAGGTAGGCATTAATCTTTTCCTCGGCTGGCTCGGGCGCATCAATGTCAGCGATGACCTGGACGACCGTTGCGCCTTCTTCCTCCGCCGCTTTTTTGACGGCGTCAATGCGAAGCTGGGTATTCGGATCAACAAGGAAGCCGGTGAAATGAGCAATGCGCTTCTTGGTGCCCGTCAGTGTTTTCAAAAGCTCCTTGGTTCCAATGTATGCTGAATTGCCAGTGTCGGTGCCGAGGCAGAAGGTTGCTGAAGAAGGATCCTTGAAGCACCCTGCGCCGCCGATGACAGGCGCGCCATTGGACACGAGCTCGTCCACGGTACTGACCGATCCGACGGGGTCACCTGGGAAAATCAGAAAGCCGTTGTAACCCTGGGTCAAAAGGCTCTCGAGCAGCTGGTTCTGCTGGCTGAGTTCCCACTTTTGCGGCACCTTGTAGTCTGCTGCGGCCAGGCCAAAATCCTTGGCAGCATCCTTACCAGCTTGCTCCCACGCCGCGAAGTAGGGGTGCGGACCTCCGGGGACCAGCGCAATTTTTGAATCTCCAGCGGCGAAGGCGGACCCCACGCCTATTGCGGATAGCAGTCCAATCGCGAGCACGCGACGCAAATAGTTCGACATCAAAACTCCTCCCGTTGAGAGCGCCGCCTTCCCGCTTAAAATTGTCGAGACCGGCAGCGCAAATGGCTTGCATTCACCGCAGAAGTTCTAGTACACTTGTATACAAGGTGCAACTGCTTTTTTGTTGATGGCATTTTTCCGAGGACATTGTGCAAGAAGGCGAGCGGAACGCGATATCGCGTTGCGACCAGAATGGAGCGAAAGCCATGTCTTCCGGATTGGCTGAACTAGACGTGTTTTTGAACCGGCGCAGTTCGGCGAGTGAGCAAATTTACTCCGTCCTGCGCGAGGCAATCGTGCGTGCGAAGCTCTTGCCTGGCGAATCGATTAGTGAAAACGCGGTGTGTCGCCAGTTCAATGTGTCTCGCACACCTGTGAGGGCAGCGATTCAAAGATTGGCCGAAGACGGACTTGTGAGTGTCTTTCCGCAGCTCGGCAGTTTTGTTTCTCAAATTGATATCGTCAGCATCCAAGACAGCCATTTTGTCCGCCGTTCCCTGGAAACTTGCCTTCTTCGCGAAGTTGCGCCGCGTTGGACGCCAGCGATGAGCGCTGAAATGCGTTCACTGGTGGCGGCTCAAGAACGGAGTATCGCTGAGGGCGATATTGACGGATTTCACGACAATGACGAGAATTTTCACCAATTGTTTGCGTCTTTCGCGCAGCGACCGGGAGTTTGGACGACCATCCACGCTGCCAAAGCCAAGCTGACTCGCTTTATTCGTTTCTCCGGCAATGCCGCACGATTTGCGGTTGTGCTGCAGGAGCATTTGGCAATTCTGGATGCGCTGGATGCCAATGACGGACCCGGTGCGGAAGCCGCATTGGTCGCCCATCTCGATAAAATCTTTGTCCTTTTCGACGCGCATGCGTCGGACACACGCCATGCCGCCGTCTGACCAAGCAATGGAGAATTCCCGCTTGCAATCGCTAGAAGGAAAAACCGCTGTCGTAACTGGAGGCGCAGGCGCTATCGGCTCCGCAATCGCAGTGGAACTGGCGCGCGCCGGCGCTCAAGTAGCAGTCCTGGATCTGCTCCCCGAGGCCGCAGAGGCGCTGGCGTCGCGGGTAGGGCATGGCGCCGTTGCCGTCGGTGTTGATCTGGCAGTTGAGAGTTCAACGCGCGCGGCGGCGGAGAAGGTTCTTCAGCACTTCGGTTCGGTCGACATTTTGGTCAACAATGCTGGCATTCTGTCGAACCACAAAATGGCAGATACCTCGATCGAGGAATGGCGAAGGGTCAACATAGTCAACGTAGAAGCCGCATTCCTTCTCGCCCAGATATTTCTTCCAGGGATGCGCTCGAAACGGTGGGGTCGGGTGATCAATATCTCCTCCTATGCCGCCAAAAGCGGAGGCTTGACCGCAGGGACGGCGTATTCAGTTTCGAAAAGCGCGATGATCGGGCTGACTTTTTCGATTGCCCGCGAGACCGCTGGCCAGGGCGTGACCTCGAATGCAATTGCCCCCGCCTACGTAATGTCGCCGATGGTTTCCGAACAGCTCAACGACGAACAGCGCGCGGCCCAGCTTGCTCAAATCCCGGTCGGGCGATTTTGCGAACCTCAAGAAGTCGCCCACACCGTTTCATTCCTCGCGTCACCTCTAGCCGGCTTCATCACGGGCGAGGTTATCGACATGAACGGTGGTCTCCATTTCGATTGAGCTGCATACAAGGGAAAATCGTCTTTCTTACGCCAATTTGGCGCTCGCATCGGCCGGTGTCCAAATTCCTCGGTACGATCGACGGAGTGTGACGCCCGGAATCGTGCATCTCGGTATCGGCAACTTCCACAGGGCCTATCAGGCAATCTATACGGATGATTGCCTGGCCGCGGGACAACTCGATTGGGGCATCATTGCAGCCTCCTCCGGAGTTCGGACACGCGGGACGCGCTTGCTCCCCAAGATGGTTTGTACACAGTTGTCAGTCGTCAAGGTGAACAGACGAGCCTTCGGATAGTCGGTTCTATCGGCCATATTCTTGTCGCACCGGAGGGCCCCGCTCAGCGTAAGCGCCTCGCCGATCACCTATGGGTTTGGGCTTGATGTTTTCCGGAATCGCCAGGGCATGAGTTCCTCGATCTGGCTCTGTGGATGGCCGTTGATGATG
>NZ_JAMYUP010000063.1:0-31823 GCF_040323155.1 Mesorhizobium sp. M0060
TCCCGCCTCTTGCACCTCATATCCGCCGTACAAGTGCCTCGACCGCCGATCGGATCGGCGGGCTGCAGCTTATGTCAAAGGCCATTGTCAGCAATCATGAGAGGTGGGTAATCAATTTTGGTGACTGCAGTGAGCAGAAGGCGCGCGAATACCGGCTGCCCTACGATCACCTAGTGGCGACAGTTAAGCCGAAGCGAGACAAGCTCACGGTTCAAGTTCACGAGAGTGCTTTCTGGAAGCATTGGGATCGGAGAGACGAACTGTACGAAAAGATCAAAGGCAAATCCCGTGTGCTCGTTTGTCCGGAAGTGAGCAAACATTGCTGTTTCGCGTTCCTGCCGCCTGATCTTTTATTCGCCCATAAGGTCAACGTAATACCAGACGAGCGGTACGGTGCTTTCGCTGCGTTGCAGTCAAATGTTCACGTGGAATGGGCGTGGCATAACGGGACAACAATGAGAAACGCTGGGCTTAGCTACACAACCAGCGGGTGCCTAGCGACCTTCCCACAGCCTGAGAACCTGGAAAATTTGGAGGGGATCGGAACACAATATTACGAATTTAGAGCGGCAATCATGGTCGCGCGGAATTCGGGGCTCACAAAAATTTACGACCTAATGAATGACAATAACGAGAGATCGGCCGAAATACTTGAGTTGAGACGGCTACAAGTGGAGCTTGATGAGTTGGTAATCCGCCAATATGGATGGAACGACATCGAATTGGCTCATGATTTCTACAAGGCGAAGCAAGGTGTGCGGTACACATTTGGAGAAGAGGCGAAGAGGTCCGTTCTGCGTAGACTGCTCCAAATAAATCGCGATCGATTTGATTCTGAGAAAACAAATGCCGGGAATGATCACAGGCCGGAACGAACTAGCGATGTTGCACATCGCGGACCTCACGCTGGACAGGAGACCTTGTTCGATGATTTGACGAGGCGCCAATGACGCAGCCCCATGTGAGCGTCCGGCGCATTCATCGCCTGCGTGACGAGGACCGCAGGCAGTTGCAGTAGCTATGGTGCAGGTCATTCCACATGAGGTTTTGCTGGGCACCGATTTGGTGATCGACGCTGTTTATGAGGGCAAAGCGGGTGGTTTGCTCGCAGGAGAGGCCCTCTCAAGGCTTATTCCAGGTGTGGGAAACCAAGGAGGGTTCCGTGCCTCCGGTGGGGGAGATGACAAGAAGCTCGTCGCGCTGTTCACAAGCGGTGAAGACAAGGATTGGCCGGACAGTCTCGATCTCAGCACCGGCCAGTTCGTCTATTACGGAGACAACAAGCATCCCGGCCACGAGCTGCACGACACCCAGCGTAGCGGCAATCTCATTCTTAGGCGTGTGTTCTCGCTTCTGCATGCAAGTCCGCCCGAACGGTCGCTCATTCCACCGTTTTTCGTTTTCAAGAAGTATCCTACGGCGGTTAGCGCGCGTTCTTTTCAGTTCAAAGGCTTGGCCGTGCCGGGGTTCTTGGGGTTGCCATCCACCGCCGATCTAGTCGCCGTCTGGAAGACATCGGACGGGCAGCGATTCCAGAACTATCGTGCCGTGTTCACAGTGCTCGACGCGGCAGTGATTCAACGTGCGTGGATCGGCGACCTTGCGGCTGGTCGGCCTCTGACTACGCATGCGCCCCAGGCATGGGTTGATTGGGTCGAGCGTGGCAAGTATCGCGCTCTGACCGCCGAGAGCACGACCGTAATCCGCAGCCTTGCTTCTCAGCTCCCGGACACCGCGCAAAAAAGCGCAATCCTCGATACGATATGGAAGCATTTTTCGAGCGCGCCGATCTCGTTCGAGGCCTTCGCCGCGCGGATATTTCAGATGTACGATCAGAGGGTCGTTATCGATGAGATCACCCGTGGATCGATCGATGGTGGCCGAGACGCGGTGGGGCGCTATAGGATCGGTCTGATCGACGATCCGGTCTATGCGGAATTTTCGCTCGAGGCCAAGTGTTATCGACCCGCCGGTGACGAGAGCGCCGCCAACACTGTCGGCGTGAAGGAGGTTTCTCGTCTAATTTCCAGAATACGACATCGAGAGTTCGGCGTATTGGTGACGACCTCCGCAGTGGCACGCCAGGCTTACGAGGAAGTGCGACAGGATAAACATCCGATTATATTCTTATGCGGCAAGGATATTGTCGATATATTGTTGGTCAACGGATTCAACACGCCTCAGCTTGTGTCGGAGCTTTTGAATAACGAATTTGCCGTTTCCGGGGGAACGCGATGAACGACAAGTTAGACGGAGCGCGCGCTGCAAATTCGTGGCTGGTGGTCGATGCCGGCAATAGCGGGCAGTTTCCTTATCGGGAATATGTTGTCGAACTCGACGGCGACCGGAAGCGCTATGCGGCGCTAGCCGAAGGCGATTGGGTTCTGTTGTCGAATGCGTCCGGCATAGTGACCGGCGTAGGTCGCATCATGCGCATTCGGGGAAATTTGGAACGGACGACCACCTATTTTGACCACCTGCAGATTTTGGGCGAGCCGATCGGACTCGATGCCGTCGGTCTAGCGCTTCCCACGGGCGGTTCAATTGCGCGATTGCAATGGTCCGATTTTGTCGGCGCGCTTCCTAAGTTGACGGGTGTCACCCTCGACGATGTGCCGATGATCGGCGATCAGGCCTACATACGCGAGCTCCTGCAACTCGCCGTCATGGATGACGTTCTAGGACCGGCAAACGGCCCACACGAACAGATCGTGGATATGGGTGTTCGTGACCGTTATCTCGTCGGAAAACTCGCCCCTCGCGAAACGGACGACGGTGGGATCGAAGGGCTCGAAGGACCACTGGCTGCCGAAGATCAAGAGGAGCCCGACGATCTGGAGGTCCATAGTGGTCGGCACGATCCAGGCGCAGAGTTCGATAGCACGACCGGGCGTGTCGACGCCGAGGCAGAGGCGATGGACGAAATCGACGCAGCCAGCAACCAATCGCTCGTCCCTTCGAGCTTCGGGCTCACATTCTGTGTCGACGGCGATACAACGCGGATAGAGGTCGAGGCGCGGTGGGGCCAATACGTTCGCGTTTACGATCACGAGCACACAAAGACCGTAAACAAGAAGGTCAAGGACGCCGAAGGTAACGTCGTCGGGACAGAACCGTCGCAAGCGAAGATAAAGGTTTGGCAGCGCGTGCCTTGTGGGGGCAAGCTGACGATAGACCTGGTCGATGGGCTGATCTCACACCGAGCGCCTGACGGGGAGCATCCGGAGGTGCGCGTCCAAGGCACCATACGAGGCAAGAACGCCAATGGGGACCGCCTCGTCACACTCTTCCTGGTAAATGCGCAGCAAGAGCCGAGCGAGAACAAGGATTCCGCGTGGGTATTTCAGCCGGAGTTGATCGTAAGGTCGGCAACGGGCTCCGATGATTCTGAGATCTTCAGGCGCCGCGCCGCACTCGTCACCAAAGACGATGACGATGAGCGCAAGGCGCTCGAAATGATTTACCGCAAGCAGGTCGAGTTTGCAGTGGGCCACGGTGTCTCCGTCCATGCGAAGACCGGAGCGGAAAACTCCGAACGCGCATCCGAAGTGCGAACGGTGGTGATGCCGCAATATGAAGTGCCGGTGACGGAAACGCCGGGCTTGCGCCCCGAAGACCGACCTGCGATGCGAGCGATGGTCGACCGTGGCCATCTCGACATGGAAGTTCTCGCCGATATGGAGCGGGACGAACTCGCTGCGGTTCTGTCGATACTCGCAAGCGACTACGGGAAATGGATCGCCGAGCAGGCCGCTCGCGTCGGCAAGGATGTGAGCGGGCACGATGTGCAAGCCAAAGCCGCTCTGACCAGATGCGCGGAAATCAAAAAACGTCTCGAAGAGGGCGTCTCGGTTCTTAGCGAAAACGACAAAGCGCTCGCTGCGTTTCGCTTCGCCAACCTGGCGATGGCCCGGCAGCGCATTCACAGCCTCTACGCTCTTTCTCGCCGCCGTGGTGAAGATAAAACACTAGCGGACTTCGAGCAGAGGCGAAATCGGTCCTGGAGGCCTTTCCAGCTCGCCTTCATTCTTCTGTCTCTCCCCGCATTGGCCGATCCGACTCATAAAGATCGTACGGAGCCTCTGGAGGCCTTCGCCGACCTGCTTTGGTTTCCAACGGGCGGTGGTAAGACCGAGGCGTATTTGGGTGTCGCGTCGTTTGCGATGGCGATCCGCCGTTTGCAAGGAAATTTGGGCGGCTACGACAGCTCCCGCGGTTTGACGGTCATAATGCGTTACACGCTGCGTCTCTTGACGTTGCAACAGTTTCAACGCGGTTCGGCGTTGATCTGCGCGATGGAGCTGTTGCGTCAAGAGGCGCAAGCTACCGGCGATCGCTCGTTGGGTAGCGAGCCATTCACTATCGGACTTTGGGTCGGCAACAAGGTTACGCCAGGTTCGACTGCCGACAGCCACAAGGCGATTCAGGACATTCGCAACCCTGAGAAATTCGATGCCGGAGGTACTTCGCCCGCGCAATTGACGAGTTGTCCCTGGTGCGGATGCGAAGTTTCACCAAAACAGGACGTCGAGGTGGACACCGTCGCCAAGAGGACCGCGATCTATTGCGGCGACAAGAAGGGTCTCTGCGAATTCTCGAAAGGAAAATCGAGCAAAAAGCCCCACCCCGGCATTCCCGTATTGGTCGTCGATGAGGAGCTCTATCACCGCCCGCCATCGATGATGATCGCGACAGTCGACAAATTCGCGTTGATGGCGTGGCGCGGGGAGGTAAGAACGCTCTTCGGACGCGCGACGACCGAGTGTCCTCGCCACGGTCTACTGTGGCCGGATGCCGACTGCACAGGCAATCACCCCGTTTACAAGGGCATGCCCCGAACCGCGGTCCGAAATATCGCGACGATCAGGCCACCGGATTTGATCATCCAAGACGAGTTTCATCTAATCAGCGGTCCACTGGGAACGATGGTCGGATTATACGAAACTGCGATCAACGAGCTTTGCAGCTGGACATTGGGCGATCGCACAGTGCAGCCGAAGATAGTCGCTTCGACTGCGACCGTTCGCAAAGCCGTCGAGCAAGTGAACAACGTCTTCATGAGGCGCGTGGCGGTGTTTCCGCCTCATGGCCTCGACGTTTCGGACAACTTCTTTTCGATTCAGCGGCCCATCGCACAGATACCCGGCAGACGTTATCTCGGGGTTTGCTCACCGGGCAGCTCGCGTCCGGCGATGTTGATCCGCGTCTACACCGCCTTCCTGACAGCTTCGCAAGCTCTGTTCGACCGTTTCGGTCAACCTGCGGACCCGTATTTGACGACCGTCGGCTACTTCAACTCTCTGCGTGAACTCGGCGGAATGCGTCGTCTCGCCGAGGACGACGTCCAGACACGTGCCTATCGCGTGAAAATGAGCTTGGTCGATCGACCTGGCCTTGAGCAACGCAGTGTCAAAAACATTCGTGAATTGACCTCACGCGTTTCGAGCCGCGACATACCGAAGTATCTCGATCAGCTCGAAGTGAAGTTCAAGGCCGAGTACGACACCACACTTGGGCGCTACGTGACCCGTTGGGAAGATGGTGATGCCCGCGCCATCGACGTGGTACTTGCGACCAATATGCTCTCTGTCGGTGTGGACGTGAACCGTCTCGGGTTGATGGTCGTCAACGGGCAGCCAAAGGGAACTGCCGAGTATATTCAAGCGACCAGCCGTGTAGGTCGAGCGTTTCCAGGTCTCGTTTGCACCGTGCTGACGTGGGCGAGACCTCGCGATCTTTCGCACTATGAAACCTTCGAGCATTATCACGCGACCTTCTACAAGCACGTGGAGGCCCAGTCCGTCACCCCGTTCTCGCCGCGCGCGATGGACCGCGGTTTGACGGGAACGCTTTTGAGCGTGATGCGTCTCGAAAACTCCGCCTTCAATCCCAACCCGGGTGCCGGTGCACTCGACAAGCCCGATCGCAAGGAGGCAGTCGCTGCCCACAATCTCCTTGTCGCTCGTGCATGGGACGTCTCGCACGAAGCGACGATCCGCGATCTCGCATCGACAGAATTGAAAGAGCGGCTCGACGAATGGGCCAACGAAGCGGGTAAGGGCGGCAGGACGCTCGCCTATGAGAAGAAGGGCCCAAATCGGGCCACGACAGTTTCTCTCCTCAAGCGGCCTGGGATGCAGGCATGGGACAATTTTACGGTGCCGATGTCCATGCGCGAGGTCGAACCGGGGGTGCGCTTGATTATGAGTACGGTCAAATTTAGCGGTGGCGATCCAGGATGGTCAGCACGGGTAGCCGATCAAGACGATGCCGTGGGTGACGCATGATCGGCGAAAAGACACCCGTTGGCGAAGTTCGCCCCAGCCAATTACTTTGGACGTATGGCCCAGGTGCATTGATCGATCTGCCGAGCCTCTCGGTCGTGACGTTGGGCATCGATCGCTGGGACGTAACCCGTTGCCAGCCGATCGAGGAAGCACGTCTCCTCGCCGCGGTTCGCCGGGAGCTCGGACCACAGGTCGAGAGTCTCCGAATGCCGCCATTTCAGAAATCCGACGGCGTCGATCCGTTCTCGGCGGAGGCTTTCATAGGTGTGCCAGTCAGGCCATTCCCACGATGGTTGCGTTGCGTGAAATGCGGTCTTTTGTCCGAGTATGATTTGGGCCTCTTCGTGTGCAAGGAGGATCGTTTCCGACCGGAGCGAACGCGCTTCGTCCACAAGGACTGCAAGGGCTCGAAAGGTGACCAGCCCGCAAGGGATGCCGATGCCGTTCCTGCACGTTTCTTGCTCGCGTGCCGCAACGGGCATCTCGACGATTTTCCGTGGCACTATTTCGTTCACAACGGCTCGTCCGATTGCAAAGGAACCCTCCGCTTCTACGAGAGTGGGGCGTCGCTACAAACCGAGAATCTTTGGGTCCGATGCGACGAATGCTCGGCGTCCCGCAACATGGCACAAGCCTTCGGCAAAGCCGGTCAGGACAATTTGCCGAGCTGCCGCGGACGTCACCCGCATTTGGATCAGTACGACCAGCGGTGCCTAGAACAGGCGAGAGCCGTTCTTCTTGGCGCGACCAACAGTTGGTTTCCGATCACGTTGTCAGCTTTGGCTATCCCTTTGACCCGAGATCCGATTGCGCAGCTCGTGCAGGATGGCTGGGACTATTTCGCCGATTTGGAGTCCGAGGCGGAAGTCGCGGTAACGGTGCGGACCCTGAAGAAGACGGGCGCACTGTCAGGTATCGACAAGCACACCCCAAAAGCGATTTGGGAGGTCGTTCAGGCGATCAAGAATGGGACGACTACCAGCGGCGTTATGGAACTTGATATAAAAGGTCCGGAATGGGCTGTCTTGACCGACCCCAGTCCCCCGAGTGATTGGCCCCATTTCTTGAGTAAGACGGTCGCGCCGCCGACCGGTTTCGAGAAATCGGTGGCGAGTGTTCTGTTGCTCGAACGACTACGCGAAGTGAATGCGCTGCTCGGCTTTACGCGGGTCGAGGCGCCAGAAGAGACGGTCGACAAGGATGAGCGACCGCCCCGTGCGGCTCTGTGCAAGGGGGCTCCTGAATGGGTTCCGGCTACAGAAGTTCACGGTGAAGGCATCTTCATCAGGTTCGACGAAGATGCCGTGGCGAAGTGGGAAGCGCAGCAGGCGGTCAAGACCCGAAGCGGCAAGCTCCTGGCAGGACACCGCGGTTGGCGAAATTCTCGCAAGCTCGATCCAGCCGAGGGTTATCCCGGCATTCGCTACGCTATGCTTCACAGCCTTTCCCACCTCCTGATCAGGGAACTTGCTTTGGAATGTGGGTACAACGCCGCAAGTATCAGAGAGAGGATATACGCCGACACAGAGGGTGATCAGCAGCAGGCCGGGATATTGATTTACACGGCAGCAGCGGATTCCGATGGCACGCTCGGAGGGCTCGTCGATCTAGGAAAGCCCGAGAATTTGGGGCGGCTCCTCACGCAGGCTCTGAACCGCGCAGCGATATGTTCGTCCGATCCTCTGTGTTCCGAGCACGATCCCGAAGATGACCGTTCGCTTCATGCAGCATCCTGTCACGCTTGCTCGTTCGTTTCGGAAACGTCCTGTGAGAAAGGCAATCGCTACCTCGACCGAGCTCTTCTTGTGGCGACACTCGAAGTCAGTGACGCAGCATTCTTCGATTGAGGGCGACGTGCAAATTCTAATCGAAGCCATCATAGAGCTCGTCTCCAACAGCCCGCCGGAAAAGGTGGACCAACTTGCCAACGCAGTCCGGCGGCTCTCCACTTCTGCCGACGCCCGATCACTGGATGGCTGGGCCGCGAATCCGGGCGCGAATAGACGGTTGGACCGGTTGATATCCGGCTGGCAGAACGTCGACATTCCTCCTGTCGAACTTGCGGGCATGCTGTCCGGTGCCGGAGCCGCATATCACTATGCGAGAGCGGAGCAGGAAATAGAGCTGGTTTGGACAGGACCATCCAGCAATCTCATCGCGACACGGAAAACGGAGCAAGCACTTCTGCAAGTCATCGACGCGTCCGAAAGCCGTCTCTTTATGACGAGCTTCGTCGCCTATGACGTCGCCTCGATTATGGCGGCGCTTCGGCGCGCGGTGGAAAAAGGCGTGACAGTGTCGATGCTTCTCGAAGCCAGTGACAGGCACGGCGGAAGTGTTTCGGTCGACGCAATCGCCAAAATGAAGGCGGCGCTGCCGACGGCTCGGCTGTTCTCCTGGGTCGAAAAAGGGACCGGCTTCTCGGGTGGAAAGGTGCACGCGAAAGTCGCTGTCGCCGATGAAAGATTATGCTTCATTTCCAGCGCCAACCTTACCGGTCACGCAATGGAGAGGAACATGGAGGCGGGCGTTCTCATAAAAGGAGGATTGACGCCGAGAAGTCTCCACCGACATCTCGAAGCGCTCGAAACGACACTCGTGATAGCGAAGATGTGAATGGACACCGTCGATACTCAAACCAGATCGAAAATCATGGCGCGGGTCGGTCAGAAAAATACCGACGCAGAACTACTATTGAGGAAAGCGCTCCATCGAATTGGACTTCGATATACGCTTCACGACAGATCGCTGCCCGGAAGCCCCGATATTGTGTTCCCACGGTTCAAGGCGGTCGTTTTCGTTCATGGCTGTTACTGGCATTCGCACGGATGCTATCGCTCGACGGTCCCTAAAACCCGCCAAGAATTTTGGACGAGCAAGTTTCAAGCGAACCGTTCCCGTGACGCAAGAAACGCTAAAAATTTGATCGAGCAAGGCTGGCGCGTTCTGACCGTTTGGGAATGCGCCCTCAAAGGAAAAACTGCTGGACCCGTTGACGGCGTCGCAAAAGCAGCAAGAGCCTGGCTAGTGTCGTCGGCGATTATCGGCGAGATTCCAGATCGATCTTCGTATCCACCTGTACTGAAGTAACGGAGGGCGTTCGATATGGTCATCGATAAACCCTGGTCGCAATATCAGCAGGTCGTGGTTGAAACCTATTCGGGAATAAAACCGGGAAAAAGCTCACGTGTCCATGTTCGCCCGATAGTGGGACAGCCTTTTCCGGTGACCATGGATGTCGAGTGTTCGCGAACTATGCGGAAGCAATATCCGATCGGGACGAAGTTTCGCATTTATGCCAAGGAGACAAATCGAGAAGGAGGGAAGCCCTTCCTGTACTCGCACTTCGATTGGCCGTTCGAGGTTGTCGAATGACTTCGTTGATCGAGACGCCGAACGAGATAGAACTGACTTACGTGGCGATATACAAATTGCATGGCCTCAGTGCGCTTCCGGATTCCGCGGTGAATCTGGATTTTGTTGCCCTTTCGAATCCATCCTTGAAGGCGGTTCTGACGATCGATCCCGAGCCATACCTTAAGGACATCGATAAGGCAGCGGCTATCGGCACGCAGCTGCTCAAGGGCGTGTTTGCTCCAGAGAATTCCGGAACTTTCGAAGAACGCCTGGCGGCTGAGATTGCCGAAGTGAAGCGTGTTCGTGGGACTTCCCGAGGCGTGTTTGCCGTGCTCAAGGGTGAGTTGCAGGTCCCGACTCCGGAATTCAAAGCGCGCCGAGATACAGACGAATTTGGGGTCTCGCTCGACGACGTCTCGAAAGACGAAATCAGGGGCAAATTCCAACAGTCAGTCCAAGCGGTGCTGACGGGCTTGAGTTTGAGCCTCCCCGAAGGGACCGATCGTGGCTTCGAGAAGGCCGGTGAAGTCATGTTTCTCACGGAGACGGGAAACACGAAGCCAATATTCATTCTCAATTTCAGGATGGGGGGCATGCGTGGGTCCGTGGCTCGTCCGCTAACAACAGAGATCGCGGCAGAAGCGAAGGACCTGGCCACGCGCCTGAAATCGGAGGCCAGTTCGCGGGCCTATAGCCTCTTGAGAACGTCTCTCGACAGAAAGACGGACGGACTTCAGGGTTTTATAGCCGCCTGGAGCGCGCTGGAGATTTTTATCAACGGTACATTCAAATCGACCTACGAGGCGCGCTGGTTTCAGATCATGGAAGAGGGAGCTCCGGCTTCCTCGAAGCCCGTCTTCGTTCGCTTTGCTGACGTCATGAAAGACAAGTATCGTTTGGCCGACAAATTTCTGATCATCGTTTCGATGCTCGACGCCATTGGCGCCGAAGCGGATGAGAAGGAGTTTCGTCGCTTGAAAAAAGTTCGCGACGAGTTGTTGCACGCGCTCGATGTCCCACCAGGGCCGCTGCCCACGGAGGCCGTACAGCGGCTTTTATTGAAGTTCATGAAGCTTCATCTCGGCGTTTCGCTGGTAGAAGGGTAGATGCCTCCGGCAGGCGCCGGGAGAGTTGGGCTGATATAGTGCCGATTACAATTATGAATTGGATTTATCGGCGCGGGTCAGTCGCGATGATCAGTTTCCAAAGCGCGCCGTCCGGCCCAATGACCTCGTTGCGGCACCCAACGTAGTCCTGCCGCCCAAGTTCGTCGATGTGCGCCGCAGGATTGCGGAATTTTACTGCCAGGTTCGTCAACGCTCTATGGAGTCCTTCAGACTGTAGGAGCCATTGTGATCCAGGCCAGTCGGCGGTCATCTTCAAAAAGACTCGGACAAGCGCGCTATGCTCGCGGCGCTGCGTGCTGTGAATCACGGTCTGCAGGAAGTGCGAGAAGCTACCCAGTTCAGGCGGCTTGCGAGCCGAGTCCGAGCAATAGGTTGCGACCCTACCGATGTCTTTGTCTTTCCTGTCCGCCGTCAAATCCTCGCGTACAGAAGTACAGAAAGGCCAGCAAGAGGTTTCAGAATTCGGCCAACCACCTCGGCTTCCAACGCTTTGCAAAGGCCTATGACCGCCGGGGACCATTCAAGCTGGGGGGCGGCGTCGAGCTGGCCAGCCACAAACTCCGCAGTGGCGATAAAGCGCAAGGCTTCGGCGGATAGTCGCCCAGCGCGCTCTTCTGAGGCACGAAAAAGCCTCTCGGCCTGCCGGACGTCGTCGTCGGCTGCCATGGCTATGAGGGCGGCTGCCAGTGCTTCGACACGTTCGTCTTCGGCAGCAGTTCCGGCCTTTATCTCAAAGAGCGAGAGCAGCCGACCATAGCAGCCGTTACAGAGCCTCTTCGACCAGTTGTTCCCGTAGACCGTGATGAGCTTGGATTTCTTCGGTTCGCCGCAGCGAAAGCAATCGAAGGCAATGCTGTCAGCAAGCGAAACTGCTGCAACGGCCCGCGCGGCGGGTAGGTCTTGGTGATGTGAGAAGGTGCTGGCTGCATCGTATTCTTCTCCATCCTAACTTCAGCGCCGAGCCGTTGGAAAGGATAGATTGAACGGCGAGTTGGTTGTCCCACCAAGACATACGAGTGAGCAGTTTCGTCCTCTCGGGGCGCCATCTCGCTTTACCCCCTAAGGAGCATCTAACATTTAAAAGTAATTACAGGCTCATCGTTCTAAGTCCCTCATTTCGTGCATACTTCAAGCGAATGACGGAGAGGGGGATTCGAATAGAATTTGATCGACCATTTCCCTTAGTGTAAAACACCATTTTCACACTGAGGTTGATTCCAATGTCAAGATTCTGTTCACGCGTTGCGATGGATCGTGTCCAGAACCAGTGACCAAAAACGACTCGGCTTGATCTATAGAAGCGGCCGTCAACGATACTGTCGGGGGAGGCAGAGATGCCCCGCACCTTCTTCCCCTACAAACCTCTATTGGTCCTACCGCTTTGATTTCGGTTAGCAATCGCTTACACGATGCGCAGGGCTGATAGAAGTCGCGCTCCTCGTGCTGCCTTGTCGTAGCCAGTGTGCTGCGGACATCAAAATAGCCACTTTGGTACTCGCCAATTATGTCGCCAGGCACAAACCTCCAGAAGGCATCGACACGGTCGTCGTCGCCGGGCGAAAATACAATGTTTGTGCGCTGAACAACGTTGACCAGCCCAGCCGCGATAGGTGTCGGTCCGGCTGCTGACCCGTTCGGTTTATCCGAGTGCTTGTCGGAGTGTTTCGCCGGATCGCCATCGTTGTGGGGAAGAGCGAGTGCGAAATCGAGATCGTGGAACTCCGCCTCACGAACATCGCCTCGCGCCGTCGACCGGAGGCTCGCCTTGGCGACGTAGTCATGGTCGATCGAAAGGTCGCATATTATGCGTTCGAGTAGCGGACTAGCCTCCGGGTCGACTAGCACCGTCAGTGTCAGCAGCGCTGTTCGCTTATCTGAGGAACGAGGCGTTCCGGGATGTCGCGGCTTGGCGAACTCAATGTTTGCGACCCCTTCGCGTGGATCCAGGCAATAAAGCCGGGAGTTCGTGACCATATGTGTGGCGTTTTCGATTGGAAGTGCCGTCCCTTCGGCGACAAGAGTCTGATAAGTTCCGCGCCCTGTGCTATCTGCACTAAGTATCTCGATCGGCTTAGAAAGGCACAGCCGAAGCCCGTCCGCGGCAATCCAGGCTGCACCCTCAGAGATTATCCTGTCGCCATTTGCTGGAGCTCGGTACCTCCCGGGGAATTTCTCAGCAAGGGCGTTCCGGATGGCGGGCATGTTTACCATTCCGCCTGTAGCTAGGCAGAACTCTATGTCTCTTGTCTGCAAGCCAGACCTATCGAGAAGCTCGTCGATACGTCCGAGCCCCTGAAGCACGAGATCCCTTGCCAGAGAGTTCAGTTCTTCGCGGCTAACGCCTTCCAAGAGATCCGAGGAGGGGCCGTCTGCCTCAAGATAGCCGTCAATGATAAAGTCCGTCTCGTCCTTTTCTGGATTGGAAAGGTCGATCTTGGCGTTCTCGCATTGGTTCAGCAGTCGAGCTGCCATCCCGGGTCGTTCGAGCGCGACAACGTCTGACATCTTCCACGATACCCCGTGCTTCTCACGGACTAGATTGCGAAGCCTTTCATCAAATCGGTCGCCGCCGACCTCATTGTCCCCTAAACTATCGATCTGCTGAATCATCCCACGTTGAATCTTACAGAGGGTGAGATCGAGCGTCCCACCGCCCCAATCGAAGACAAGGATTGTTCGGTCTTCGTAGCGAGCTATTTCGCGATTTATGTTCGGTTGAGATCGTAGGTGGGCATAGAGGGCGGCTACAGGCTCATGAACAAACTGCACAACCCCAATGCCGGCCTTCGCTGCCGCTGTGCGCAAGGCTCTACGTTGAGGGCCGCCGAAATTAACCGGTATTGTCATCACAGCCTTCGATACTTTCTCGCCAGTACGGCCCCCGCGTTCCTTGGCCGCGTCGGCGACTAGATGCTTCAAGACCTCGGCTATGGCGTCACAAGGATCGATGACAAGTCCGTCAACGTATATTGCACTATCTTGGCGAAGTGCCATTTTCGGCGACCTGACGAAACCAGGGGGGGCGCCATCGCATGTAATGTCCAGATGGCGGCGGGCTTGACGTCCAACAACGATTTCGCTCCCGCGATACCAGAGTACCGACGGATGCGGCCTATTTGTCTCTATTTCCACCAACGGGATCGGGCGACCTTGCTCATCAATCAGCGTCACCAAGCTGTTTGTAGTGCCGAAATCAATTCCGAAAATCTGACCCTTCACTTGTCCACCCCCGTCATCGCTTCAATCGCTGAGGCAATGCGCCTTTCTGCGGCTTTTAGTCCCCGCAGACTTCCGTCGTCGGCTCGCTTCATGGCTATCTGAACGGCATCTGCAGCATCTGCGATGAGCCCTCTCACTCTTTGCATGGTCGTATCGACATCTGCCTGTCTTTGAGTGGAAGAATGGGCGTGATGTCTGTTGTCGCTTTCCCTTTTCGTTCTTTCTTCCTCGACCCGCTTCTCTAACTCTGCCTTTTCACCTTTCAAGCGATTGATCGCTTCGCTGTCACGAGCGGTTCGCTCGCGCAGCTCATTCACAGCGGCCTTTAGGTCAAACCTCTCCTGCCGCTCGACGACGCGCTCGTGCTTCGCAATCCGTACTTGGTCATAGACGAGATTGATGGCAGCGATGCTTGCCTGTAGCTCCGCCCTGCTACCAACGGACACCGCCCTTCGGACCCGCTCTTCCACATCTCCTCCGGCGTTACCTAAGACGTGGTTGACTTGGTTTGCGATATCGGTCACGTCCGCGTTGCGTCGCTCGAGCAGCCAAGCGATAGCGAGTCTTAACTCATTCTCCATTCGCCTCGAACTTTGGCGATTTTCCCCAACCGCCGCATGGGAAACCGAAGCGATAACATGATCTAGAATACGGGAGGGCAGCTCCTGGCTCAGGTTCACCTGCGCGCCAACAAGCGTACCAATTCGTTCGCGGATAAATGGCCAAACCCATATGGAGATGGGGTCGCAGCTGGATGCATGGGCAAGAAGCTGCCAGAGACGAGACCCTTCCTTATCATTTTCAGCCGCGCCGGCCTCTGCGGCTCGGATATCCTCCTGTTCGAACCTACGTACCTTGGCTGTCTTCACTGCCTTAACGAATGCTGTGATCTGGATCGCGTTCGGTCCAAAATATGCTTCGAGTCTGGGTTCAACCGCGGTCTGTTCTGCATCTCTATCTGTGTGTTCGCCTCCAAAATTCGTTCCGACATCGTCTGAAAGACTTTGTCCTTCGTGAGATTCCTCAAGGACGGTCTGTCTGGCCCATTCGGCACCCTTGTTGTCGGGAAGCGTTTCGTGTTGTGAAAGGCGGTCAGGTACTCCTGTCGGTGGCTCTGCTTCGCCCAACGACCGGGAATATCCAGGTTTCTCACCTCTATCTGACTCATCCTGCTTCATACCTTGATCACTTCGGCCGGTTTGATGCCCGTTCATTCGACGCCTTGTCCATACTCAGCCAGCGCAGCCGCGGCCCATTGATCAAAGGGATAAATGTTTGCAATTTGTTGCAGCGGATACCGTGCCGCTTTTCGATTACCAAGCCGCAGTGCGGTCACAGCCCAGTACGCGTATACCTTTCGACGATCATTGATAGGGAGGACACCGCTGTCTGCGATTGAGCGGCATTCGTCGCACAATAGATCACTCCAGCGCTTGACGGCGGCTAGTCGGCAGGCAAGAGCAACCACGCGGCTTGTACCGTGGTCGATCGGAAATAGCCGCTCGTCGTTTTGTTTCAAGCTGTTGAAGCGCTTCAGCGAAGCTATTGCTGAGGGGCCGCGCAACATAACATACGCAACCCCAATGGTCCCTAGCGAGTTCGTAGCGCGACCCGAAATGTCGTTTCGCATCAGCCGCACAACCGTACAGATCATTGATGCGAGCCTGCGATTCACTTCCTCCAATTTTTGAAGTGCCTCGCCAAAACTTTCGGAATGCATGGAATAGGCAGAAAATAAGGCGTTATCGTTCAATCTTTCCTTCAGCAGAAGGGCATGAACGTAAACGTATAGGCCTGTGGCATATTCGCTGCCTACGCCGGAACACCTTGGATCCTCGAGGAACATCCGAATGGTGTCGGGGGTTGGCGTTGAGCGGATAATGTATTGGCGAAATGCCTCCTCAACTCGTGAAAGCGAAGTCCTATCGGCGATTCGGAATTCCAGGCGATAGGCAGTCGCTGCTGGTGCCATTTTTATGCTAGGCCGATTCTCAAGACGGACCCTTACGAGCGAGTTGTATGCTGCGTTTAATATCCTGGGGAGTTCAATCGTGGATATAGGCTTCTCCGCGGCACCATCGATCGCAATAGATGCGCTCGTACAGTTGGTCAGAGCAAATGAACCCTCCGACACGATCTTGCGATCGACGCCAACTTCATGGCCGTTCCACAGCAGGGCCGGACGCCCCAACCGGTGCTCGCTCGTCGCGTGCCGCTGCATAGCCGGAAAGGTGGCATAGACTGTATTGCAGAACGGGCACGTGAAGAAAATAGCTGCCGGACCGCCCGGCGGCGGAACCACTTCGGTGTTGGACAAAACAGCCTCTTGGCTGTCTTCGTAAATCCAAGTGATGCCCATCTCGCCTTTGACCCCCAAACCCCACCGTTGAGTTAATTCAACGCACAGCGCGAAAGCAAGCAGATGTCGAGTTTCGGACTGGCTGCCGTGCAAAAACATTGGTGGTTCGCTGCGTCCTTGGCGAGGGAAGCAACAATCACTGGTTTTGTTCGATAGTAGGGATCACAGGGGCGGCCTATCCTTAAGAACCTGACACTTGGGGCAGAGCAATCAACGCAGCCATTCCCTTGACGGCCAGCGAACGCGCCAAATGGATGTTAGAGGCTAATAGTTCTGGACCAAATGGTTTGTTAAAACCTTTGAATTTCATATGGTAATCAATTAAGTCTGCGATGGTTGCGTTCCTGTTTAGCGGGGACAGGTCGTTGCCGGGGGGTAAACTAGTAAATGGTGAAATCAGACAGCCATAAGGTTCTCGTGCCAAATGGCCGAGACAACGCGGCGATCGTCCGGTTCTCTGCTGAGATCGCAGCACTGGATCATCATTCGCATGTCGAATTCAGCTTTCGGGGCGTCGACTTCGTAACGCCGGGATGGATGCTGCTAATAGTACGAGCGCTACAGGGTTTTCGGGACGACCATCCCGGCTCGCACTGCAAGGTGGTCGACGCAACGTCGAGTGCAATGATATATGCTGGTCATGCTGGCTTTTTCGACGCACTGGGCTTGAAGTGGGGCCGCGGGACAGGTGAGGCGCCCGGGACGTCAACATTTCTACCTGTCTCGCGCCGCAAGATAAAAGATATCTTTGCCAATCAACCTCTTTTTCGTCCTGCAGGTGACATTATCCAGGCTGATGCCGAAAGCATGTCGGCGATTCTAGCTCAAGGCAGCGAGGGCGTTCTTTTCGATACGCTGAGCTATGCTATCCGAGAGATCATTCGCAATGTCGTAGAGCACAGTCGGGCTCAAGAGTTTCTGATAGCAGCCCAATGCTGGGTAGCGTCCGGAACCGCGGAAATTGCGATTGCCGATTCGGGTATTGGTATCGCTGCCGGCTTGTCCTCTAATGGCAAGTACAGCCCGCGGGATGACGAGGATGCGCTGTTGCTCGCCATACGGCCGGGCGTAAGTGGAGCAATCATTTCGCGCCATTCGGACAATGCCTGGGCGAATTCTGGCTATGGCCTGTACATGGCGCAGGGGCTTGCTGACGGAAAACAGGGATTCGTACTGGCAAGCGGAACCGCAGCTATAACATCGGGCGATAATGACCAGGCTATTTTGACGGGGTCGGTCAAGGGTACGTGTGTTGTGTTACGTCTTCGTGCTGGGGATATCGGTCTCGATACCCGGCTCGCAAATCTGATCGCAAGTGGTGCCGGGAAGCCATCGCGCGCCTCTGTCAGTGCAAAGGTTAAGTGAGGGATGATGGCAACTGTTTTTCAGAATTTACTTTCGTTAGTGGAGGCGGGCGCGGTCGACGTGATCGAGCGAGTTGATTTGCCGCCGCGGACCGAAAGGTTGAGGGCGATCCCCAGCGCATTCGCCGATGGTCCGGTCGGGCGTTGGCTCACGCGCCAATATCCCGGTGGGATGTTGTGGAATCATCAATCATTGGCACTGGAGGCAATCGCAGGCGGGGAGAACGTAGTAATTTCTACCGGTACGGCCTCCGGAAAGTCACTCATTTTCCAAATGCCCTTGCTGCAAGCTGCACTCCAAGGCACTGGCAAGGCGTTGGTCCTCTATCCTCTAAAAGCGCTTCTTGGAGATCAGCTCGCTCGCTGGAGAGGAGTTGCGGTCGAACTTGGCTTGCCTGCAAGTAGCGTAGTTGAACTGTCCGGCGACATAGAAATGTTTGACCGCGAAAGTCTTCTCTCTCAGGCGCGAATCGTTGTGGCTACCCCCGACATAGTGCAGTCGTGGGTTATGCGTAACGTGACAGTCCCGACAGTGAGGGACTACCTCCGGGCTCTTCGCTACTTAGTCCTTGATGAAGCTCACGCCTATGAATCGGTATTCGGTAGCAATACTGCTTACCTCCTTCGCCGAATTTTCGCGGCTAAACATCGCATCGCCCGCGGGGCGGCGGGGAACCCCCTGCAACTGATTGCCGCCACAGCCACGATCCAAAATCCAGAGGAACATCTCCGCGCCCTGACTGGTCATCCCTTCATATCCATCGGTGAAGACCAGGACGGTTCGCCGCGTCAAGCCAGAATCCTGCTCCATCTCGCAGCGCCTCAGGATGGTGGTGAAGGCGCCTTGCGAGACGTCCTTAAGCGCGTCACGGCAGAAGTCCTGGACGGCCGGGATGGCACACTGATCGCCTTTCTCGATTCCCGGCAGGGTGTCGAGCGGGTTAGTTCTGGGTTCGAGAGCGACGATATCGTTCCGTACCGGGGCGGATACGAAGCCGGCGACCGCAAGAACATCGAAAAGCGGATGCGCGAGGGCCGTCTTCGCGCGGTCATATCGACGTCGGCACTGGAGCTGGGAATAGATATTCCCGGAATGACCGTGGGTATCAACGTCGGCGTCCCGGCTTCAAAGAAGGCGTTCCGTCAGCGGCTGGGACGGGTCGGACGCGCATCGCCAGGAATCTTCGCAGTCCTTGCGGATCAAGCAGCTTTTACGAAGCTCGGCTCCACCTTTCAGGAGTACTATGAGGGGTCGGTCGAACCCTCCTATCTATACCTCGACAATCGCTTCATCGCCTACGCGCACGCTAAATGTCTGCTCGATGAAGGCGAACAAATGGGCGCGAGCGACCGGCAACCGCCAGGCGGCACCGAGTGGCCAAAGCACTTCGCCCAAGTCTTCGGTTATGCGCTTCCAGGAGGCGTTCGGCCACGCGCGTTTGACATCATCAACCAAATGTCGACGACTGCGAGCTCTCCCCATCTTGCCTTTCCGTTACGACAGATCGGCGAGGCCAATTTCTCGCTGGTTCTCGGTTCTAGAGGCGCGACCGAGCGTATCGGTGATATCGCGCATAACCAAGCCATTCGCGAAGCCTATCCAGGCGCACTCTACAGACATTACAAGAGCCCTCTAAAGGTTCGAGAATGGCGCGCTGGCGCCTTCGAGCGGTCCATTCGGCTCGAAAATGCGCATGATAAGCGCTCCACGCGCCCGGTTCTCTACACTAGCATCAACCTTGGCGTAGACGCGGATTCTGTGGTCGATGGCCGGGCGATGAGTGCATCGAATGGGGTTCTTGCCGAAGTTTCAATGCGGGTCAATGAATCTGTTGTCGGCTTTCGGGTCGGTAGCTCAACTTTCCTTTACAAGGATCTTCGGGCCTCGGATCCTGGAATGGCCAAGCGGCAACGTGACTTCGAGACGACCGGCGTGGTGATCCGTATTGAGGAGCCCTGGTTTGCTGGGGGGGCGGGAGAGCAGGCAAACCTACGGCAAGCTTTTGCCGACGCCCTCTATGAAGTTCTGGTCCGGGAGAAGAGCATCGCGCCGCACGATCTGGACCGTGCCGCAACTCGAATTGCGCTGATCAGAGGTGGGGCGCCCCACAAGGTGACCGACACAATTGTTATCTACGACGCGGTTTACGGCGGACTGCGTCTCACAGAGCCATTGTTTTCTGACTTTAGCTCGTTCCTCAAACGGTTGAAGCGCGCCGCCCATACAGCCGGCGACGATGCGTTTATTAACCTCAAGACCGCGGATAAAATCCTCAAATGGTATAGTGGTCTTCAAGAGGGCCTAGCCATAGGTGGCGATGCTGCGCCGACACGTGATGGCGAGCTGCTGGTTTACGCTCCAGGCAGTCGCGTATCCGTGCGACGAAATGGGATGTTGTTGGAGCGAGTGATTCTCGAGCCTTCCTATCAGGAAGTTTTGGGCGAGCGGATGCTCGTCTATTCCTGTGAAGGTTCCGAAGGAAAGCATTTCATTCTACCCGACACGATCGAGGCGAGCGGGCAGGACTGGCGCCAAGTTTATTGGAATCCCGAGGACGGTAATTTCACGGAGTTTGATGCCGAGCAGGGCGCGTTCTAGCTTTACGTCGACTGACGGGCGAGGGTCGTTCTGATCACGCAATGCCTGCACCCGACTCCGGTGGATGGCGGGTGTCAGTGTGAAATTCCAGTTTCACACTGAGGGTGTCCTAGCGGTCTCCGCGAGCGGGATGTTGAGATGGTCGAAGAGATAACTCTGGCGGGGGGCGAAGGGCAGTTCCGTATCGTTCGTCTGGGTCGACGGGCAATCGGTGGGGCAATGCTGATTGCCACACTTGTTGCCTTTTTCTCTTCAAATCAATTTGCCGCCCTGGAACTGGCAGTTAATTTTTGGGATCCGTTCGCGATCTCACAATATCGGCTGGGTCGCCTTTCCAGTAACGATTATGAAGTATCCATAGAACAAGCTCTCGAAGAGGGCGATGTTTCTGAAGCTCAAAGCTTGGTGGAGCTCGCGCATGACAACGGACGCGAATTGCCGGCGGACCTCGTTGAGCGGACCCGCGAAAGCCGCTTTGAATTCGGACTGCGGAATAGCAAGGATTTCCTGGATGGCGCCATTACCGGGCAAGTGACGACCTCAGCCTCCATCGGAGGCGTGCTGGCGGCCGACTATGTCGGTGTCGGCGATGTTCGCGATGCAGTCATCCAAGGCAATCACCTGATCCGGGGTGAGGACTACGACAAGCTCACACTTGGCCTTTCCGTCCTTGGCCTGGCGACGAATGTTCCAGGTACCGGAGCGATAGACATGGGATTCTCGCTGCTGAAAAACGCCAACAAAGCCGGGAAGCTATCGAAAGGCTTGCTCAAACGCCTCGGCGTTATGTCGGCTCGACTGGTTGACCTGGAAGGCTTGAAACGAGGACTTTCCCGTACATCCCTCCCCACATTCAAGGCTCCAACGGCAGCAGCCGTTCGCGCGGCCTTCATCGAGATCGACTGGCGTCGCGTCACAAAGGGCGACTTCTCGGGATTCCGAAAACTGATCTCAGAAATGATGCCAGTCGACATGACAGCTGCAAAAGCTGCCTTTAGCGGCGCGGTTCGCAAAGAGGTGGTCGGGGAGGTGGATTTACTTGCGAGTTCCGCAACTGGAATAGCATCGACCGGAGGGATAAAGGCGACATTTCGAGCTCTGGAAAATGCCGATGACGCCAAGGAGCTCTACCGGTTCCGATCCTTGGCAAGAGGTATGGGTGAGAAAACTTCCGCGGTTCTGAAGGTGTTGGGCAAAGGCGCGATCAAGCTCGGAGAACTGGTTTACTTGGTCGTATCGATCTTGATTGCCGTAATAGGTTGGCTCGCTGGCGCGCTGTGGTTCGTGTTCTCCTTGGTCCGAACCTCGTTAGCTTAGTGAAACGCAAAGGGGCGATCACATGAGTTCGAACGGACGTTCAAAACTGGCGCTGGTCGCAGCAGGCATTGGGGGAACCGCGGTCGCAGGCTTCGGATTCGCGTTCGGCAGGGATATCTACAAGAAAACGAAGAAGAACGTCGAATTGATCGCGCTCCTTCTGGCAGCTGTCATTTGCCCATTCATCGGCGGACGGGGCCTCGTCCGAGGGCATGATCGAGGGATATTCGGAACCATCTTCCTGACCGTTCTTGCAAGCCTCCTTCTGATCGCGGCAGGCCTGTGCGCCGCCACCCTCCTGATGTTAGGGGTCCTCATGCTTGTCACCGACGGCAAACTTGACAGCCCCTTCCTGCTTGCGCTGTTGGGCGCGTTTGTGCTGACCGCGCTCCTCGCGGGAATGGGGATCGTGGTTGGCCTTGTTCAGCGACCTAAACGGCTGAAGGCAATTGCCGTCGGCAAGTTCAACGAGCGCTTCTTGGAGGAAAATGGGTTTCGGGAAACAGACGGGGACGACATCACTCACTATGATGACAGTGGTCAAGCGCTCCGCTTCCTTGAGGCTCACCAAATCGTCTAATTTTCATGGCTGTTGGCCGGCGCGGAAAACGGGCATTTATTGATCTCGACCAGGACGGCCGAATGGTAAGCTACTCGGGCGTCAAATGACCAGCATGAAGCCCGGGGGACAGGTACCCGAGCTGTGTAACTGGTTTGAGTTGGGGGAGAGGCAAATGAATGTCGAGCTGCAGAAAGCCATGAAGGAAATCGCGCTTTGAGAGAACCCCGATCCCAAGTCCGCAAAGTCCATGGTCGTCGCGCCAATTCGCAGCCTCTGGCGGATGGGGCAATCACGTCGAGTGACAACTATGGGTGACGATTCGGCTCCCGAACCGAACATGCGCGATTTGATGGCCGCAGTCGCATATGTGCTCCTGCATTGGGGCTGGCTGGAAGAAGAAGTCCGCGCGCGTATTAAGGCAGTCGAGCCAGATCGCCAGTTGTCTGAGCGATCGGTATGGGTCCACTGGCGCGAAGTTGAGCCGGACGCGTGCCAGCGTATCCGAACTAACATCGAGATGCAGGTCGATGTACGAAATTGCCTTGCCCATGGACTGTGCGGAGCAAACGCGGACCCTCGCTCCGGCAGCGAGCCGCACGTTGTTTGTCACACAGGAGCGCGCCGGCGCCATTTCAAGATCTCGGAGCTAGAGCGAGTGGCTGACGCGCTTAACTTGGCAAGGAACGAGGTACGAGACAGCCGCGTATGATCGCCCTGCAGAGCGGTGTTGTAATCCTGCCCGTCGGTTCCCTCAGTGTAAAATACCCATTTCACACTTATCCAGCTCAGCCCATGCTGCATTCGTGCACTTGTGCTATTCTTCGGCGGGGTCGGTCGTTTGTAAGCTTACTCCTTGGATCCAGCGCGCGCGTTTACTCCGGCGTTCATGTATCGCCAAAAACAACGATCGTCCGCTGCTCACCAGGGCGAGTGCGTCATTCGTAAAGAGCGGTGAAACATGAAGCCACGCTATCCAGCGTGGCTCACCACGCACTTTGTCGATGAGTCCCATGCCTGAAGGAGGATTGTATCTCGGGATCTGCCTGCCGCGGTATGAACGAAACTGGAGCGAGCCACGCTCGTCACGCGTCTGTACATCTTTGACCGTTGCCCCATTGCGCCGCAGGTCCGAAGTCGACCCGTATATCGTCAACTCATAAGCTTCGCCCGCCCGTCCTTCTGGTATGTCGCCACGCCGGCGAATGTCAGTTGGGTTGTAGTCCGATACAGAGGGGCGTCATCATCCAAATCCCAAGCGTATTGAGGCTGATATATGCCAGGTTCGATGCGCGTTTCAACGCTCGCCTCGCAGTGCTCCACTTTGACGGCGAGATGCGTATGTTCATCCTTCGACGTGTCATTCCGCCTACGGGGCACAGGGTCGTTCACCTCATTGATTATGGTCGCCCGATCCGATTTTAGTCCCGATATGGCCCTTCTAAGGGCAAAAGGTCGAACGGCAAATCTACCGTGTGGCTTCTTTCCGCATGCCAGGCCGCACGATTTTGCCGGGACGAGTCGTCGCGCTGCGATAGCGCTCGTCTTGGCCATGGCCGCTTGGCCCCCAGCCGGGCTCTACTGCGGTGAAACTTCGCCGATCACCGAATGCCGATCAGCCCGCCGTCTGGATGCTCTTTGCGGCAGCGCTCTTTTTCAACCCATTATTCCGCTCTTTCTACCCCGTGGCGTTTGGGCGGTACTGGATTTGGCCGGTGCCGGCCTTTTTTGGGTTCGTTGCCTACCGCAAGCCGGCCTGACTTCCGCAATCCGAGGCGAAGCGCAGTTTCTGCTCGGCCTGGGGATTTTGCAGCCAACCGGCAAATGTATATCAGTCCTAGAGAACGTGGTAGCGCTCGGGCAGTGTGTCGGCGGGAACTCGCCCGAGCGGTGAGGGGTGCCTAGGATGGCCTCCCTTAGTCATGCCAATGCACCACGTTTCGAATTCGCTGTTCCTTGAATCGTCGGCAAGCTGGATCGCGCTGACTAGCCCCTTTGCCCAACGGAGGGTTTCAGCGCCGAACTGGCCATCCTGCGCGCCCCATGCCACCAGGGCGGCATCAAAACCGCGAAGGCACTCTACTATATACCTATGGTTTTCAGCTACCGCATCGCGGACGACAAAATCGCCTTGCCCCCGCCATTCGACGATTTGCTTTTTTATGTTTTTCGGTTTGGATCCCGAGAATGGATAAATGTTATAAACTGCTACGCCGTCGAACCCCCATCTCCAGGCGAAGTTGGCAATTCGCGTCCCCGTTGAGCCTCGACCGTCGCCACGCTTTCCAGATGGGTTAAGCGATATCCACGGCAGAACCATCGGGCCGTCAACTTGACCGGCCCAATACCGAACGCGTTTCCTGCGATCCTCAGTCGACGGAAGCTCGACAGATTGGAACGGCGGAGCCTTCCCATCCCTCGCAAGCGAATTTTTTAGTTTCTCAGCGATCGACAAGGGGCCGCCTTTTCGAGGCAAGGGCATGAATATTCGCACACGGCGCTACCGAGCGCTGCTCCCTGTCAGGGGAACATAATGTGAACGACGTTACACAAGTATATGCTCGGAGGGCCTATAAATGGGGTTGCGTTACACAAAAAACCCAATCAGTTCAACGCCCGTGGAATTCCGAGGCGGGCCTCCATATGCCCTACAGCTGCTGTCTGAGAAATTGAGCACCGCCATCGGTCAACCGTTTGCTGGTAATTCTGTTGGGGACGCTCGCCGAGACCTTGCCGTCCTTCAACCCGCAGAGGGTGTTGACGTGGCGCCCGCCTTCTTGGCGACGAGCGCCTGAGAGGTGCCGGCATGGGCCGTGCTGAGAAAAAGCTCCGGTGACCGACTACGCCGTGCCGGGCGCTTGGGACCTGATCGGACATGGAAAAAGGAAGCCTCGACTTAAGCCCGATTTCACCGATCAGGGTGCGGGCACCGAAAGGAATTCCGTAATGGTCATGATGGGCTTTTCGCCAGGTGCGGGCGGCTAATTGCTTGTGCCATAAGGGGTTGGCACTATTCTCGACCGCACCATCAAATTCGTGAACTGCGCCCTCTAACCCATTGAAACGTCAGTTGGGCAGAGCGCCCCTTGTGGTGGGCCCTTGTTCTAGCCTTAATGCGATACAATCTGCGATACGAATTGAGATACATCACGAGTTTGGCCCATGCGAAAAGAGGCCGTCGCAGAGCCCGCCAGAGACCCGGATCGCTACCTCGTCCAGCGCGACGGAATTTTCTATTATCATCGGCGAATGCCCGCCAAGATGGTCGGCATAGACGATCGCGGCAGATTCATTCGCAAGTCCCTGGGAACGGACGAACGCCGCCTCGCGCGTGCCATGCGCGACAAGCTCGAAGACGCGGACAAGACCCTGTGGACGGTGCTCCTTTGCGGCGGCGAGACGAGGTCGGCACTCGATCAGTATCGCGACGCCGTTCGCCGGGCTGAAGCCATGGGCGTTTCCTACCTTTCAAATGGACAGGTGGCAGGCTTTCAGAATGTCGATTCAATTTTAAAGCGTGTCGAGGCGCTGGAGCGCGTTCAAGCGGCCCCCGCGGTCGCCGACGCTCTCCTCGGCTGGGTGCAGGTGCCACCGGTCAAAGTCTCCAAAGCTTTTGATCTCTACGCCGATGAGATCATGGCCCATGAAGTCGTGGGTAAGAGCCAGTCGCAGCGCCGAATGTGGAAGAAGGTAAAGCAGAGAGCCGTCAACAATTTCGTTGCCCTGGTTGGTGATAAGCCGATCGGTGACGTCACGCGTGAGGACGGACTGACCTTCTACCGGTTCTGGCTCAAGCGTATTGCGCCGCCGCCAGACGTCGGACCAGCGACACATTCGGCGTCTGCCGGCAATCGAGATCTCGGCAACATGCGGGATCTGTACAGGCGCTATTTTGCTCATCTGGGCGAGGAACAAAAAAGGCACCCCATTCGATGACCTCCGCTTTTCGGAGCGTGGTAAACGCCGCCGCAAACGGCCGTCATTCGAACCCAAATGGATATCCAATCGGATCATGAGGCCTGGCGCTTTAGCATCCCTGGATGCTCAAGCGCGTCGCTGCGTACTGGCGCTGATCGAGACAGGCGCACGGCCAAGCGAGATATGCGCACGGCCAAGCGAGATATGCAATCTAGATGAGACCGTGATCTTCCTTGACACGCCGGTTCCGTATATTCGCATTGCCCCACGGGAGGACGCGGATGATCCCCGCGAAATCAAGACCGAATGGTCCGTGCGAGATGTACCCCTGGTGGGTGTCGCGCTGGAAGTTTTTAAGAAAAATCCGCAGGGCTTTCCGCGCTACCGCAATCGTGAAGAGGCACTTTCTGCAAACCTGAATAAATTCTTTAAAACACACAAACTTTTCCCGACACCGAAGCACAAGATTTACTCCCTCCGGCACAGTTTCGAGGATCGTATGAAAGAGGCAGGCATCGACAGTGAGCTTCGCAAAATCTTGATGGGCCATACGATAGAGCGTGTAGAGTATGGTACGGGCGGATCGCTGCAATGGCGACGCGACGAACTCAAAAAGATTGCTTTGCCGTTCGATCCCGAGATTGTTTGAGCCGCTCCTGGACGCGCAACATAGCGCCCGTCTCTGCAATCAATTTCTTCTTTTCGCGTTCAAGACGCTCGTAAATCGGAAGATACGCTCGTCCTTTGTTGCCAGCCTTGTGGATAGCCAGGGCGAGCGTATCCAGAGCGCGGTCAATTCTCTCTAAGGTCACAGGTTCAGGAACTGTGCTGACCTGTGGTAGAACACAGGTCATCCTCTGTTCCCATGTCTGTTTCCTGTTCGACGATGACACAGACGAGATAATGGCAGCAGGCGCAGGTGAGAAAAGCGGTTTGCCTCTCGCATCGTGCAGCGGCGGTACTTCGACGTGGAAATCGGAAAACACGCTTACGGCAACTCTGCACGTCAGATGCTAGCTTTAGCTAGCCACATCCGGCCACATGAATTGCTGAGCGGACTCAGGCGGGTCGATGCCCTTGAAGCGGACACGAGACCGAATCGATCCACAGGCTGTCGGCGGGCCGGAATGCCTCATCCGATCCGACCAAACCGATCGGAGGACGCGGGCAATGCCGGACTTGGTACCGTTCGGGCAATCAACCAACGATTGGCGAAATTATGAACAGGCTACCATTACCGATGGCCTAGACACCATCTTCGTCCTTCGTTGCCGCAAGAAAGGTATCCCCAACCGCCGGATCAATCCGATCAGCCTGTGCCAACGCGCAACGGCTCCAATGCTCAACCGTTTCGGGTGGACTGAAGAGGTTGATGACCGCCGCACCCGGAGCAGTTCGACGTATTTCCTTATTTCGCTTGGCCCGCTGAAATGCAGCCGCGTTTTTAGAAGGAACGACCGTCTGGCAGGACGACGCAAGCACTTGATGGCAAGGCCGTCGAGTGGATGGAGAAAGTCAGCGACGAACAATATCGCCGCTGAACGTTACCGGGCCGCAGCGTCTCGCACTTGGCTGCCAACTCACCCCAGCCAATACCTCGGCCCCGGCCCCTTGCGTCCTGCCATATCGGCAGGGTTCGCAAGGCTACACCGGTCGATCGACAGGCAGCCGCAACCGATGCACTCGGTAAGCCCGGACCTCAGGCGCTGCAACTCGGCGATGCGCTGGTCGATGCGCTTAGTCCACTGGCCCGACAACCGCGACCAATCCCGACGCGACGGCACGCGATCGGCTGGCAACTTGGCGAGCTCGGCGCCGATCTCCTCAAGCGTCAGCCCAATTCGCTGCGCGAAGACGATGAAGGCGATCCGGCGCAGCACGGATCGCGGATAGCGTCTGTGTCCCGAGCCGGCCCGCTCGGACGCGATCAGCCCGCGCTCCTCGTAGAAGCGCAGGGCCGATGAGGCGACGCCGCTGCGCCGTGACACGTCGGTGATGGTCAGCATGGAATCCATGCATGAACGAAAGCACGATTCCCGCTTGACTTCAAGTTAACTTGAACTTGTAGCAAGGGGCCATAAAGCTTGAAGGAGCACCGGCAATGCAGTCGAATATTGATCTTCACGGACTTCGCGTGGCGGTTACGGGCGGCACCTCCGGGCTCGGAATGGCGCTTGTGCGGCAGCTGACCGCGCAGGGTGCGTGCGTGGCCTTCGTCGCTCGCACCGCCGCGAATGTCGAACGCATCGCTGACGAGACGGGCGCGCACGGCATTGTCGGCGACGTCGGCAAGAAGGAGGACACCTACTCGATCGCGCTACAGGTAACTGCGAGCCTCGGCGGGCTCGACGTCCTGATCAACAATGCCTCGAGCCTCGGCCCTGTCCCTCTGGCGCTCCTCGCCGATACCGAATGCGAGGAGCTGGAAACGGCGCTCGCGGTCAACCTGGTCGGCGCGTTCCGGCTGACGAAGGCCCTGTTCGGTGCGCTTGCCGCGTCCGCACGCGGGAGCCGTGGCGCGCTGGTGATCAACATCTCCAGCGACGCGGCGGTGAACGCCTATCCCGGCTGGGGCGCGTATGGCGCGAGCAAGGCCGCTCTTGCCCATTTGACGGCGATCTGGGACGAGGAGGCCAAAGCCGACGGCATACGGCTCCTTGCGCTCGACCCTGGCGACATGGACACTCCGCTGCACGCGCTGGCAATTGCTGACGCCGATCCGTCGACACTGAAACGCCCCGAGGCCGCTGCTGCCGAGGTCATCGAAAAGATGCTCGATGCGTTGCCGGTCGGCGCTACGCTTCGCGCCGGGGCACATGCATGATTGCCGCCGACCGTCCTGCTCGGCGCTTCGCCAGGCTGTTGGTCGTCGAGGCGGACGGCGCGATGCGCGACCTGCCGCGCGCTGAACTCGCGACACTATTCGATCCTGGCGATCTGGTCGTCGCCAATGACGCCGCGACCTTGCCCGCCAGCTTGTACGGCACGCATCTCCCCAGCGACGAGGCGATCGAGATCCGCCTGGCAGGCTGGCTGTCGTTTCCCGATCCAACCCGTTTCCTGGCGATTGCCTTCGGCGCAGGCGATCACCACACGCGCACGGAAGACCGGCTGGCTCCGCCGCCATTTTCACCAGGCGATCGCCTCCGGCTCGGCCCGCTTGAAGCCATCATCCAGCGCCTTTCGGGCCATCCTCGCCTTCTCGAGCTGCGTTTCTCCGGCAACCCCGTAGCGGTACTCGCGCGACTGGCGCGGCACGGCCGGCCGATCCAATACGCGCATGTTCCCAAGCCGTTGGCACTGTGGGATGTCTGGACAAAGATTGCAGCCGAGCCGGCCGCATTCGAAGCGCCATCAGCAGGCTTCGCGCTCGATTGGCGCACGCTCCAGGGCTGGCGTCGGCGCGATGTCGGCTTCGCAACCCTCACGCATGCCGCGGGCGTTTCTTCCACCGGCGATCCCGCGCTCGATTCACATCTTCCCTTCGACGAGCCCTACCGCATCCCCGAGCACACCGCAGCGCAGGTCGCGCGGGCGAAGCTCCGCGGCAGCCGCATCATCGCGATCGGCACGAGCGTAGTGCGCGCTCTGGAGGCAGCCGCCAATCCCGATGGCGGTGTGCGTGCCGGAAAACGCATTGCGACAGGGCGCATCGCGCGCGGCACGCCGCTTCGCGTGGTCGATGCGATTCTTACAGGCGTCCACCAGCCCGGCGAAAGCCATTTCGAGCTGCTGCGTGCCTTTGCCGACGATGCTCTGCTCGCCAAGGCCTCCGCAGCCTTCGCCGTGCACCGCTACCGTACGCATGAATTCGGCGATTCCATGCTGCTTAATCACCAACCGCTGCTTCTATCGAGAACAGAATCGGGCCGAGGTGCTCGAGACGAAGGCTCTACTTGAGGTGTGCCATGATGTCGGCAGGATCGGTGGCAGTTCGGGCTCGGCGCGCGAGGAAGTCGGAGCTATGTTGCAGCAGATCAAATTCGGAATTTGACCCAATGCGGTCTTTCAGTTGCGAGCGTCGCTTGCTGGATCTGCGTTAGTCAGTCGGAGGCCAATGGTCTTTTTAAGGGAACGCTAATATACATAGGCGTTCGAACGAGCAGCGCCTGCCAATCCTTGAGGAATGCCATGCGAAGGTTCATTTTCACGGCAGTGTGTATCGCTGCTTCAACATCCGCTAACGCCCATGATTGGTACCAAGACAAGATTGACCCACAGACGAGATTCAACTGTTGCGGCGGTTCTGATTGCCACGCCGTACCTCGGTCTTCGGTGCAGTCGAGGATCGACGGGGGTTACATTTACTTGCCGCATAACTTCAACATCCCACGGAGCCGCGTACAGGAATCCCCGGACGACCAATACCATATCTGCGAGGGTACCTACGTCGTAACTAATCAGCTGTATTTGCGTTGCTTTTTCGCACCTCGTGTCCTCTCTCTACTTCTCCCACGTTGAGGTAAATACTGCCCGTCGCTGCCGGGATCGACATCGGCAAGGTGCGCAACTGTGGCAAATTGGGTCGCGCCGCTCGCTGCCCTGAACGGACGTTCGCGTTCGCTACACGGGAAAGCATCCGATAGCGGATTGTCGGCTTCTGGCGCATTTGGGTCCTTATCGGCTGCCGGAGAGCCAATCGCTCTCGAGTGCAGGCACTCCAGTGGAGTCCAGACGTTGGATTGGACCCTCGACCTCTACAAAAGCACACTGAGCTTCGGGTCGGGCTACGACGGCATTCCGAAGCGATCGCTTCGGCGAGAAGTCGTCGTTCTCAATCGGGCGACGGGGGATACATCGGCGAAGACGGCATAAGGAAGGATGGGCCAGACCGAGCCGACGGAAAGGTCATAGCCAAGGCCTTGGAGCGCATAGCGTGGCCGGGAGGCCGCCGCCAGCCAGACTTACGCGGCGCGTCGTTGAGCGAGGTGGAGACCCGAACGGGCTCGACGAGGGTCCACGGCGGTCACAATGTTGTGGTGATGATCGCAGTAGGCGCGATCCGGCGAAGTTGGCCCAGCACAAAAACGATAACCGCCGGGTACTGATGGGTCTTCGCTCACCGGGAAGCGGCACTGATAGAGGCCTAGCTGAATGAGGGGGACGTCTCTCGAAGTTAGTCTGATATTTTCAGGCATGATGGTTTCCTAGTTCATAGCAATTGCCGGCGGACGGCCGCAGTGCGACCCGTCGGGGCGAGCTTCTCTCGTTTTGGAGGGCTATGGATCACCATATGGTGTTGGTCGCACCGTCAATGAAGCCCGACGCCCTGCTTCTGAAGCCAATAGTTTGCGACTTAAGGCCACACGCGCGAACGCATTGGCAATCTACCATCGTGTCCCCGAGGCACCCGCCCGCCGGGGTTTGTCGGCGGCGGGGGTGGCACTGGCTTGTGGGCCCCCTATGAGACGCGCTCTGCCGACGCCCTCGTTCACAGTCCGGACCACCTCATGCCGGGCCGCTCTAGCCGCCAAAACCCAAATCACCCTAAAACGACCGAGTTCCGACCCCTTGCAGTCGATCAGTTGCGAGCGTCGCATGACGCGATCTGACCCAATGCCGCCTTTCCGGCGCCGGTTTTCCTCTCCAACCCGGATTTTCCTTGCTACCAGCTCTTGTGACCCGCAGCGGCCAAATATCAGATGGAATATTCGACCATGTGCGGGGGGTGGGTCAGTGCTAAAAGATGACGAGCGGGTTCACGGGCGACCATGTCG
>NZ_JAMYUP010000064.1:0-31358 GCF_040323155.1 Mesorhizobium sp. M0060
CCATCATCAACGGCCATCCACAGAGCCAGATCGAGGAACTCATGCCCTGGCGATTCCGGAAAACATCAAGCCCAAACCCATAGGTGATCGGCGAGGCGCTTACAATCCCTGGGGTCTCACGATCGACATCTCGCCACGCGTCCACATCGGTGGTGCGCTCCTGGTAGGCGGCATCGCGGCGACGCACTACACCGGTATGCCCGCATTCAGACCGCTGGCTGCTCGTTTGGGATGTGCCGCTCGTGGCCGCCTCGCTCATTCTTACTTACCAGGCTTGTCCGGCGGTGGCGAACGGGGATCTGGATATTTCCTCCCCTCCCACGCTAACCTTCAGATCTGCGTTGCCGCGATGCTCACATGGCGCGTCAAAAACATTGCTCGGGAATAATAGATATGGTCCAGCCTCATCCTGTCGCGCTTATTAGCCGTTCCGGGGTGCAATGAGCGTCGAAAGGTGGACGTTCGTGGAGGCCGAGTGTGTTCCCTAGCCACGAAGGCGTTGCAGCACATGCTACTACCGGGTCCCTTCTGCGATCTTTGAACGCGGCTGAACCTCGCTCGTCATCAGCAATACGCCAAGTTCTTCAGCTGATCGCGCGACGACAGCAGCGCCGGCTGAGAGCAATCGTTGACCGTGGTCCTCGAAACAGTGGCCGCCCGCTGTGAAACCGATCACCGTCATCCCAGCGGCCACACCGGCTCCGACGCCGGCAATGCTGTCCTCCACCACGACGCAGCGCGCCGGCTCAGTGTCCATTTGAGCCGCAGCGAACAGGAACAGGTCCGGTGCAGGCTTGCCCGCCTTTACCATGACGGAGCTGAACACGTACGGATGCAAGTGCGGCCAAAGCTCCGTCAGTTCAAGCCCCAGTCGCAGCTTGTCGGGGGCGCTGCTTGAGGCGACGCAGCGAGGTAACGACAACTGATGCAGGAGCCGGTCAATACCGCTGATGGCTTGCAGTTCCGTCCGGTAGCTTTCCTTGATCCGGGATTGCACGATGGTGTCGAAGTCGCTGGGGAGAGGGCGGCCCCAGTCTTCTTCGATCATCTTCCGCATGGTGGCTGAGGACAGGCCGGTAAAGCGCAGAACCACATCAGAATACGACGTGGGATAGCCGATGCGGGTAAGTTCCTCGGCATCAATGCGACTTGCCAGCGTCTCGCTGTCGATCAGAACGCCGTCGCAATCGAAGATGACCAGTTCATAAGGGTTCTGTTGTTTCATTGCACGTCCTTCGGAACCGGGCCCGCAACGGAGACCTCAACCACATGTCGGTCGTTGACTTCGAAACGGTGCACAAGGACGCTATCATCGTCGATCAGTGCGACGTCGAAAGCCGGGGCGTCCTCGACAAAATCCGCATCCCTGCGCGCTAAGTGTGGTATGATCTGATGTGCAACCCCACGGCTTGCGCTGAACGGAATGCCGCTCCAGGTGCCGCTGACATCGACGTGCACATGACCATGGAAGACGTGTCGCACATTGCCGGCCCCCACCATCGCCCGCATAGTCTGGCGCCAGTTCTCCGTATTCCAAGGCTCAAAGTGCGGCAGGCCGATCGGCTGTAGCGGATGATGGGCGAAGAGGTACGCCGGCGCCTGCGGCCTCTCGGTGAGCCGCTCTAACAGCCATTCCAGTCGTCCCTCGTTCAGCGCGCCATGCCCAAGACCCTCCACCAGGGTGTCGAGGAAGATGAGGCGCCCGACCGAGGTGTCATGGACTGACTGGACAAAACCGTTCCTATCGCGCGGCTCGCCGGGGAAAGCGCGTAAGAAGTTTTGACGACTGTCGTGGTTGCCGAGCAGAAGCCGGATGGGTACGCGCATCTCCTGAAGCAATTCGCGTAACAGTTCGTAGGAAGCGAAGTCTCCCTCGTCGGTGAGGTCGCCGGTCACCACGCAAAGCTCGGCATCGGCGTGATCGCGGTTGATGCGCTCGATGGTCTTGCGGATTCGCTCGGCCGGATCGAAGCCAAAGAGCATAGCGCCGGCCGGCACAAGGTGGAGATCAGTCAAGTGGATCAGTTTCATTGGTAAATCCGCGAAAAAGGGAGAGACGCCGCACGGCGTGCAGCGTCCCGGACGAGACGATCAGTTGGTTTTCGGCAGGAGTGCGCGAACCTGGGACGCCATGTCTGCGAGGGCGGCCTCCGGTTCCTTGGATCCAAGCGCGATGGCCGTCATTTCGTCGCGTAGGACCTCGCCAATCTGAACACCGTTGTCACCGGGCCAAGAGAACCACGGGCGGGCGCGGGGCGTCTGGAGCACGCTGGTGTACCAATTCGGATGCTTGTCGTAGAACGCGCCGAGATGATCCTTGTCGAGGGCAAGCGTGTTCGTCGGCATATATCCGGTATTAGGTACGACAATGCTCTGGCCTTCAGGACCAGTCGCGAACTTGACGTACTCCCAGGCGGCGGCGCGCTTGGCGGGATCGTCGGTGAGGATTACTGCGACCATGCCGCCCGTCGGCATCGTCGCATCTTCAACGCCTAGCGGCTGCTTGGCGGTGCGGAGCTTGAACCGGCCTCCAACATCAGCTTCAAAGCCACTCACACTGCCGGCAGAGGCGAATAAGAAACCAAGTTTGCCGGAAGTGAAGAGCTGCTGGGCAGCGCGCGAGTCGATCGTCGGCTGAGCACCAGCGGTATGGAATCTCTTGAACAGCTTGACTGCGGCCTGGCCGGCAGGACCGTCAAAAGCGATGTCGCTTTGCTTGTCGTTCATCATCCGTCCGCCGAAGCTGCGCACCAGGTTCTGCGTGGTCCAGTCGTCCGAGCCAAGTTGGTAATACATGCCGGACGTTCCATTGCCGAGCGCTCCAATTTTGCCGGCAAGTTCGACGAAGCTATCCCAGTCGCCTGGGATCTTGTCAGGATCGCCACCCGCCTTCTTCACGAGATCGGCATTGTAGTAAACAACCGGCGTCGACATGGCGAACGGAAGACCGTAGAGATGGCCGTCGATTGTTGCGAGAGAAAGGACCTGATCCGTGTAGCCTTTCTCGGCTAGGTGATCCGCGGCAGCGAGATCGTCGATGGGCTTCACGAGCCCACGCGCCACGAGCGGACGCAACACATTGAAGCCGACGTAGTGGACGTCCGGCAACTCGCCCGCCATGCTCTGGCGGATCAACGTTTGGACAGCCTCATCATAACTCGGCGCGGCGACGCGGAAGTTGATCTTGATGTCCGGGTGGTCCTTCATGAAGCGATCGGCAATCGGCTTATGGATTACTTCGTGTTCGGGCCAGGCGTAATAGACATCGAGTTTTGTGTCGGCTTGCGCCGGCATGGCTGCCAGCGCGGCAGTGATGCCGGCGGCGAGGATCATTGCAAGGGTTTTCACATTGCTCTCCTGAGGTTCGAGACGAGGTTTGGAAACGGAGCTAGCGTCGGCCAAGCACCAGGCCCCGGATGAAGTGTTTCTGCATGAGAAGGAAAAGAGCGACTAAGGGCGCGGTCACGAGAACGCCCCCGGCCATAAGCGCACCGACATTACCGGCGCCTTCGCCCGCCTGCCGGAAATAGGCAATTCCAAGGGAAGGCGTCATCATGTCGGGAGTGGTAATCACCACCAGTGGCCAATAGAGATCGTTCCAATGGGCCACGACAGAGAAGATCGAGAAGGAAGCGACGGCCGGCCATGCTGCAGGCAGCATGATCCGCCGGGCGATCGAGAGCTCGCTGAAACCGTCCAGCCGCGCCGCGTCGAGCACCTCGTCGGGAAAAGTCACGAAGAACTGCCGGAACAGGAAGATGGCAAATACCGAAATGATCCAGGGCAGAACCAGCGCGGCATAGCTGTCGAGCAGCCCGGATTTCGCCAGCGCTATGTAGATCGGGATCGTTGGTATCTGCACCGGCACCAGAAGACCGAGAAGGACGGCCGCAAGCAGAATTGGGCGGCCGGGGAAGGATAGCTTGGCCAGCGCATAGCCACACGGGATGGCGATCGCGACCTGCAACACAAGAATTGTCAGGCACACGACAAAGCCATTTCCCATGAACCGAAGAAGCGGAATTGCCGAAAGCGCGGTGCTGTAATTGTCAATCGCGCCGTTAAGGGTCGGGGTTGGCAGCAGGCTGCCGTCGAAAATCTCGCTCTGTGGAGTCATAGAGGCAAGGATCATCCACACAAAAGGGAAGACCATTATGATCGCGCCGGTCACAAGCACGGCATGCAAGGCAATGCGGGATGCGGAAGATTGCGCCAGGATCATCATCATCGACCTCCACTTGCTTTCCAGCGCGCCCGGCGCTCGGAGACGTGCATCTGGACGAGCGACAGGAAAGTCACGAAGACGAAGAAAGACACGGAGATCGCTGACGCATACCCCACCCGGAAAAAGCGGAAGCCCTCTTCATAGAATGTGTAGAGAATGACGGAGGTGGACTTCATCGGGCCGCCCTGTGTGAGGACTGCAACCGTTTCGAAGACCGAAAAGGCGCGGATGATTGTCATTACGGTGACGAACAGCGTCACCGGCGCCAGCATCGGCCAAGTCACCAGCAGGAAGCGCTTCAGCCCCGTGTCCGCTCCGTCGATCGCCGCGGCTTCGTAGAGCTCCTCCGGAATGGTTGAAAGACCGGCCGCGAAAAGTATCATGTTGAAGCCGACCAGCTGCCAGACGCCGATCGCCGAGAGCGCATACATGGCCGTCGAGGGATCGGACAGGAAGCTGACCGGCGATGCGCCCAAAAGCTGCAGCAATGAGTTGGCGAAGCCGAGACTTGGATGCAGGATCGCTTCCCACGCGGTTGCGAGAGCGACCAGGGTCGCGGCCACCGGTAGGAAGTAGGCGGTGCGATAGACGATGGCAAATCGTGACCGAGCGATCAAGAGAGCAACCAGCAGGCCCCACGCGATTGATGTCGGCACGACCACAACCACATAGAGCGCGGTGTTGCGCAGACTCTGAGCAAAGCCTGGGTCCGTCAGCATGCGCGTATAGTTCGCAAGCCCGATGAACCGGACACCGGCCAAACCAAGCGAAGCATCTGTAAAAGACAGAAAGAAAACTAGAACGGTGGGAGCGATGACAAGAGCGGCAAGCAGCAGCGTCGCGGGTGTGGCCAGGATCATTCCGGCTTGTGCCTGGGCGCGAGCAGGGCGGTAGCCGCCTGAAATGTTCTGAGCCAAGCGACCGATCGGATTGTCGTCGACCACGGCCATATCAGGCTACCCTGCTGTGATCGCGACTCTGGCGCGAGCCGTCCCAAGGAAAGAACCATGCCTTTTCCGAGTCGATGGTCAGTCCCAAGTTGTCGCCGCCACGCAGTGATTGTGCTCGCTCGGCCGAAATCCGGGCGACGAACTCAGCGCCTGCCCCGGCATGGACAAAGACGTGAGCGTCCATCCCTGCATGCTCGATGCGCGTGACGCAAACCGGCAGGGCGCCCGGTCGGTCCCTGTCGACGAGGGATGCATGCTCCGGCCGAAAGGCCAGCGTTCCGGCCTGTCCGGATCCGAGCGCATCGCGAATGATGATCCTACTGCTGTCGATGATGAGCGCGCCGCCGACAGGGGCGGCCACCTCGACCTCGTTCAGGAATGGCTGGGCCAGGAACCGGGCAACATCGAGATCGACGGGTTCGCGATAAAGATCGGCAGGGGCTGCAACTTGGCGCAGCTCGCTGCCAAAAATGACGGCGACACGGTCGGAAAGTGCTGCCGCCTCGGCCTGGTCATGGGTAACGAAGATAGTCGTCGTTTGCATTTCCTTGTGGAGCCGCGCGATTTCGCCACGCGTATGAATGCGCAACGCTGCGTCCAGATTTGCCAAGGGTTCATCCATCAGGAAGATCTTCGGCTTGCGCACCATAGCGCGTCCCAAAGCCACGCGCTGGCGCTGTCCACCCGAAAGCTCCGCCGGCCGGCGGTCGAGCAGCGCATCGAGCTTGAGCAGCGCCGATGTTTGACGGACCCGCTCCTCGATCGAGCGATTGCGTTGGCCGGCCCCTGGCAGCAGGCCGCCAATCACCGGAAGCCGTTCCAAGCTGGTCAGCTCGCGCATGACCAGCGGGGCTGCGATGTTGTCGTACACACTTAGATGCGGATAAAGGGCGTAGCTCTGGAACACGAAGGCCAGGTCGCGGTCCTTCGGCGCCACGGTATCCAGCGCCCTGCCCCCTGCACGCACGTGGCCCTGATCCGCCCGCTCCAGCCCTGCTATTATGCGAAGAAGCGTGGACTTGCCGCAGCCGGAGGGCCCGAGCAGTGTCACAAATTCCCCGGCAGCAATCCTTAGACAGACGCCGCGAAGCACATCAGTCGCGCCATACCGCTTGCCGACATTGTCAATGTGGAGATCCAACGCAGCCATTCCGAGTTCCCTTTCGGTTGGCGACAGGGCTTAATGGAGCTTTATTTCATTTTCATGACATACGGAGTTTAATTTCATTTCGCAACCGATTTCTCCATCGCCTTTCCCAGTGCCAGCATCAGGCTTTCGATCACGAAGATCTTGCCGATCATCGGGGTCAGCGTGCCGCCGATCGGATGGTCGTCAAGGCCGGAGGCCTGCAAGATGAAGTCCGCTGACTTGCCGAGCGGGCTACGGGCGCGGTTGGTGATGGCGACGGTCAGTGCCCCCGCGGAGCGGGCGCCCTTGAGGAACTGAACGGTATCAATTGTCAGGCCGGAGATCGAAAGGCCGATCGCCACGCATCCGGGACTGAGTCCGTTGGCCACTTCGTGAGCCATGTTTGAGTTTCTGAACGCCAGCGCCGTAAGCCCAACTCGCAAGAGCCGATAGGCGAGCAGTTCTCCCGTCACGCCCGACATTCCTGCTCCGTAAAGATCTATCCTTCTGCTCGCCGCAATCACTTCTGCGAGCTTCTCGAGGGCCTCGAGATCGGCATTGCTGTGTGCGATCCCTAGATTCCGAGCCATCGTGTCGTGCAAGGTTTGCAGGGCGGCGTTGGGCTGCTGCGCGGCGGTGGATGGAGGCCTGGGGCGGCCAATCTCTGCCGCCAGCGCCAGCTTGAAATCGCGAAAGCCGGAAAAGCCGATCTGGCGGCAAAGCCTCAAAATGCTGGCTTCCCCACTACCCGCGAATTCGCCTAGTTCCCCGACCGAGTGGTGCAACACTTTCTCAGGATTTTCCAGGATGTATTTGGCGATCCGAGCGAGCGCATTCGGCAGATGATCGATGTCTTCCTGCAAGCCAGATAAGATGCTCTCGCGCTCTGCCGCTGTCGCGGCGGGTGAGTTAATGCTCATCGTCATGATACCCATACCTTATGAAGCCGCAGAAAAGAGAGCCAGATGCCATCGACCCGTCCGACGATTGGCTTCCGAAGCGCGCGCGACCAGGGGCCGACTTCGAGATTGGGAGAACAGGACTAGCCAGTGCTCGCCCGATCTGGGAAGACTAGTAGTCCTCAATTCTGTTCGGGCCGGATCCACTTCTGAGCATCATAGCGGAAAAGCTGCGCCCTAAAAGGTCGCATTTCAAGCCCCTCTGATGGGCGCTATCCCAGAGATCATAGTGCTCATTGGGGTCTTCTTGATGATCGAACAACTCTCCTATTCCAACATCATGATATACATTTAGCTTGTAGCGTCCATCATAGTACATTGATGCGCGTGACCCCCGGCTCCCGTGGAATCGGAGAGAATTGTGATACTCGCTGACCACGTACGGCTTGTGGTATTCCAATGAGGTGTTGCCAAGCAGCATCTGGTCGAGTGACAGCCCCTGCATAGCGCTGGGGATCTCAAGACCCGACAACGAGAGCAATGTGGGTGCAATATCAACCAACTCGACGAGTGCATTCGACACCGATCCTTGGGCTGAGCTGCCGGGCACGGAAATCATAAGCGGGACATGCACCAGACCCTCATAGAAACGGCAGCCTTTGTAGAGCAGGCCGTGGTCACCCATCATGTCACCATGATCGCTCATGAAGACAATGATGGTGCGATCCAGCTGGCCGGTTTCCGTCAAAGCGTCCAGTACCCGGCCGACTAGATCGTCGACTTGAGCCACCTCCGCATGATATGCCGCTCTCATCTCCCAAATGTCGAAGTTCGTGGGTGGCGCTTCATGCGTAGGCCCGGCGATCTCGTCATTGTGCGCCTGACCGACGGCTGCTGCGGCCTGCCACGGATCCACCGCGAATTTTGCCTGCTGATCGACTCGTTCAAATTTCTTCTGATGCTCGAGATCGATCGGCCTGAAGACAGGATCAGGCATATCACTTGGGTTGAAACGCCTGAGGTAGTCAGGCGGGGGATTGAGAGGCGGATGAGGTGCGTCGATATTAATGCCTAAATACCAATTACGACCAGAATGCATCTTGATGAAACGCTCTGCCCGATCGCCTGCCCAACGCGCCTGCCGATATTCTGCGGCCGGTCCCGGGCCATAATGTTGGTCAAGATACGGTTTGAAGTAGGCTACGGGATCGACGCCTTTTGACCACATCCACGCATGATAGTCATGGTTGCCTGACCACTCCGGAAATGGCTCAGGGCTCCAGTAGAACTCGGCAAATCCATCGTCGGGGCGCTTTTCTATCATGCCACGAGTGGCAGATAGGTGCAGCTTCCCTATGTGCCCCGGGTAGTATCCGGCATTCGCCATCAGTTTTGGGAGCAAAACGAGATGCGAAGGAAACGTGCCGGCGCCGTTTTGATGCACTTGGTGTGCAATCGGATACAACCCCGTCAGAAAGCTCGTTCGGCTCGGCGTGCAGATCGGGCTTTGACAATACGCACGAGCGAATGCTGTACCCCTCGCGGCCAGACGGTCGATATTGGGAGTTTGCGTGCCCTTGAACCCGAGACACCGCAGCGTGTCCCAACGTTGTTGATCACTGCAAATCCAGACAATATTAAAGTTGCCCAACTCTGATCCTCAAACGCAATAGAGGTCTAATTCGTTCGCCACCGGCGCGTCAATCGCGCCGGTGGCCGGGTGCGTGAAGACTACTTCAAATATCCAGCCCGTTTTAAGATATCCACGGCCTCAGTCTGAGCATCATCCAAAGCGGCCTGGGCACTTTTGCTGCCAACAACCGCCTCCTGCAGGGCTCGACCGAGGCGGTCGCCGATCTCCTTGAATTCAGGGATTCGAGGATAATACCACTCCGGCGCGACCCGAAGAGTTTCAGCATATGTTGCCGCGAACGACCCGTGGCCATAATTGTAGTCGTGCTTGGCAAGTATCTCCGGATCGTTCCACAGGGACGATCTCGTGATCGCGACAAAGGTGCTATCGAGTGAAATGCGTTTCATCACATCTTTACTTGTCGCCCACTGAAGGAATGCGGCTGCGGCTGCCTTGTTTTCTGATGCCGCCGGGATGACATAGGCCTGTCCCGCAAATGGCGGGAACCTCCCACTTACTCCGCCGGGCGGCAAAGCGAATCCAAGCTTACCTACGACTTTCGACAGCTTGGGGTCGAGAATGCGGCCGGCAGTAGGAGCGCCTTCCACCGTCATTGCAATGCGGCCCTGCTGCATCGCAATGACGACGTCGTCAAACGTTGCTGAGGTGCTGCCAGGCACGGTGAACCTGGTCATCACGTCTGTGTACCATTTCAGCGCCTCCACAGCGGCGGGTGTATTGACCGTGGGCGTCAGATCCGCCGGTTCGTGCGCGAAATATTTGCCGCCGAAAGCATACAGGACCTGGCCCCAAAACCAGATATTCTCACCGGTGTCGGGTTGCCCTCTTAGTGCGGTGCACTGAATATCAGCCTTTTTCAACAGCTCGCAGTCATCGCGGAATTCCTCCCACGTTTGTGGTGGCTGTTTGATACCGGCCTTCTCCAATAAGTCGGGACGATAGTAAAGGAGCTGCGTCGCCGCGAAATGCGGCAATGCCAGTTGTTTGCCGTCCTTATTGTACAGGCGAAGCACGGGAGCGATGAAATCCTGTACATCGGCACTCTTCATGTCGATGTAGTTGTCGAGCGGCTCCAGGATATCGCCAGATGCGTATCGCCCGAACTCCTCGCTCCCTAAGTAGACCACGTCGTAGCTGTTTGAACGTGTCAAGAGCTCGACCGACACCTTCTGAACGGTCGGCGCATAACCGAAGAGATCGAACTGCACTTCAGCGCCGGTCTTCTCTGTGAACTCGTGCGCAAATTTTTTGAGCTCAAGATCGTATGCTGAGTTTGTCGATAGGATCTTTATCTTTACGCCGTCGTACCGCTGCTGAGCCGATGCTCCCCCGCCAATGGCAACACCTAATGCGACAGCAAGAATTCCGATGTACCTCATTGCTTCTCTCCTTGAGCTAACGTTTCACCCTTTCACGGAACCGGTCGTTGTTGAGCCGGCGACGTACTTCTTTACGAACGGCACGAAAACCACGATCGGAACCAGCATAAGCACGCAGGCGGCTGCCGCTTTGCCCCAATCAGTTCCCTCAAACGGCATGAAATTCAGAATTGCGACGGCTGCAGTTTTTGCGTTATCGCGTGTTAGCGTCAGCGCGAAAAGAAACTCGTTCCAAGAACCAATAAAGACTAATATAGCTGTTGCTAAGATGCCGGACCTGGAAATAGGTATCGAGATAAGTGTCATCACCTGCAGCGTTGACGCGCCATCTATGGTAGCGGCCTCTTCGATTTCACGAGGAACTTGGTCAAAAAACGCCGATAAATACCAAATCGCGAGCGGGATAGCGAACGTGGTGTTGACGATGATCAGCGCAATCTTCGTGTCGACCAAATCTACTTGGCGGAAAAAGAGAAAATAGGGGATGATGTAAATCATCGCTGGCGCAGCCCGGAGCGCCAATACCAACGTCAACAGCCTGCGCATGGAAGTCTTCTGCAGATGGGAGATGCCAAATGCCGCCGGGACCGAAAGCGCCATGGTCACTACAATGGTGCTGCATGAGACCACAATTGAATTGATGAGCGCCGAAGAAAAGTCCTTGTCGGCGATTATCGCGGTATAGTGCTGAATGGACGGCTCTCCCACGATCACCGGCGGCCATTGAAACATCTCTGTCGGCTCTTTGAGAGATGTCGAAAGTGTCCACAGGATTGGAGAGAATAGGAATAGCGCGAACGCAGCACAGATGACATATCCGTAGATGTATCGTCCAAGGTCTCGATGCATGATCAGCCCCCAACTCGGCCAGCCGAGATTCGGCGAACAAACCAAAAGCAAGCGCCGACGATTGTGGCTGTGAACGCCACGAGAATTGAGGCGGCATAATCGAGGTCAAGATATGTAAATGCGGTCAGGAAAGCGTAGAAGTTAAGGGGCTCCGTCGCCCCTGCAGGCCCGCCTCCAGTCAGCACGAAAATCACCGGGAAAATGCCGAGGACCTCCAAGGCTTGAAATACTGCAACGGCTCCCATTGCAGGTAAGACAAGCGGTATGGAGATATACCGTTGGGCCTGAGCCCAACTTGCACCGTCGAGGCTGGCCGCCTCATAAATCTCGCCGGGGATTGAATCAAGGGAGGAAAGAAGCAGCAAAGCAACTATGGGAACCCCGAACCAAACCGACACGATGATTACGGTGACAAGCGCTGAGGCCTTGCCTCCCAGCAGGTCGGCGTCGAGATTGTGCCCAAAGAAGCTTGCGAAATAAGACAGGCCGCCCACACCAGGAATGACAAACAATTTCCACACAATTCCGCCTACCGCTGGCGGAACTACGGAGGGAAGCAGGGAAGCTGCTCGCATCCACCGTGTACCGATGAGCTTCTCCTTCAGAGCTAATGCCAGCGCCAACCCACACAGGAGTTGAAGCGCGACGGGCATAACGACTAAGCCAAATGTCACGAAAGCAGCGTTGAGAAATCGGCCGTCGGACAAGAAGCGTGTGTAATTGTAAATGCCGATGAAGGTCGTCTTTCCGGGGAAGGCGATGTTGAAATCCATGAATGAGAGCGCAACGACAGCTGCGATCGGGACGAACGTCGCAAGGCATAGGAACCCGATCGCGGGGGTAACCAGCGTCGAGGACGCATTAAGCCGGGAATATGCCATGGGTCCGTTCCTCCTTGATGTCTATGCCCATGTTGAAAGCCTGGTCTGGCTGGCATTGGCGAGCTGAATGGGACCGAGTGTGTCAAAAAGTCCGGCTAGGAAGGAGGTCCGGAACGTTGTTATGTCCGGACGTGCGAGCTCAGATCCGCGTTTCCGCTTCGTCCATCGCAACCTTTGTGTCTGTTTGGCTATAACGGAACGGGACATCCGTAAGTCCAGCCGCGTCGGACAGCTCGGCCGCCAGCAGCTGGGTGGGCAGAATGTCTACGATGGCCCGGGCAACACGGTTCTGCAGTGGAGGCACTTTCACAACTGTCAGGCCTTTGTGGTCTCGAGGCAACTCGCTCGCGGTTACTAGAAGAACTGCACAGCCGATTTCGGCTAACTCCTGCGCCAACCGCACTTCGCGGCCATCGCCGAATATCAATATCCCGGTCGCCTGATCCATAGATTCCATCGGACCATGCAGGTAATGCAGCGTGTCGCTGGCGCCTGCCGGAACCCTGACAGCCTCACGAATAAGCAAACAAGCTTCGCCCGCTGTACCAAAGGCGGATATTGCGCCAACGCAGTCGATGGCTCGCTGGTCACGGAACATTTCGCCAGCACGAGCCATTTTCTTCGCCGAGGTCTTCAGGACCTCGCTTGCGATGTGGGGAATGTCGTTCCAATTAAAGCTCTCTCCACCGCCAAGAGCATCAACCAGCAGCCCGCCTGCCAAAAGTGACCCTGTGTAGCCGGTGCTTGACGGCAGCGAATCCAGCCCGGACTCAAACCGAATTGCCGTTGAAGCGGCGCGCGACAGCGGGTCATTGCCTTCATTCGTGATTGCAAGGGACGGCAACTGACTGTGCACGTTAAGCGCAGCAATGGGCTCGACGCTCCTTCCTCCGACAGAAAGCACGATAATGGAATCGCCAGGATCTCCCGGCTCAACGAGATCGACAGCGCGCCAGGTATTTGCCCGCCTACCGCGACGCTGAAGTTCGCCGGTCACCACCGCCGCAGCTTCGTAGCTCGCGCCTATCCCTGTAACGACCAAAGTTCCCTTCTTGAATTGGGAGAGATCAAGTTTCCGGAGCTGCGGTTGGACAACTTCCAACGCATGGCGAAACTGATCAGGCTGACGGGCAATCGCCGATCTGTAAATCATTGAACATCCTTGTGTTGAGGCATGATTGGACCTTCAGTGCTGGCCCCACCGGTGCGAACTTGCTGCGCCATGAGGCAGGCTCCCAAGACCGGCGGCCTGTTAAGGAAAGTGACGGCTACTGTAGCCCCGAAGCGGCTGGCAATTTCTTGACAAAATGCGTTGGCCAAAAGCGGTTGAGCAAGAATGACCCCACCGCCCACCACAACATGTTTGTCGTGCACGCCGCCTAACATCAGATGGTGGACCAGCTGAGCCAAGGCAGAGGCACCCTCGTTGATGACGCGTTTGGCCAACAGCGAACCGGCATTGGCTGCCTTGAAGACTACGGGTGCGTGGCGGCCCAGAGCGGACGCGCTGCCTTGCTGCGCGATTGAAGCGCCGATGTTTGTGGGGCTGGTCAGCCCAAAGGTTTCACAAAGTGCCTCTACAAGGGGCTCCGTCTTGGCTCCCCCCAAATCAATATGTAACCGCACCGCACGGCCCGCTTCCCGCATCAAACCAGGTGCGCTCCCTTCGTCTCCGATTGCCCATCCCCAGCCGCCTGCGACATGCATTTTGCCGCTATCGTCGCGAGCGACTGCGATCGAGCCAGTGCCCGCGACGACACCTATTCCGCTGGAAAATCCCATGGTGACGGGCAAAAGCTCCGCATCATTGACGACCTTTAAGGGACAGGCGAAATGATTCGACAGTTGCTGCTGAAGCAGGCCGCACTCGGCATCGTCATCGCATCCATGAGAGCCAATCGCGATGCTGTTGGGCGTGGCGTCAGCAGCAAACCGGCGGACTAGCGCGATGAGTCCAGGGATATTGTGGTCACAGGCACCAGAGCGCCACTCACTGGTTGGCACGATCAGGTCGCGGGCCGTACCCTGGTCCGAGCACCCCCTCAAATGCGTTTTGGTGCCACCGATATCGACACCGATCGAGATAGAACACATCTCTTCATCTCTGTTCGTAGTCGCGTGCATCAACCGCGTTTCCAGTTTGGCGGCGGAGAATATCACTATCTCAACTCTGATGAAAGATGATTTTTTTCATCATAACGACGTCCGGTGATTGGGGTCGGTCGGCAGTCCGGAAAAGGTAAGCGGACGGTAGCGGCTCCCTTACGAGAGGCTGTTCACTGCTTGGCTTTCTGCTGAAAATTTCCTATAGCCAGCGGACCTGGACCCTCGTGATGCACGGGATTCGTTTTTAATGCAGGAAAACATTTTAGCGCGATTGCGATCGTCTCAGCCGAGCCTCAGTCCGGCACTCCTTCGCATCAGTGAGTACGTCCTCAAGGATCCCGCGAAGGTCGTGCACCAGACCATCACGGAGGTCGCTGACGGATCTGGATCGAGCGAAGCGAGCGTTTTGCGGTTCTGCAGAGACATCAAATTTTCGAGCTTTCAGCGTTTCAAACTGGCATTGGGAATCGAACTGTCAACTAACCAGACAATCAGACATGCCAGCCCGTCCGGCGACATCATCGACGATACGCTGTCTATGGCCGTCACGGCACTCAATCAGACAAAGGACCTGTTGAACCAGGCCGCCCTTGAATTGGCGGTAAAACATATCATACGAGCGAAAAGTATCGATCTCTACGGTTTGGGCGGCTCTGCGAACGTAGCCCGATATGCGCATTACTTGTTTATTAGATCTGGACTGATGTCGCGCGTGCTGGACGACCCGCATCTCGCCGTCATGAGCGCGGTGAATCTCGGACCCAAGCACGTGGCGCTGGCAATTTCGGAATCTGGCTCAAGCAAGGATACCATCAACTCACTCATGGCAGCCAAGGCTGCTGGCGCGTTCACCATAGCAATCACATGTCACATACGCAGTCCAATCGCTGCCAAGGCGGACGCTGTGCTGGCAGCATCCTCGACGGACACCCCCATCATGCGAGGAGCGTTCTCCCGGGTCGCTGGACAATATTTGATCATCGACATCCTCGCCAACATGATCGTTAAAGATGGCAGCAAGTTCCAGGCGGCTATGCAGCGAACCGCAGAGGCTACCATAGATAAAAGCTTTTAACCGAAACGTTCGCGCAGGTAGTCGTTCAGGAAACGACCGTCCGGATCAAAGCGAGCCCTTTGGGAAACAAAATCGCGGTACCTTGGGTACAAGCCTTCGATCTCCGGCCGCCCCAGACTGTGAAGTTTGCCCCAGTGCGGACGACCGTTCGCGGAAGAAAAGATTGTCTCGCAATCACGAATGAAATCCCAGTAATCTTCTCCTGCTGCGCCGGACACGGATATCATCGCAGTCTTTCGTTCAAAGTATGGACTCAGCCAAATGTCGTCAGCCGCTACAGTTCTATACTCCACCGGAAATATCTGCGACGGGTACTTTGTCTTTATCAACTTGCGGATTTCGCGGAATACCGACGGACCGTCCCCGTAAGCCACCGCGTACTCGCATTCATTGTGGTTCGGCATCGGAATTGAACCCGGAAATATCCGGTAGCTCGGCCCTATTCTCTCGCCGACCCGATCTTCGACAGACTCCGGCGATTGAGCCGTGACGTTCAGCGTCCTCAGTTCGCAGACATCGGATTTGCTGCGAGTACGTCCCATGCCAAACGTGTTGGGCAGGCTGTATAACGAGGCCGAGTGTTCGGTCGGGCACCAGAAAACGCGGAGACTCCGGTTTTGTTGGCATAGCTGATCCAGGTGATCCATGCATTCTTCGAAATCCTCACGCCATATTTTGTCATGAAGATCAAAGGCGGGAACAAGCTTCATCGTGACGGAAAGTACTACGCCGAACATTCCGATGGAGACTTTTGCAGCGTTGAGGGCATCCGCGTCCTGTGAAGCATCGATATTGACGATTGATCCGTCGCCAGTAGCTATTCGCATTCCAACTATCGGCCCCGCTAAGCATTTTAAACTGTCACCACTGCCATGCGTACCCGTCGATACGGCCCCGCTTATGGTTTGCAGATCGATGTCGCCTTGATTCGGCAACGCCCAACCTGCAGAGCGCAGTTCAGAGCCGACGTCACAAATCCGCGTTCCGCCGCGAAGCGTCACCCGGCCGTTGGCATGGTCGATGTTTTCGATCCCGGATAGGCGCTCCGCGGAGATCAGAACGCCGTCCGTGGGGACAATTGGCGTATATGAGTGCCCCGTACCAACAACGCGAATTCGCAGGTTGTTCAAGGCTGCTGCCTTTATCGTACTGCAGACGTCATCGTCCGAGCTTGGCATCTCGAAATGCTTTACCCTGCAAACCTGATTGCTCACCCAGTTCCGCCAAATTAAGCTCGGGCCGAGTGTCGGCGATCCCGGTTGTGAAGAAGGCAATGGAGTTCTCCTGGTATGTGTTACTGGGTCCTTTGACGGATACGAGCACGGGCGTGATGGGTATCATCATCGCGCTGTATATAAAAGACGATTTTTTTCATTCTTAATCGAATTGCACCGAGGCGGAAATCCGACTCTCATGCGTCACCAATCGAAAACCGTCTTGAACGGTTTCCAGGCCTCATCGGAGCCGGGCTCTGCTCATCTCAAGCCTTGATGGCTCCCGAACTCAGGCTCGGAAACTAGAGCCCCGCATTATGCGCGGAGGCAGCGGCAGTCGATGGACCAGTGTTGAATTTCGGCTGCATGCGAGCTCAGAAGGGAGGTATCCAAGGGAGCAATAAACATCCACTGTCGTGCCGGACCGAACCTCAGCAGATGTTCTGCCAACCGCACGTATAGGGCTTAAGCGTCATGTGCTTGCTCGTTGTCGAACTTGATTTACTCTAAGACATCACGATTCATCCTTTGATGACCTGCCCGCGCTTTTCATTGCATGCAGGATACCGTGGCTCCCGGAGGTAGCTTCAGTGCGTCACCGTGCCTCATGCTAGGGTGTTACCCCCACAGGTGCGGGCGGAACTCGTCCACGCCGCTGCTAAACCTTCAACATTGGGCAAAGCAAGCCTCTAAGCTCCTCCAAGATGCCTTGGGCTCAAACATTCCTCAGCTGACTGTGATGATGGCGCGCGCGCACTAACGCGCATTAGCGCATATTTGCATTTCGCGCGGCATTAAGGCCGATGAAGCCGTCCTGAATGAGAACGCGCTCGCTCGCAGACACGCCCATAACTTCGCGGCTATCAGCAGCACGGAAGGGTGGGGCTTGCGGACACCGATGTTATCGGAGGAGAAGAGCCGTGGGCTTGCAAGCCCCAAATGTCAGCGGCTCTCATGCGGTGGATGAGTCGAAACTGATGTACTCGATACGACACAAAGGGAATGGTAAGCCAGTGGAGCAGTTCAATTGAGCAGGTGTCGCCAACAGGCTCATCGAGGGGCCAGCTGGATCTCAACCTCGACTGTTTCCATTAAGTGTTCCGGCCAGCTTACACGCCATGACGCTTAGTATAGGCGGTTGTTGATCGTCTCGCTCAATTCCGGAGAGCGTTGCCTGATTCCTTCCGGATGTACCGGGACACCTTCTGCGGCGAGTTTTGTCGAACACCTCGGATGCTATGATTTTCGTCTCCGCAAGGGTGCCCGTCAAAATCGAAGATGATCAGTCCAGGCCGAGGCCGATCGGAGGTCGTGATTGAGGATGCGACACTCATTTCGGGTCACCCGGACGAATAACGGGCAACAAATCAAGTCCCTCGTGACGATGGACGACGACATCCGTTCCGTCCAACATGATGACGTCGTATGAGGGTGCAGCCGCGACGAATATGGGCTTGCCATATTGTTCCCAGTCCAGAACGATATGCTGCGCCGTGCCACGGCTGGCAGTGAAGGAGATTCCTGACAGACTGCCTGCTGCAGCGACATGCCGATGACCAAAGAGCATGTGGCGGACCGATGCGTTTTTCTTAACAATGGAAAAGAACCGCTCGGTCTCCTTCATGTCGCATGTCCTAAAGCAGGGCACATGCAAGTCCGATGGTGAATGGTGCATAGCAACCACGACTGGTCGGCCGGCGCCACGGACAAGCTGCTCTTGGAGCCATTCAAACCGGCCACCGTCGAGACAACCGCCAGGACTAATGTCGTCCTTCGAGTCGAGCAAGACGAGGAGCCACTCGTGCAGGTCTACAGCCGCCTGAACGAAGCCTTCTCCGCCGAAGACGCCTCGAAACGCGGTGCGGTTGTCATGGTTGCCGATGGTCAGATAGACGGGGAGCCGGACGTCCGACAAAATCTCGCGCAAGAGCACATAGGCGGCCGGATCCCCCGTGTCAGCAAGGTCGCCGGTAATAAGGATGAGTTTCGCATCTGCGTGTACGCGCGAGACGTGGTCCAAGGTGTCGCATAATCTCTGCGCCGGATCGATGCCGTAAAGCATCTTGCCAGGTGCGACAAAATGGGGGTCTGTTATATGAATGATTTTTTGCATTGCTCCACACTTACATAAGCCCGACTCCGGAAGGAAATGGGGCAAGAAACAGGTCTTAGGTTGGACCAGTAAATGACCATTCGTTATGGGGACCATTTATCGGCCACAAAAGCGACGATTTCAGCGGCGCTGACATGGACCGGGCGCCGCAATATGTTGCCTTGAGGCCCATTATGCGACCGCCTTCGTCGCTTCGTTACACAGGCACCTCAAAATTTGTGCCATTTCCGCCCGTTCAGAGTGGACGGCTGCGTACCGCTTGCAATCGTTTCGGCCGGGCCGGTAGAATCCTCGACCTCCCGCTAGGTCACCTTGATTCATGGAGTGTCAGGCGAAAAGTTTCCATGCGGAGCCGGCCCCATTCGAGCGGCCGGGTTTTACTTTCCGGCGTCCTGCACCAACGCAACGAGGCCCGGCGTCGGCTCCAACTCGGGGAAACCGCGCAAGCCTAGTAGGGCCAGGCACGCCTTGTTGCGGGCATCCACGACCGCCTGCAGCCGCTCCAAGGATGCCGCCCGCCTGTGCTGAATCAGCGCATCCACGATCGCGCTACGTACCGGTTCCCTCCGAAAATGGTCAGGGGCCACTCCCACTTCGATGTGAGTCCGCCGCTGGCTTGGAGCTTGGGGCCGGTTAGACCGCGCCGAAGCCCCGCGGGCCTTCACGGCCTAGATGAATTTTGAACGTGCCTCTCTTCCGGGGCTGCCCAGCTTTCTATTAAATCCAGCGGATCTACGCTTTCCATCATTGCCCTCGCGAGCGTCATACGGCGCCAAACACGGCCCTTGATTGTCAGAAAAATAGAGTATGAAAGCGAGGGCACCATCAGCGTCAGATCAGATTATGAAGCGCGCACGCCAGCGGCCGCGGCAGTGTTTTCACGCCCAGTGATTTTCTCGACATTGCTGGCCGTGCGGCAGTCGATCAGGCTTTGTCGCGTAGGGTCCAAGGCGGCAAGCTCCGACGCCTGGCCCGCGGCCTTTACGATTTCCCCAAAGTGCACGCAAAGCTTGGTCCGCTATCACCGGCGCCAGACGACGTAGCTCAAGCACTCGCCGGTGAGACTGGATCGCAGGCACAGATCACTGGAGCCCGGGCAGCAAATGCCCTTGGCCTATCCACGCAGGTGGCAGCCAAGAGCATTTATCTCACCGACGGCCCATCCAGGCGTGTTGTGCTTGACAAGCGAACCGTCGATTTGCGTCACGCTTCCCCGAAGCATCTGATCGCGCCGGGTAGCCCAGTCGGGACCATTGTCCAGGCCCTGCGGCATCTTGGTCCCTCCCGCGCCATCGATATCGCTCATGTGGCTGCCCGCAGTCTATCTGCCGGCGACAAGAAGGTGCTTCCTAATAGTGCCGTACAAGCCCCAGCTTGGATGAGGCCAACGCTTATGTCTATCGCTCTAGGCGCGTCCGGGCCGGCTGATGGATAAGGTTGCTGTTTCAAACCGCTCCGATCGCTCCGCGCTGTTCGGCCAGGCAGGCGCGGCGCGTGGCGTCGACAACACCATCATCGAGAAAGACTTCTGGGTCTGCTGGACGCTGAAGTGGCTCGTCGAGTTACAAAAAGAAAACGCACCCGCCCTCGTGTTCAAAGGCGGGACGTCGCTGTCGAAAGCCTTTACACCTCTCCTTCGATCGGACTGACCTTGGTTCCACTGGTGAGCGCGATCCCGAGAAAGAAGGCCTTAGTCGAAAAGCTGCGGGCAAACTCATCGATGCCCTCGTAGCCGATACCGAAAGGTACATCGCGGATTCAGTTTTGCCGCCACTTCAAGACGCCATCGCCCTCGCACCTCGGCATTCCAGATGATGGTGGATGGTCACTGGGAATCGACGGTAACGACCCCCAGACCGTTAACTTTCACTGCCCGACTGCCCTGTCGGCGGGAGAGTACGCAGGCATGACTTACATCACACCTCGGGTGAAGCTAGAATTCGGCGCCCGAGGCGATCCATGGCCGACCGAACAGCGGACCATTCGCCCATATGCGGCCGACGACTTTCCGGATTTCTTCGACGATCCAGACTGCACCGTAACCGTGCTGTCGGCACGACGCACATTCTGGGAAAAGGCCACTGCACTTCATGCGGAGGCACACCGGCCGGATGAAATTCCGACTCCGCAATACTTCTCGCGGCACTACTATGATATCGCGATGCTCCTAGAAACTGCGGATGGGAAGGCCGCAGCGACCAACTTCGACCTCCTCGAGCAGGTGGCGAGGCACAAAGCAGTATTTTTCCGCTCGGGGTGGGCTAACTACGATACCGCCCGGCCCGGCACGTTACGACTGATGCCCTCTGAGGCCAGGCAGAGAGACCTCCGCGCTTCTATCGCGACATGTCTCCGATGATGTTCGACGAGAAGCCATTAGCATTCGACGAAATCCTTGCCCGGATTCAAATGCTGGAGGGCGAAATCAACGCCCTAGCCTCGGCTCCCTAAATTCCTCCGAATAGTAATGTCGCATTCCGCTACCGAGCGAATCTATTCCAAGCGTTCCATCCCGTCTTAGGCCTGTTTTCCAGTGTGAATGTTAAAGGGCTAGTATGCGCTCGATTCATTCCCCATTCTGAGCTGTAGACAAGCGTCATCCGTTCTTGACTTGTTCCGAAATCATCACGCATATCAGTTACCCAAAGCTGGCGGAGCAGACGAATGAGCAATTTGGAGTTAAAAGAATTTCATTCCTTCCTTGAAGAGTTGATTGAGGAATCGTCACGCGAGGGACGGTTCTCGGTCGACAAGACTATTAGCACGATTGTAACCCGGTACCCCGAGCGCATTGCGAATGTTCAGGATCACATCAACGACCTGGGTCTCAGGGCGCTGGTTCGAAACAACTGTCGCGCTAAAAATAGCGCGGCCAGCACCGGCCCTGACATGTTTGGCCACTATCGCCTCGGCAAACGTATTTCAGTACCGTACCGAGATGAGAAGGGCAAACTGCGCTGGGATAGGAAGCGGCGCAGCGAGTTATCTTTTGCTGACCTCGATGAGATCGTGGCACGCTGGAGTGACCGTCCCACCCGTCAGTCGCAGGAACGCCGGGATTTCGACGATATCGCTAGAAGGACGAAACCATATCGCAACGAGGCGCACAGTGTCGGCGAGGCCCTCGAGATGGCGCAGCGAGACGGCCGATAGACTAGCATCCCGCGTCGGGCAGCAGCCTATTTCCGCTGAAACTTCCTAGCCTACCAGATGCTGGACTTATGCGGGTTCTACAACAGCTTCCGCATTCGCTGCGGCCTTTTTCTTACGCTTCTTTTTCATTCCTTCCGCGTCGGCCGAGTTGTCGGATACGAAGGTGTAGCTGCGCTCTATGCCCCGCACATGAAGAGCCTTCATAGTTCTCATCATGCTGATGCGGGAAAAGAGAGGCAGATTGAGCGACCGGTTTGCCGGGTCCTTTCGGGTAACAATGACAAACTGAATATGGCACTTGCCATCGGCTAGGAGAGCCATTGCGTTTTCTGACCCCTCGGCATCCAGCGCTGCCGTAAGGAGCACCGCCAACCTTGCGACCGCTTCGGTATCCAGCCGAAGAAGCTCAATCGCGTTGATCCCTTGATTGAAAAGGTGGCTGAGCTGAGCCGAGAGCGTCGAAATCTTAACATGATAGAATACCGCACTTCCGTTCTGGACTGCCAGCAGGTCGCATGGTTCCACCTGCGTCTGGCCTTCAGGAGCGATGTTCGTTTTGTCGAGGCACGCAATTCCGGCCTGGGCCTGGGCAACGGCCAGATTGTACGCACCTTCGCTCGACTGCGTATAGGCGGGAAGATTTGCGGCGATGTAGAGCGGATCGAGATAGGTGGTGAGGCGGGTAATGTAATTGTTGTCGACGCGGTACCATTGTCCTTCCGAGAAGTGGAACGTTGAGCCACCCGCAATCGCGAGCGTTGTATCGAACACAAGGCTCTTGAGAATGCTGTACCTGTCTCGCGAGGCCCCGTCCTCATCCGTGAGGACGAGGCTGTGGTGAGACAGGTCATTAAGACCCACGTCGGCCAGTTCGAAACTCCTGCTGGCGAGGTAGTCATAGTAGCGCCCGATATACACGTCGTCATATATGAGGCTGGGGCCAGTGCCAGAGAAGGCGACGAACACGTTGTCGCTGTAGTTTATAATCTCCGGGACCGTGAGGTTTAGGTCCGGGTCCTTGGCATGTAGAGCCGCCAACAACTGTTCGTTCAGAGCAACGAGTGTTGCCGGATCCTTCACTGGCACGATGTTCTGTATACCTGGAAATGATACTTTGAACTGCTCGGCGCCGTATAGCTCCAGCAGCTTCTCGCAGAGCTGAGCAAGACCCTCAGCGAGAGTGTCGGTGCTGATGCGCAGATTGCTGGCACCGGTAGCATGGCGAAATAGTTCCTTGTGTTCGTCTCGCACTTTGCCGGTAAGGCTCCGCAGGATGGTGCTGTCGCGATCGAAGTCGAAAAGTGTCAGCTCTGACTCGATCGGCAGCTGCGTACGCTGGCGCTTTGCCGCGCTCGGCTCGAGCGTGTCCGTGCTTTTCAGCTTTTTCGGATCGAGGCTGTTGAGCGTGACACGCAGGCCGAAGTCATACTCGTAGCTCGTATCCCTGAGATTGTGTGCTACATGTCCGAACGATAGCGCGAAGCACCTGCCGCCAATCGGAAGAAAAACGAGTGCACCCTTGCTAACTTGGTCGAGATTCTTCTGGACGCCGAAATAGCCCCTCCACCAAGGTGGCCGCGGGTCACTGTCGAGCACGAAAAGTGTGGCCCCCTCGGGCAGGAAGCCAGCTTGGACCTCTGCATCCAGCGGATGGTCGTCGACAAGCGCATTTGCTTGGTCGAACCCCGGCTTGAGCAGATAGATTGAAAAAGATCGACTCTTGGACATGCATCCCCCCAAACTGTAATGGTAAGGGGATGGGAGGCAAAATACAAACAGCGTGCGCTACTGATTATTGAATATCCGCGTGGCTTTGGCCTCGTGGCTTTCGCTGGGCTGCTCACCGGGGACCGTCAGTCGCGCTAACTGCCTCGATTGCGGCAACATCGACCTTCCTCATGTCCATCGTCGCCTCAAACATGCGTTTTGCTGTGTGACTTACCCCACTGAGATGCTGGAGTTGCATTCAGCTGAAGGCCACATCAATAAAGCCCTTTCCCTCCCTAATTCGTTCGAAGTCGGTGCGTAGGGGCTGGGCTTTATCGAGCCATTCCCGTTCATATGTGTCAAAGTCAACTGGGTCCTTCGGTTTGAAATTTTTGAGATCAGGCTTGTAAATCCGCGTATCGCCAACGCGCCGCGCGATTTCCGTCATCAGCAGCCCGCGCGGAATCGTGCGATATTTCCCACGTTCGGTCGACACAACCGCTATTGCTTTCGAGTGCTGGCCGGCCGCCGGTACCGGCAGGATTGAATCCAGGATCGCAGTCGCTTCGCTGGGCTTTCCTTTGCCCATGTCCCAAGGTGTGCTGTTTTCACTACCATGATGGCCTATCTTGAGGAAATCGACCGCTTTGCCGAGCAGATCTTGGCGCTCGTTCCACATCACATTCCACGAGCCGTTCATCTTGCTCTCTTTGAAGTCGCCATGCCATTCGGCGTCGCCGACAAACAGCAAGCGCTTCTTGTTCCATTCGATCAGCAACACAATGCTGGAGTTGTTTTTCAGCGTGCCATCCAGTTCCGCGAATGCCAGTGCGTTCGACTGCATGCGGGCGCGAAGGGCACGAAAAGAGGCTGGGCTGATATTGCGTGGCAAAGGTGGCTCTTGCGCTTCTTCTGTGACATCGAACTCTTTTTCCGCGTCGAATGCGGCCGCTCCCAGCACGCCCTTTAATGTTCGCTGAGCGGTCGCGCCGAGATAGAAACGATCGAAATCAGCCTCCGGGCCAAGGATGTTGATTTTCGTCTTATGGAGTTCAATGCCATGCGTTTCATTGGTTTCGCCGGCGTGGACATAGGTCGGCTCCCCGCCATCGAGCAGCGTCTTGCGCAAGGTCTGCATGGCGCCTTTGTTGTCGATCTGGAAAACTGACAAGAGCTCGCTTGCGCGAGGGCTGAGACTGGGGCCAAGTGCTGCAAGCCCCCGCATGGCCTGCTCAGCGACCCCTCTAATCTTGCGGGTCTTTCCCGCCTGCGGATGTTTGGGATCCATTGCGCAATTCATCCAAACCGCGCCGACCTTCATGTTACCGAATAGCTTGGGATCGAAGCCCGCTATGTGATCCTTGTGTTCATGCGTGACAACGACAAGATCGAGCCGCTTTTTTCCGTCCTGTGCGTCTGGCAACTCGCTCTCGAGCTGTTTCATCGCCGCGGCAAGATACTTCTCTTCGCTCCAGGTGCCGCAGTCGATCAGCATATGGAAGGCGTCTTCCTTTTTGTCGGTCTTGCCGGGGATGCGGACATAAATGCAGTCGCCCAGACCGACATCGTAGAGGCGGATCAGGAGCTCATTTGCCATCTAAGCGCTCCCAGGCTGGAATCATCGTCATCGTAAACATGAAAGTGCGGCGAGAGTTCAAACCGAACTGAGCCGTCAACTTCGCGCGCGATCAGCGGCGGTGTAAGGCTTCCAACGAGACCTTCGGGGCCGGCGAGTTCCTCACCAACCATCCCCTCGTGGATGCGCCTGACCAGCGCGTCGAGATACTCCTGCTTGCGCTGCTTGCCAGCCTCTAGTTCAGCTAAGGCTGCCTGCTCGGTACCAAAGAGCTTTTTCCCTGCTTTTACCTTCTCCATAGCCACGCTTGCGGTGGCAAAGGGTTCGCTGCCTGGCTTGCGCGCCCAATAAAGCAGGCTGCCATTTACGTCGAAGACCATCGTCCCGCCACAGAGGAGACTGGTCGTCTTGCCATTAAAGGAGCCAAACTGCGTGCCCACCAACGCCAAATCCTCGCGCCACAAATATTGGAGGATGATCTGTTTGGGCTGGAAGAGGCCCGGGCCGACCATTTTCTCGGAGGTGAAGACCTCATCGACGATGATGTCGATATGGTCGGGAATGGAGAGCTTGTCGCGGTTGTCATCGAGATAACGATAGGCAGCGGCACGCGAACTCCCGATGAGCTCCGGGTCGTGCGTAATTGTTCCTGGCATCCGATCGTACAAGGGCGCGCGCACCAGCAAGTCGGTCCTCTCCTCTGCGGTCATGATCTCGCGGTGGACGAAAATATCGGCGATCATCTCGCGATAGTTGTTGGGGTCGGTTGGATTTGCGATCGCGAGGTTGCGTAAGACAGCCCGCGCATAGTCGTTGAACGTAACCTCGACTGGCGGCAAAAGATCGAGCGCCTGGATAGCAATTATCTGCATCTGAGCGACGGCATACTGTAACGATTGAGCCGGTGTGTGTGTCTCCCCGTCGCTGCGCTCTCGCTTGAGATATTGCTCGGTCAACGCAACGAAGATGTCGAACATGGCTCCGGTCATCACCTCCGAGAGCACGTGAGGTTCGATCTCATCCTTGTATTTGCCCAGCAAATGATCATTGGCCGCGCTACGAAGGTATGGTTGTCCTGACACGGCGTTGCCGAACTCAGTGGCGACCGATGCGATGAGTTCGTCGCCGGATTTCGTCTTCAAGTGGCCCTTGGTCCGGACCGCAAGCTCCTTGCGGAATGAATTGTTCCGCAACGTCATCAAGATTGCGGTCAGGTCACCAAGGAATTCGTGAAAGGCACCCGTCTGCGGCGAGACCGCTTCCAGAAGATAAGGCCGAATGCCATCCAGCAGTGCATGACCAAACTCGTGATTGACGATATCGCTGGACAAGCAGGTGTGAATGCGCTGACCGCTGTCATCGTCAAAATAGTAGAACTGCAGTGATTTGCTCTCTCGGTCGTAGTAGGCGTTTGCACCGTAACCGGCATTCGGCGTGACCAGAAGCCGATTGCCTTCGAACGCCCAGGATATGCGCCGGCCGAGCCCGCTTGGGCTCTCGAAGAAATCAAGTGTGCTTTGCAAAATTGCCCAGGTGCTGACCTGGCGGAAGTGAGCGGTTTCTTTCAGAACTTTATCGACCTTGCAGCCCTTAGGATCGAGAAAAACCTTCTCGCCGACGCTCCATTTCGCCGGTTCTTCCAGCGTATTTGTGGTGCTGTCGTAATCAACAATAGCGAACCTCGCGCTTGTCGGGCCATCGCCAATGCGCGGCTCCCAAGGCACATAAAAATCGTCATCGATTTCCAGGCCGGGATTCTGCTTCGCGACAAGGGGATCCTTGTAATATGTGTCGAAGCGAACCTTGAGGCCGAGCTTCTTTTGCGTCGCCCCATCCAGAAACCGCCGGGAGGCATAGACATCTCGCGTCTCAGCAGGCGAAAGGCTCACCGCTACAGCCTTTTCGCCCTTCTTAACGGGACTGCTCTTTTTCGCCATCTGCATCCCCCTCGAATGACTGCGAATCGGCCCTGCAATTGTGAACTTGAAGATATCACGGCTGCCTGCGCTAGCTGCCGGCTTCTTTAGCCAACCGATCTTTCATGAGGTCACCATAAGGCTCAACATCGAATGCCGTTGGAAAATTCTCAGGCTTATATGCCGAGATGGCCGCCTTCCGATCCAGAACCGACTGATGAACAAACGGCCGCGGCTCCAGTCGCTCGATCGTGCGAGGCTCGGCCTGCGGAAGATAGAAACCGAGCGCCGATTTTCGCTTCCATTCACGCCATTTGGCCGATTTTGGAATCCACTCGAGCGGCTTCCAGCCCCAGGTCATTGAATCGTGCACGGTCCCAAGTGGATTGGGGCTGACGAAGTTCATCTTCCCCTCACCCTCTCCTGTTCCGAAGACGAGGCGCTCCCGCATCCGAGAATTGATCTGCAATCCAAATGCCGTGGCTTCATCAATCATCCAGTCGAGCGGAAATTTAGAGATAGCGCTGTCCTCTTCAGGATAGCCACTACCGACATCCGAATGACATCCGGCGAACCAGACTTGCCTGATATCTTGCTGGTTTGCCGGCGCAGTTTTGTCGAAAGGATTTTCGACGAACGGCTGCGGCTCGACCCACCGGTTCAGGCGGAACATGCGACGATGCTCATCGATCGCAATCGCATGGCGAAAGACCTCGACACTCGGATTGGTCCTTGTATGCGGCAGTGTCAGAAGCTGTGGCAGAAGTCGGTCTCGTCGCGGCACGATGACCGACGCCACCGTGTCCCATACACCAAGAAATTTGATGCGAGCGTCTCGGGCTCCTGAGACCTTAGAAAAGTGCCAGGCAACGCTGAGATCGTGCTCATCGCTGGCTTGCTTGTAAGAGCTCACGGCATACTGGACGATGTTGAGCTGATCCGGTTGCAGCAGGCCGATCATGTGGATCAAGCCCGCAACAGCTCGAGCTGTGTAGGCTCCTCGGCTGAAGCCAAAGAGGAAAATTGCGTCCCCTTCTGCGTAGTGTCGGCAGATGAATGCGTAGGCACTGGCGATTTCAGCATCGAGCCCATACCCGGTCGCAAGCTCAAACACAGATTTGGTGTTTTGTCGCCAGCGGGTCCAGGCGTCGCTGGCCCCGATCGTGCCTATGCCAGCGTCGTAGTAGACGCGCTGTTCCTCGCTCTTCTTCAGGATGCGGAACAGCTTCAAAACGTTCGAAAGATTGCGCTCGATCTGATTTCCCGTACCGTCGCAGCAGACAACGATGTTTTTCCCCACCTTGTTTTACGCTCCCCCACTGATGCATCTAGACTAAACTGGACGATTTTGAACCTGTATCGTCTAGCACGGTTTTTCGGTCGGACCTTCCCCGAAGCAGTCTAAATCTCCGTTTTAGGTTCGCGTTTCCTGCGGATACGGGCCGCAGGTCGGAAGCATACCGCGAATTGAAGTGCGACAATTGTTGCGCTCCTCTAGGATTCTGTAATCCGAATCACTGAGTGTAAGTTATTTCGTGGACAGCAACACCGGCATGGACATCCAAAAGGCGATTTCTAGCCTCCTCAATCCGTCGAAGCTAGGCGCGCACGTCGCCTGCGCCGTCGCGCACGACGCGCCATGCGAAGACGACGGGCCACGGACCGCACTACTCCATGTGCGTTTCAAGGAGGACGAACCGCAGATCGATGCCCTAGCGGAGTTTCTGTGGGGCCAGTGCATGTACTACGCCTGCCGCGAAAGGGGCGGCTTGAGTACACGGCGGCGATCGAGAAGGATTTCACACTGATCGCCCGGGTGCATCAGGCTGTCCGGGAGGTCTTCATCACCTTCAATGCCACCAGCCCGTCGCGCGCTAGCGAACTAGGCGAGGTGCTCGCCATTGCGTCGTTCAGCACCATCTTTCAGCGGCACAGGTCGCGGCAAAGATGGCGCTTAAAACCTCCGCCAACATGCCAGTCCACGGCCTAGACGGGATCCACGCCACTTTTGAAGGCGATGCCTGACAATCTTTTTCCTGGAATCGAAGCTCGCAGGGAGCGCGAACGCCGGCCTTAAGGACTATGCCAAATCCGCCGCGGGATTTCTCGCCAACCGGAAACAGTACCTTCGCGAATATGAGTTGATATCGGACCTTGGGCATTTGGACTCTCTGGAGGGCGCGGCCCGGGAAGCGGCGCTCGATTTCTTCGACATCGTCGGCAAACCTCGGCAGCCTCAAAGGCCTTTCGTATTATGTGGGGGTCAATCGGATCGCCCTCCAGATCTGACAGGCAGAGGGTCACTGCCTTGTGCCAGCGAGGTCCTCTCCGGGTCCACGTCTTGAGCTGCTCAAGGGCTGCCCTCGCATTGTTGCAGCCATGCCTGACGCCGCTTTCGGTCTTCACGAACACCGGAGGGACGAACCAATGGGTTGCCATGATACCTCCTACTCAGGGGAGAGATACATCTTGGCCTCCTTGGCAGCCGCCTCGAAGGCTTCACGGACCTCTTGGGGGGAGGATTTGCCCTCGAACGCATCCACGCAGGACTGGACCGCCTTGGTCCACTTCGGGCCCTTTGTGTCCCACGCCATGAGTTCCTCGGCGGCTCCCTCGACGTGGCTGACCCCATTGCGAATGCCCGGACGTTTCGTCTTCACGTAGACCGGTGGAGAGAACCAGAGAGGACCCATAAGGGGGAACTTAGAGCGGCAAGAGCCCGCCGACCAACCGCGCTTTAGCCGCAGCTAAGGGAACGATGTGGGCCCTCCCGGGTTTAGAGCTTGCAGCGGTCGATCTTCGTGGATGTGCAGCCGCTGTGGGGGGGTCCGTCGTCTCTCCCTCACCGGCGGCGGGCTCCTTTCGCGAAGGCGGTGTTGGTCAGAGACACATAGAACCTTATACCGCAATCCAATTTAGCTAATTGTCATTGGGGACTAGTGTCCCCTCCTCTTTTGCAGCAGCCAGGAATGCCTTACGGGCCTCCTCAGCTTCCATCTCGTCGAAAATCACGGCCATGCAAACGCGCACCGCGAGGTCCCAGCAAGGGCCACGCTTGGTCCATTTCATCAGCTCCTCGCCGGCTGTCTCGGCGTTGTTGACGTTGCGGATGATCCCGGGACGCTCGGTCTTGACGGGGACCGGAGGGTTGAACCAGTGGAGAGCCATGCGTCACTCTTTGTCGGCCCGATTAAGTTCCTCCAGCAAATACTTTTGCTCAGCCCAGTTCCCGTTCTACAGGCAGAGTGAGCAGGTTGCGAAGGTAATTGCGGATTACTCCTCTAGCTATTGAAAATGGCGCAGGACGGCGCGCTTCCGTTGCGATGCCACAGTGACTGAAGTTGGCTGACAGCTACTCGCGACAGTCGAAAGCCACGCAGAGGCATGGCAGTTGCTGCCTCGACGATCGCCTCGGTTAGTTCTTCGTCAGAGGCCACCAAGCAAGGCGCAGCCTCCCGAGCTTCGCGTAGTGCAGCTTTGATCGAGACCGTGTCGCCACGGTCCGCCCTGTTGAGGAGGCGGTTATTCGCGAAGATCGAACCCGACGAACAGGCCAAAGGCTGGGGCAACATTGACAATAAGCTCCACCAGCTCGCAGTCAGTTTCCGCCAGATGTGGCCCGTCTCGGCGCACCGCTGCGATAGTCTCTTTGACGGAGATGATTTGGCCGCGACGGGCTTGTAGGATCAGCTCGTGAACAAGGTGTTTGGCAGTCACTTTGTCGGGTCGGCAGTTCGTCCAAACGTTCATACAAGGCCTCCCACCTCAGCGAGAACCCAAGGGAACATTCATGATCCTCTGTCGAGAAAAATCAAGCAGAATGTTTGATAACTTCTGAGTGGGAATCAGGGGGACAAGCCACGAAGCGAGCTTCTATATTCTTTGACCTGACGCTCAGCCAGCGGCTAGGGACCTTCTTCCGTCGGGCCCTGTTTGGCCCGATCAATAGCCGCAAGTAATGACTGTAGGGTTGGCGGCAGTTCTGGTTCGACCTCCAGATTTAAGAATGTTTGTACGTGATGACGATAGCCTTCGGAACGGATCAGTTTCCGAAACGCTTCGGAGACAGACTGATGGTCTGCTTTGTTGCTCGTTGTCATGTTCGGGAAGTCCGTCAGCCGCAACTCGCCCGCAACGAATGGGTTCCATCAGGAGGTCGGAATATTTATTACAAATTTCTGAGCGGGAGATCGGATAACTGGCTCGCGCGAAGACCCCCCGTGCCCCCTTCGTTTGCCGCAGCATTAATCCTCGCTCTTTGAACTGAAGATTCGTATCGATCTAGCGTCGGTGTTGCACATCGTGAACGTTGGAATGCTTCTGTCCAATGTTTGCTCACGCTGTGATGCCTACAGGCAGGCTCTTGCGGCAGAGTGCCGCAAGGCCGCGACGAATGAAACGCCGGCCCAGTTCAACCCGCGCGACGTCGTTCAAAGCTGGGGGGATCGATCTTCACCAAGCGGTCTGCGGCCTCGACCGCAGTTCGTATCCTGCTGCACAGCGCGAGATTTTCGGCCAGCATTTCTTCAGTG
>NZ_JAMYUP010000065.1:0-30812 GCF_040323155.1 Mesorhizobium sp. M0060
GTGTTCACTGGGGTGCGGGCCCCCCCGCGGCCCCCGCCCGGGCGCGCCGCGCCCCCCCCACCCCCCCCCCGGCGACGTGGTCTGTTCAGCCTTCGAAATAGCCCGGCTGGTCGATATCGGCGATGAGCCCGGGTCCGCTCGGCTCCCACCTCAGCAGCGCCCGGGTCCGTTCGCTCGAGGTCGGGACATCCATCGCCGCGAACATCGCGAACCAGCCGAAATGGCCGGCCGCTTCTTCCGGGGACTTGGCGACCACGGGTACGTTCAGACGCCGACCGATCACGCTGGCGATGTCCTTGAATGGCACGCCCTCTTCGGCGATCGCGTGATAGCGCCCGCCGCCGGCGCCGTGCTCGAGCGCAAGCCGGTAGACGCGGGCGGCATCGAACCGATGCACTGCGGGCCAGCGGTTGAGCCCTTCGCCGACATAGGCCGACACGCCCTTCCTGCGAGCAAGGTCGATGAGGATCGGAACAAAGCCGTGATCGCCCTGGCCATGGACCGACGGGGGAAGACGGACAACCGATGCGCGCACGCCGCGCGCCGCCAGCGCGGCGGCTGTCGCTTCGGAGGCGCGAGGATACGAGGCGGACGCGGGGACAGGCGCATCTTCCTCGGTCGCGATGCGGCCCCGCGCCTGGAGCGCGGTTCCGGAGGTGACGAGCAGGGGACGCTGGGAGCCTTCGAGTACGCCCCCCAACGCCTCGATGGCGCGCCGGTCCATCTCGCAGTTTTGCGCGAATTTCGAGAAGTCATGGTTGAAGCCAGTATGGATCACTCCATCCGCGACGGCCGCGCCCCTGCGCAGGCTTTCCAAGTCTTCGAGGTCACCTCGATGCACCTCCGCTCCGGTAGCGGCCAGCGACTTGGCCGACGCCTCCGAGCGGGCGAGACCGAGCACCTGATGGCCGGCGCCGATGAGTTCTTGAACGACGGCAGAACCGACGAATCCGGTCGCCCCGGTAACGAAAACACGCATCACGACTTCTCCTTGTTACTCTGACCACGACCATGTTCGCGGTCCGGTGGTGTCGTGATAGGCGCTTGAGAAAATACGATCTATGCGGTAAAGTCCGTATTATCTTTGCAATCGTCCGGGATGACCCATGGATCCCCTTTCAGATGTGCTCTCGCTGCTGAAGCCGCGAAACTATATGTCAGCCGGCTTCGACGCGGGTGGTGAATGGTCGATCCAGTTCCCCGACCAGCAGCAAAGCATCAAGACCGGAGCGGTGGTCTCCGGCCGGTGCTGGCTGTCGGTGGAGGGCGTTGCCGACGCAGTGCGCCTGGGAACGGGGGACTGCTTCCTGCTGCCGAGCGGACGGCCTTTCCGTCTTGCAAGCGACATGAGCTTGACGCCTGTTGAAGCCGTCAAGATTTTTCCGCCAGCGCGGGCCGGCGGTGTCGTGATCCACAATGGCGGCGGTGATTTCTTTCTTGTCAGCAGCCGCTTCGCGCTTGGTGGCAACCATGCCGGCATCCTGTTGCGGATGCTGCCAGCCATTGTGCATATCCGCAAAGAGTCGGACCAGTCGGCGCTTCGCTGGTCTGTGGAGCGGATGATGCAGGAACTGCGCGAGCCGCAGCCGGGTGGCTTTCTGGTGATTCAGCATCTCGCCCACATGATGCTGGTTCAGGCGCTGCGGCTGCATCTTTCGGAAGGACTGAGAGGCGGCGTCGGCTGGCTCTTTGCCTTGGCGGACAAACAGATGGGCGCGGCGATCAGCGCCATGCATGACGATCCGGCGCATGGCTGGACATTGCAGGAGTTGGCGGAACGGGCCGGCATGTCGCGATCGACCTTTGCGCTCAGATTCAAGGAGACGGTCGGCGCTTCGCCCATGGACTATTTGACGCGCTGGCGAATGTTGCTGGCCGGGGACAGGCTGGCGAATTCCAGCGATCCCGTGTCCGTCATTGCGCTGTCGCTCGGCTATGAATCCGAAAGCGCCTTCAGCACAGCCTTCAAGCGGGTCATGAACTGTTCGCCGCGGCAATATGGCCGTGGCCGGGCTCCGGCCTTCGCGTCACGTAACGGGGCGGAAGCTGCCTGAGCCGATCGGCTTGAGCGTGTCGCGGATGTAAGCGGTTGGAGGGCTCGCCGTCTCACCGGAATTTAACCGCATTGGTGCAGCATGGCGCCGGTGCTACTAACGCTTCGATTCCAGATCCCTTTTCAACGGTTGCCATTCCATGAGCCAGAGATCCTGCCTTTCCATCATCCTCGCCGCAGGCGAAGGCACGCGCATGAAGAGTGCCGTGCCGAAAGTGCTGCACCAAATCGCCGGCCTGCCGATGGTCGCCCATGTCGTGAAGGCGGCCGAAGCCGCCGGCAGCGGCGATCTGGCGCTGGTGATCGGCCATGGCGGCGACGAGATGCGCAAGGCGGCACTCAAGTTCGCGCCGAAGGCCGAGGCTTTCGTCCAGGAAAAACGTCTCGGCACCGCGCACGCCGTGCTTGCCGCACGCGCAGCAATATCAAAGGGTTATGACGACATTCTGGTGATGTTCGGCGACACGCCGCTGATTGATCCGGAGGCACTCGCCGCAGCGCGGCTGAAGCTGGCGGAAGGTGCGGCTGTCGTCGTGGTAGGCTTCCGCACAGAAAATCCTTCCGGCTATGGCCGGCTGATCGAAAAGGTCGGCAAGCTCGTGGCCATCCGCGAGGAGAAGGACTGCTCGGACGAGGAGAAGAAAATCACCTTCTGCAATGGCGGGCTGATGGCGGTCGCCGGCAGGCACGCGCTGAAGTTGCTCGATGCGGTCGGCAGCAAGAACGCCAAGGGCGAGTATTATCTCACCGACATCGTCGAGATCGCCGCTGCGCAGGGACTTGATGTCGTCGCCACCGAAGCCAGTTTCGACAACGCGCTCGGCATCAACAACCGTGCCGAGCTTGCCCAGGCGGAAGGTATCTGGCAGGCGCGTCGACGGCATGAAGCGATGCTTTCCGGGGTGACACTGATTGCGCCTGAAACTGTGTTCTTCTCGTACGACACCGAGATCGGCGCCGATACGATCGTCGAACCGAATGTCTGGTTCGGGCCGGGCGTGAAAATCGCCACGGGCGCCAAGATCCATGCCTTCAGCCATATCGAAGGCGCCACCATCGCGTCGAATTGCGATGTCGGGCCGTTCGCGCGGCTGCGGCCCGGGGCCGATCTGAGAAACAAGTCCAAGGTCGGCAATTTCTGCGAGGTCAAGCAGGCGATCGTCGAGGAGGGCGCCAAGGTCAACCACCTGACCTATATCGGCGATGCCCGCATCGGCGCGGGCGCCAATATCGGCGCCGGCACCATCACCTGCAACTATGACGGCTATTCGAAATTCTTCACCGATATTGGCGAAGGCGCGTTCATTGGCTCGAACTCCTCGCTGGTGGCGCCGGTGTCGATCGGCAAGGGCGGCTACATCGCCTCGGGCAGCGTCATCACCGAAAGCGTGCCCGACGATGCGTTGGCCTTCGGCCGCGCCCGACAGCGGACTCTGCCCGGCAAGGGCAAGGAGTTGCGCGAACGGTTCGCTTCGGCCGCGGCGGCCCGCAAAAAAGGCTAGCCTAACGGAACTCGGCGACAAGCTCGATTTCGCCAACGATTGCATCGTTGAAGGCGGGCAGGTCTTCGGCCGAGATCCAGTATTCCAGATGCGCCCTGCTGCCGGCATGCTGGACACTGTAACGGTCCAGAAAGCTGCGACGCACCTCGAAACGCGTCACGAAACTGATCCGCTCGCAGGCACATTCCAGTCGCGGGCGATCTGGGTGGCATAGGCCTCGCTCGTTACCGGATAGAAGATCGGCTGATCGGCAAGTCGAGGGGAAAGGCGCGCATCCCTGACTTCTGGATCAACTCCAGTTCGTGCGGCCCAACCGGACGCCATAGCGTCACCGTGTCAATTCGTTCGTTTCATGATCGCATCATGTCTTTGACCGATTTCAGGGGCCGTTGAGGCGAGATAGCATACATGCGCGAAGAATCTGAGCAATTGCGATAACCGGATTGCAAGAGCGTTCTGTCATGGTGCATCTGTGCAGGACCGTTCCGGCTGATACCGGACGAAATGCAATGTGATTTTTCGCGGCAGCCCGGCAGTCTCTAAATAGCGCCGGGTTTGAAGTCGGAGTCGGGGGCAAGCGCCATGTGCGGTATCGTTGGAATTGTCGGTAACTCGCCGGTCGCGCCGCTCATCGTCGATGCGCTGAAACGGCTCGAATATCGCGGCTATGACTCGGCCGGCGTCGCCACGATCGAGCACGGCAAGCTTGACCGTCGCCGTGCCGAAGGCAAGCTGGTCAATCTCGAGCGCCGGCTGAAGGACGAACCGCTCGACGGCATGATCGGCATCGGCCACACGCGCTGGGCCACGCATGGCGTGCCGAACGAGACCAATGCGCATCCGCATTTTTCCGACGGCGTCGCCATCGTCCACAATGGCATCATCGAGAATTTCGCCGAATTGCGTGGCGAATTGATGCGCGACGGCTACAGCTTCTCGTCGCAGACCGACACCGAGGTCGTCGCGCATCTGGTGGCGCGCGAACTGGCCAAGGGGCTGAAGCCGGTCGAGGCCGCACATCAGGCGCTGAAGCGGCTGGAAGGCGCCTTTGCGCTCGCCATCATGTTCAAGGGCGACGAGGATCTGATCGTCGGCGCGCGCAACGGCCCGCCACTGGCCGTCGGCCATGGCGACGGCCAGATGTTCCTTGGCTCCGACGCCATCGCGCTTGCCCCGTTCACCAATTCGATCACCTATCTGGAAGACGGCGACTGGGCGGTGGTGCGCCGCAACGAAGTCGGCATCTTTGACATGGACGGCAACAAGGTCGACCGCAAGCGCCAGCAATCGCTCAGCACCAGCTTCATGGTCGATAAGGGCAACCGGCGCCATTTCATGGAAAAGGAAATCCATGAGCAGCCGGAAGTGATCTCGCACACGCTGGCGCATTATGTCGATTTCGTCGGCGGCGTGTCGAAGCCGCTCGACCTGCCGTTCGATTTCGCCAAGATCGACCGGCTGGCGATTTCCGCCTGCGGCACCGCTTATCTGGCCGGGCTGATCAGCAAATACTGGTTCGAGCGCTATGCGCGGCTGCCGGTCGACATCGATGTCGCCTCGGAGTTCCGTTACCGCGAGATGCCGCTGTCGAAGACAGACGCCGCCTTCTTCATCTCGCAATCGGGCGAGACCGCGGACACGCTGGCCTCGCTGCGCTACTGCCGCAAGGCCGGCATGAAGATCGGCGCGGTGGTCAATGTGCGCGAATCGACCATGGCGCGTGAATCCGACGTCATCCTGCCGACATTGGCCGGCCCGGAAATCGGCGTCGCCTCGACCAAGGCGTTCACCTGTCAGCTTTCCGTGCTGGCCTCGCTGGCGGTGCGGGCGGGCGTGGCGCGCGGAACGATTTCGCGTGAGCAGGAGAAGACCCTGGTGCGGGAGCTGTCCGAAGCGCCGCGTTATGCCAACCAGGTGCTGAAGCTCGACGGGCAGATCGAAAAGATCGCGCGCGACCTTTCGCACTACAAAAACGTGCTTTATCTCGGTCGTGACACCAATTTTCCGCTGGCCATGGAAGGCGCGCTGAAGCTCAAGGAAATTTCCTATATCCACGCCGAAGGCTATGCCGCCGGCGAGTTGAAACACGGCCCGATCGCGCTGATCGACGAGAACATGCCTGTCATCGTCATCGCCCCGCATGACCGCATCTTTGAAAAGACCGTGTCGAACATGCAGGAGGTCGCGGCACGCGGCGGCAAGATCATCCTGATCACCGACAGCAAGGGCGCCGCACACGCCACGGTCAAGACGATGGAGACGATCGTTTTGCCGGACGTGCCGGAAATCATCTCGCCGATCATCTACGCGCTGCCGATCCAGATGCTCGCCTATTTCACCGCTGTGTTCATGGGCACGGACGTCGACCAGCCGCGCAATCTGGCGAAATCGGTGACGGTGGAGTAAGTTTCGCCCTCAAGTTGAGTGGCTGGGCTGACATGGCATTGAGACTCGTACGTCCAATTCACCCCGGAGAGTTCCTGCGCGAGGAATATCTCGTCCCGCTTGGTATGAGTGCCGGTGCGCTGGCGAAGAAGCTCAATCTTCCGCTACCCGTATCGAACGCATTGCCAAGGAAGAGATCGGCCTGACTCCTGATACCGCGCTTCGCCTCGCCAGGTTCTTCAACACCACGCCGGAATTCTGGATGAATTTTCAGCAGGCTTATGAACTTGAAACCGAGGCGAAGAAACTCGCACCGGAGCTCGAGAAGATCGAACCGCTGGAAGCCACGGCATAGTTGATCTTTTAAAAACTTCGCCATTCCAAAGCGCCTTCGGGTTCAGTAGTGTCGCGTTGCAAACACACGCTGCGGTGAACCATGTCCGATGCTCTCAAGACCTCAGGCATGACCCGGCTGAGAAACTATTTCCTGACCGGCTTCGTCGTCTGCGCGCCATTGGCGATCACCGCCTACATTGCCTGGTCGCTTATCGGCTGGGTCGATTCCTGGGTGAAACCCTATATTCCGGCACGTTACAATCCTGACACCTATCTGCCGTTTCCGGTTCCGGGTTTTGGGCTGATCGTCGCCCTGATCCTCATCACCTTCATCGGTTTCCTGACCGCCAATATCGTCGGCCGCGCCATCGTCAATTTCGGCGAGCGCCTGCTTGGCCGCATGCCGCTGGTGCGCGGCATATACGGTTCGCTGAAGCAGATTTTCGAGACGGTGCTATCGAACAAGGGCGACATGTTCCGCCAGGTCGGGTTGGTCGAATATCCGCGCAAGGGGGTCTGGTCGCTGGTCTTCGTCGCCAGCGAGAAGGAAACCGAGATCAATCAGAAGCTCGACCAGAAAGGCGATCCGCTGATTGCCGTGTTCATGCCGTGTACGCCCAACCCGACCACGGGCTTTCTGATGTATGTGCCGAAATCTGACATCGTGCTGCTCGACATGACGATTGAGGACGGAGCCAAGCTGATCGTGTCGGCCGGCCTGGTGGCGCCGGCGGTCAAAATGGTGACGGTGAACGGTGAGCAGATCCACGGCGCGCTTGCCAATCCGCCGCTCGACACCATGCCTCAGCCGGCGCGCAGGAGCCGCACGGCCTCGTCGCGGCCAAACAGATAGAGCAGCAGGCGCAACGCCGTGCCGCGTTCGGATTGCAGTTCCGGATCGCGCGACAGGATCAGCCGCGCATCGTCGCGGGCGGCTTCGAGCAGGTCGGCATGCGCCTCGATGCGCGCCACCTGGAAGCCCGGCGTGCCGGATTGGCGGGTGCCGAGCAACTCGCCTTCGCCGCGCAGCTTCAGATCCTCTTCGGCTATGCGGAAGCCGTCCTCGGTCTCGCGCATCACCGACAACCGGCGTTTTGCCGTCTCGCCAAGCGGGTCCTTGTAGAGCAGCACGCACGACGATGGCTTGTCGCCGCGCCCGACCCGGCCGCGCAATTGGTGCAGCTGGGCAAGGCCAAAACGCTCGGCATGCTCGATGACCATGATCGTCGCGTCCGGCACATCGACGCCGACCTCGATGACGGTGGTGGCGATCAGGATGCGCGTATCACCCTGCTTGAAGGCGCGCATCGCCTCGTCCTTGTCGGCGCCTTTAATGCGGCCATGCACCAGGCCGATCCGATCACCGAACAGCGGCTTCAGCGAGACAAAACGGTCCTCGGCCGACATCAGCTTGATTTCCTCGGATTCCTCGACCAGCGGACAGATCCAGTAGATTTTCTGGCCGTCGGCGACGGCGTCGAGCATGCGGCCGATCAGCTCGTCGAGCCGTTCGAGCGGCAAAGTGACGGTGCGGATCGGCTGGCGGCCGGCCGGCTTTTCCGTCAGCTTGGACACGTCCATGTCGCCGAAGGCGGTCAGCACCAGCGTCCGCGGTATCGGCGTTGCCGTCATCACCAGCATGTCGGGCGCATCGCCCTTGGCGGTGATGGCAAGGCGCTGGTGGACGCCGAAACGGTGCTGCTCGTCGACGACGGCGAACACGAGGTCATGGAACGTCACCGTTTCTTGGAACAGCGCATGGGTGCCGACGACGATGTCGATGTCGCCATTGGCCAGGCCGGTCAGCGTGTCGGCGCGCTCGCGGCCCTTTTCGCGGCCGGTGAGGATGGCGATGCGCAAGCCGGCCCTTTCCGCCAAAGGGGTGATGGTTGCGAGATGCTGGCGCGCCAGGATTTCGGTCGGCGCCATCAATGCCGCCTGGCCGCCGGCCTCGACGGCACGCGCCATGGCGAGCAGCGCGACCACCGTCTTGCCGGCGCCGACATCGCCCTGCAAGAGACGCAGCATGCGTTCAGGGTCGCCGAGATCGGCGTTGATTTCGGCAAGCGCCATTTCCTGCGACACCGTCAGCGAATAGGGGAGCGCGGCGCGCACCCTGTCGACGATGCGGCCGTCGCCGACGAGTGGCCGGCCCGATAAGCGGCGGACCTTGGCCCGGACCAGCGCCAGCGACACCTGGCCTGCCAAAAACTCGTCATAGGCAAGGCGTCGCCACGCTGCGCCGTCGACGGAGACGTCGATCGGGTCGGCCGGGTTATGGATGCGAGTGAGCGCATCGCCGAAGGCAGGAAAGGTGTGGCGGCGCAGGAACTCGCCGTCCTGCCATTCGGGCAGCACCGGCAAGCGTGCGAGCGCCTGGCCGATAGCCCGGCGCAGCACCTTGCCCGATAGCCCGGCGGTCAGCGGATAGACCGGCTCGACCAGCGGCAGGTTTTCCGCGTCGCCGGCAAGTGCGATGTGATCGGGATGAACCATGGTCGGGCGGCCGTTGAACCATTCCATGCGGCCCGAGACGACGACATGCTCGCCTTCGGGCATTGCCTTTTCGAGATAGGCAGCATGAGCATGGAAGAAGGTCAGCGCGATCTCGCCGGTGTCGTCATGGGCGTAGACCCGGTAAGGCACCGATCTGTTGCCGCGCGGCGGCGGCTGGTGGCGGTCGATGCGGACGTCGAGCGTGACGATGGCGCCTTCGGCCGAGCCGGCGATGCCCGGCCGGTTGCGGCGGTCGATGACAGTATGCGGCAGCACGAACAAGAGGTCGCCGGCGCGCGCGGCCCGGTCGCCGAGATCGGCCGCCACGACTTTCTCGATCAGCGCACCAACCTTCGGCCCGACGCCGGCAAGCGAGGTGATCGGGACAAACAGCGGATCGAGGAGGGAGGGACGCATGATGTCAGCTTATGTTGCGCCGGCCGTAGCGCAAGGCTGACACCGCCTTCTATCCACGCTATATGCGCCGCCTGGGCAAGGATGTTGCACGATGACCGGAACGACACGATCAAGCGAGGGGCTCGACGCCCGCCGCCGCAAGCTTCTGTTTCGTTCGTGGCACCGCGGCATGCGCGAGATGGACCTGATACTCGGCAGCTTCGCCGATGCCGAGATCGGCGCCTTGACCGGCGACGAAATCGACCAATATGAAAGGCTTCTCGACATTCCCGACACCGAATTCCTGCCCATCGTCACCGGCGAGCGCCCGGTTCCGGCGGATATGGATTGTGCCGTCCTGCAAAAAATCCTGGCCTCGCGCCGGGCCATGACCTTCTGAACAACGTGTAGCCATGAGCCTTATCCCTACGATCGGTCTGCCGAAAGGCCGCGCCGGCCAGTTCATCGTCGATGGCGTCGCCGACGGCTACGAAGCCTTTGCGCTGGTGCAGGCTGCGCACGAGATCGCACCTGACAAGCCGGTGCTGTTCGTGGCGCGCGATGGGCAGCGCCTGCCGGCTATCGTCGAGGCGCTTTCCTTTGCCGCGCCGGGCCTGCCGGTGCTGGAACTGCCGGCCTGGGATTGCCTGCCTTACGACCGCGTCTCGCCCGGCGCCGATGCCGCCGCAAGGCGGCTCGATGCACTGGCCGCAATGATTGCGCTAGCGAAGAAGCCGCACCGTGCAGTCGTCCTCACCACCGCGAATGCATTGCTTCAGCGCATTCCGCCAGCGGAACTCGTCGAGGCGCAGACCTTCCACGCCAAGCCCGGCAACCAGATCGACATGAACGTACTGGTGTCGCGGCTGGAGACTTCCGGCTTCGAGCGGGTGCCGACGGTGCGCGGCATCGGCGAATTTGCGGTGCGCGGCGGCATTCTCGACCTCTTCGCGCCCGGCTGGACGGAGGCGCTGCGCCTCGACTTTTTCGGTGATACGCTGGAATCGATCCGCGTCTTCGACACCGCAACGCAGCGCAGCACCGGCCAACGCAAATCGATGGCGCTGCAGGCGATGAGCGAGGTGGCGCTGACGCCCGGAACCATCAGCCGCTTCCGCCGCGCCTACATCGAAGCCTTTGGCGCACCCTCCCGCGACGATGGGCTCTATGCGGCGGTCAGCGAGGGCAGGCGGTTTGCCGGCATGGAGCACTGGCTGCCGTTCTTCTATGAGCGGCTGGAAACCGTGTTCGACTATCTGCCCGACGCGCCCGTGGTGTTTGATCATCTGGCGCATGAGGCACTGGCCGAGCGCCATACGCTGATCCTAGACCACTACGAAGCGCGCAAGAAGCAGGCCGACGGCGCCTTGAAGGACGCGGTGCCGTACAAGCCGGTGCCGCCGGATCTGCTCTATCTGTCGCCCGAGAACCTGATCGCCTCGCTTGGCCCGCGCGAAGCGATCGACTTCACGTCCTTCGACGCGCCGGATGCAGGCGCGAAAAAGGTGTTCCATGCCGGTTCGCGCCATGGCCGGAGCTTCGTCGAGGAACGCGCCGATCCTAACGCCAACGTCTTCGACGTTGTCGTAAAACACATCGCCGACGAGCGTGCCGCCCGCCGCCGCGTCATCGTCGCCGGCTGGACCGAAGGCTCGCTCGACCGGCTCGGCCAGATCCTGGCCGAGCATCACCTTGGCAACCTGAAGCCGGTGGCGACGCTTGCCGAAGCCGAAAGGCTCGAGCCTGGACAGGCCGGATTGGCCGTGCTGCCGCTCGAATCCGGCTTCGAGACCGAAAAACTGGTCGTCGTCGCCGAGCAGGACATTCTCGGCGACCGGCTGATCCGTCGCTCGAAGCGCAAGAAGCGCGCTTCCGACTTCATCGCCGAGGCTTCGGCGTTGTCGGCCGGCGACATCGTCGTCCATGCCGATCACGGCATTGGCCGCTTCATCGGGCTGCGCACCATCGAGGCGGTCGGTGCGCCGCATGATTGCCTCGAAATCCACTATGCCGGCGACGACCGGCTGTTCCTGCCGGTGGAAAACATCGAGCTGCTGTCGCGCTATGGCTCGGATTCGGCCGAAGCGACGCTCGACAAGCTTGGCGGCGGCGCCTGGCAATCGCGCAAGGCGCGGCTGAAGAAGCGCCTGCTCGACATGGCCGGGCAGCTGATCCGCATCGCCGCCGAGCGGCAGATGCGGGCCGCACCGGCGCTGGTGCCGGCGGAAGGCCTCTATGGCGAGTTTGCGGCGCGTTTTCCCTATGAGGAGACCGACGACCAGCAGATGGCGATCGACTCGGTGATGGATGATCTGGGCGCCGGAAAGCCGATGGACCGGCTGATCTGCGGCGATGTCGGCTTCGGCAAGACCGAAGTTGCACTTCGCGCCGCCTTCATTGGGGCGATGGAAGGCTTTCAGGTGGCCATAGTGGTGCCGACGACATTGCTATCGCGCCAGCATTTCAAGACCTTCTCGCAGCGCTTCTCCGGCCTGCCGATCCGCGTCGCCCAGGCCTCGCGGCTGGTCGGCGCCAAGGAACTGGCGGAGACCAAGAAGGGCATCGCCGAAGGCCAGGTCGACATCGTCGTCGGCACGCATGCACTGCTCGGCTCCTCGATCTCGTTCAAGAATCTTGGCCTGCTGATCATCGACGAGGAGCAGCACTTCGGCGTCAAGCACAAGGAGCGGCTGAAGGATCTGAAGACCGACGTCCACGTTCTGACTTTGTCGGCAACGCCGATCCCGCGAACGCTGCAGCTTGCCTTGACCGGCGTGCGCGAGCTGTCGCTGATCGCCACGCCGCCGGTCGACCGTATGGCGGTGCGCACCTTCATCTCGCCCTTCGATCCGCTGGTCATCCGCGAGACGTTGCTGCGCGAGCGCTACCGTGGCGGCCATTCCTTCTATGTCGTGCCGCGCATCAGCGATCTCGCGGAAATCCATGATTTCCTGCGCGAATCGGTGCCCGAACTGAAATTGGCGGTGGCCCATGGCCAGATGCCGCCCGGTGAACTCGACGACATCATGAACGCTTTCTATGACGGCCAATATGATGTGCTGTTGTCGACCACCATCGTCGAATCCGGCCTCGATATACCGACTGCCAACACGCTGATTGTGCATCGCGCCGACATGTTCGGCCTGTCGCAGCTCTATCAGTTGCGTGGCCGCGTCGGCCGTTCGAAGGTGCGCGCCTATGCGCTGTTCACGCTGCCTGCCAACCGCAAGCTAACCGATACAGCCGAGCGTCGGCTGAAGGTGCTGCAATCGCTCGATACGCTCGGCGCCGGTTTCCAGCTGGCCAGCCACGACCTCGATATCCGCGGCGCCGGCAATCTGCTTGGCGAAGAGCAGTCGGGCCACATCAAGGAGGTCGGCTTCGAACTCTACCAGCAGATGCTGGAGGAGGCGGTGGCCGAAGTGAAGGATTCCGGCGAGGTGCAGGACGGCGGCTGGTCGCCGCAGATCGCCGTCGGCACGGCGGTGATGATCCCGGAAAGCTATGTCCCGGACCTGCAGCTCAGGCTGGCGCTCTATCGCCGCCTCGGCGATCTGGAAAACACCGAGGAGATTGACGCTTTCGGCGCCGAGTTGATCGACCGGTTCGGGACGCTGCCGGAAGAGGTAAAACACTTATTGAAGATCGTCTTCATCAAGGCGCTTTGCCGCAAGGCCAATGTCGAAAAACTCGATGCTGGGCCGAAAGGCGTCGTCATCCATTTCCGCAAGCGGGAATTCCCCAATCCGGTCGGGCTGGTCAAGCTCATCGGCGAACAGGGTTCGCTAGCCAAGATCCGGCCGGACCAGAGCGTCCTCTTCAGCCGCGACTGGCCAACGCCGGAAAAGCGGCTGGCGGGGTCAGCGGTTGTCATGACGCAGCTGGCACGGCTGGTGGAGAAGGCTGCGTAGCACTTGGCTTGCGCTTTGCGGCGAAGGCTGCCGCTAATAGTTCTATGTTGAAAGGAAACAGTAACCGACGCGCAAAAAATTGGGAACTCTCCCGAGATGTGCGGCGATTGGAGCCATTTAAGTATTTTTGCCTAAGGGTTCAGATGGTCTTGAAACGCATCGCTGAAGGGGGCAATCCATGAGCTCGCAAACCTTCGATGAATACTGGCTCGGCTATCTCTCTGGCCATTCAAAACCTTCAACCCGGTTTATCCATTACCTCGGCCTGTTTTTCGCGCCGATCGCCGGGGTTGCGGCATCTTTTCTTCTCGTCTGGTGGGTCTTCCTGATCATCATTCCCTTCTTCTATCTCGCTGCCTTGCTCACCCATCCTTTGCTTGAGCACAACAGCAATAAGCCTTTCGCGGACCGGCCGTTGTGGAGCGCCGTTGCGCTGCTGCGCATGCTTGCACTCGACCTGACGGGCGGGCTTGGTCGGCAACTCAAGCGCCTGAACGAGGCAGCCCGACAGGCATGACGATAGCGATTGTCGCTCTCTGCTCGGCTATTCTGCTACTCGGCGCCGGCTTTCATATTTACTGGGGTTTCGGCGGTCACATCGGCGCCGGCGTTGCGCTCCCGCAACACGAAGACGGCACTCCGGCTATTAAGGAAACGGCCTTTGGCGCGATAGCGGTTGGGTTGATACTGGCGCTGGTGCTTCTGCTGGTTCTTGGGCTCGTCGGACTGGTCCGCTTGTCGCTGTCGCAACAGTTGCTGAAGGCAGGCATCATCTTGTGGGCGGCCATCTTCACTGCGCGGGCGTTGAGCTGGTCCAGATATTTCGGGCTGTTCAAGCGGGTCAGAACCACGCGTTTCGCCAGGTACGATACCTTGTTCTACAGCCCATCATGTCTGCTGCTGGGGCTGGGCTTCTTCTATCTCGCACTGTCGGCGAAGGAATAGTGAGCCGCCGGCCACCATTCGCCAGCGCTGAGATTCCGGTCTAGAATAGGAAATCGGCTTCGTGTATGGAGCCGCGACCCCATATGGGGCGGATTGGCGGGCGATGGCGTCCGCGTGAAAGAGCGTTGGGTGCTTCGATGACGAAATGGTCGCCGACTTCGTGGAGAGCTAAGCCGATCCAGCAGGTTCCCGCCTATCCAGACCTTGCCGCGCTGAGGAACACGGAAGCCCAGCTCGCCACGTTTCCGCCGTTGGTTTTTGCAGGTGAGGCACGCAAGCTGAAGAAGCAGCTTGCAGCCGTCGCTGCCGGTGACGCATTCCTTCTGCAGGGCGGCGATTGCGCCGAGAGCTTCGCCGAGCATGGCGCGGACAATATCCGCGACTTCTTCCGCGTCTTCTTGCAGATGTCGGTGGTGCTGACCTTCGCCGGCGCGCAGCCGGTGGTGAAGGTCGGCCGTGTCGCCGGCCAGTTCGCCAAGCCGCGCTCGTCCGACAATGAGACCAAGGGCGGCGTGACGCTGCCCAGCTATCGCGGCGACATCATCAACGGCATTGAGTTCGATGCCAAGTCGCGCATTCCCGATCCTGCAAGACAGGAGATGGCGTACCGCCAGTCGGCGGCGACGCTCAACCTTTTGCGTGCCTTCGCCCAGGGCGGCTACGCCAGCCTGGAGAACGTGCATCAATGGATGCTCGGCTTCGTCTCCGACAGCCCGCAAGGCGAGAAATACGAGTCGCTCGCCAACCGCATCACCGAGACGATGGACTTCATGAAGGCCGTCGGCATCACCTCGGAGACCAATTACGCGCTACGCGAGACCGATTTCTACACCAGCCATGAGGCGCTGCTGCTCGGCTATGAGGAGGCGCTGACCCGCGTCGATTCGACTTCGGGCGACTGGTACGCCACCTCCGGCCACATGATCTGGATCGGCGATCGCACGCGCCAGCCCGACCATGCGCATGTCGAATACTGCCGTGGCATCAAGAACCCGCTCGGTCTGAAATGTGGCCCATCGCTGACGCCGGACGGCCTGTTGCAGCTCATCGACCTGCTCAATCCGGAAAACGAGCCCGGCCGGCTGACGCTGATCGCCCGCTTCGGCTCCGACAAAGTTGCCGACCATCTGCCCAAGCTGGTGCGCGCGGTGCAGAAGGAAGGCCGCAGTGTGGTGTGGTCGTCCGACCCAATGCATGGCAACACCATCGAGGCCGCCGGCTACAAGACACGGCCGTTCGACCGCATCCTGAAGGAGGTGCAGACCTTCTTCGAGGTGCATCGCGCCGAAGGAACGCATCCCGGTGGCATCCATATCGAGATGACCGGCAAGAACGTCACCGAATGTACCGGTGGCGCCCGCGCCATCACCGCCGAAGAACTGCAGGATCGCTACCACACCCATTGCGACCCGCGCCTCAATGCCGACCAGGCGATCGAGCTGGCGTTCCTGGTGTCCGATCTGCTCAAGAAGAGCCATCCGGTCCAGCACAAGCAAGCCGTCAACGGCTGATGCGACCTGAACTTTGATTCACTAAAAGCGCCGGCCGAAAACCGGCGCTTTTTTATTGACCAGGTGGTCAGCGTTTCGAGCCGGCTGCGCCATGTGGGGGAGCAAGAATCCCGAAACCGTCCGGCCGGCGTCGTATTTGCTCGTGCGCGACGGTCGCAAAACTGGAATCCTGCTAAAAAGATAGCGGTTGCGTGTGGGAGGCCGAGATGGATGACCATCACACTGGATCATGCCTGTGCGGGGCGGTGCGGTTCCAGACGCGAGGACCGCTGCGCGATGTTATCTACTGCCATTGCTCGCAGTGCCGGAAGCAGAGCGGGCATTTTTATGCCGCGACCAATGTTGCCGACCCCAACATCACAATCACGGGCGCGGACAGCATCACCTGGTACGAGGCATCTTCGTTTGCCAGACGTGGTTTCTGCAAGAACTGCGGATCGCTGCTGTTCTGGAAGCCGACGGACGATGGCTATGTTTCGGTCCTGGCCGGACTGTTCGACGCGCCAACCGGGCTTCAGGGGGAATGCCATATCTTCGTCGGCGACAAGGGGGACTATTACGCGATCGACGACGGGCTGCCGCAGTTCGAGAAGTCGACGCCGTCGATCAAGGTTGCAGACGCCTGATTTTTGAAGAGGCCGCCTTATTCCCTTGATCCAGCCATTGCGCTATCCCCTGCCGGTGATTCCGAAGGGTTTTGGCATGCAGCGGCTGATCGACGCTTTTTACAACTCGGTGCGGGCGTTTCGCAAACTGGCCGCCAGCGAGGAGGCCTTCCAGCTGGAGTTGGTGCTGCTCGTGCTTGCGCTGCCGCTCGGCTGGTTCCTTTCGGAATCGTGGCGCGGCTATGCGCTGCTGATCGGCGCGGTGCTGCTCATGATCATGATCGAAGTGCTGAATACCGGCATAGAGGCGGCATGCGACGCGTTCAGCCGGGAATTCAATATCGATATCCAGCTGGCCAAGGATTGCGGTTCGCTGGCGGTGCTTATTTCGGTGATAATCGCTGCAGGCGTCTGGGGCGTCGCCGTCATCGAGCGGATCCTCGGGGTACCGATCTGACGTTTCAGACGCTACATGCCGGTCAATTGAAGAGACCGACATGGCCGATACCGACGGATTTCTGCTGCTCGAACGTGAGGGCCTGCCGAACGATCTGCGCTGGCTGGTCGAAAAATATCCGCGAGAGATCTGGCAGGCGCATGCCAACATCCACGGCGTGGCCAATATGTGGCTGCAGCGGCACGACATGTTTCGCGACCTTGGCGGCATGCTCACCAGCGGCATTGGCGATTACCGGGAGGGCAGGCAGAATGCGCTGGAATTCGCGCGCTGGTTCGCGCCGCGCCTCAACCATTTCCTCGGCAATCTCGATGGCCACCACAACGTCGAGGATCATCACTACTTTCCGGTCTTCGCCAGGGCCGAGACCCGTCTGAAGCACGGTTTCGAAATTCTCGATGCCGACCACCACACCATCCACGAAGGGCTGGAGCGCAATGCCGAGGCGGCGAATGCCTTCATCCGCACGCTTCAGGAGAGCGAGGACAAGCAGCGCTTCGCCGCCGACGCCTATGCCGACGAGAACAGCCGGCTGATCGCCATGCTGTCCCGTCATCTCGCCGACGAGGAAGACCTGATCATTCCGCTGATCCTCGAGAAGGGCGACCGCGCGCTCGGCATCGACTGACGATCAGTTTCCCTTGGCGCGCTCCTTCTTGGCGACGGAGTGGGCGGCGAACCGGGCGAGGACGACCACGACGATGCCGATGGCCAGAGCGATCAGCAGCCGCTCGTGACGGGCCAGCGCCTGGCCGACGATGCGCTCCGCGCCCAGCCCGAACACATAGCCGACAGCGCAGAACAGGGCGGCCCAGACCACCGACGAGATGGCGTTGAGGATGACGAAGCGCGCCGCCGCGATGCCCGACAGCCCGGCCGCGATGCCACCGACCAGGCGCAGGCCGTAGATGTAGCGGTTCGACAGCACGAAAATATTGGGATGGGTGGTGACGAGGCGATAGGCGTGGCTGAAGCCCGGCCGGCCTCTAAGCCTGATCACGAACTGATGGTCGGCGAAGCTTCGTCCGAGGATGAAAAAGAACGTGTCTCCGACGAAGGCGCCAATGGCTGCCGCGAGGAAGGCCTGCCACGGCACGAAGACGTGCTGATGCGCGAAAAAACCGCCGAGAATGGCGGCGCTTTCGCCCTCGGCGACGCAGCCCAGAAAAACCGCGACCAGCCCATATTGCTCAATGAGACGATGGATGGCTTCCGTCATGAGTGCGAGGCTTGGGAGGTGAGCCATTCGTCGAGCCGCCTCAATTGTGTGGCCATCTGCTCGATCTCGTTTTGCATGCCGACGATTTGGCTGTGGCGCAACTCGTCCAGCTTCTCGTGCAACGCCATGATCTCGATCTCGGCCTTGAGATTGACCTCGTAGTCATGCGCGGCGTCGATGCGGTCGCGCGCGGCCTGTCGGTTCTGCGACATCATGATCACCGGTGCTTGCAGCGCGGCGATCATCGACAGGACGAGATTGAGGAAGATGAACGGGTAGGGGTCGAACGAATCGCGTCCCAGCAGCCACCAATTGGCACCGATCCAGACAACGAGGAAAGCGATGAAGGACAGGATGAACGTCCACGAGCCGCCGACGCGCGCGATAGTATCGGCGATACGGTCGCCCGCGCCCTGAATGCCGGCAAAACTGTCGTTGATGTTCTCCGACAGGGGCTTGCGGTCGACTGCGCTCTGCAGCACCCGTCTTTCGAGCTCGCTCAAGTTCTCCGGCGTTTGCCTCAGCCAGCGATGGGCCAGTTCGGGCAATGTCTTGTTCATGGATATCTCCATACGAAAACGCATCGGCTTGGCAGCCTCGTTTCCATATAGGAAGATGCGGGGCCTCAAAAGCGGTGTGAGGATGCACCAAATGCCTGATTTCGCGAAGATTCGCGCCCGTGCGGCGAAACGCAAAGGCGGTGAGGCGGCGTTGGCGTCGCTGCTGGGGTCTATGCCGGACAACGCTGCCGTGGCGAAGATTGCGGACGATCGCATCCTGTCGACTATGGCTGAGCGGGTCTTTGCCGCCGGTTTCGTCTGGCGTGTCATCGAGCAGAAATGGCCGGGCTTCGAAGAGGCATTTCTCGGCTTCGAGCCGAGGCGGCTGTTGTTCCAACCTGACGATTTCTGGCACGATCTCACCGCCGACAAGCGCATCGTGCGCAATCCGCAGAAGATCAAATCCGTACGCGACAACGCAGCCTTCGTCGAGCGCGTGTCGAAGGAGCATGGCAGCTTCGGCAAGTTCCTCGCCAATTGGCCGGCGGATGACCAGATCGGGTTGATGGCTTATCTCGGCAAGCATGGAAGCCGGCTCGGCGGCAATACCGGCCAGTATTTTCTGCGCTGGCTGGAGTGGGACGCCTTCATCGTCTCGGCCGACATGGCGGCATCGCTGCGCGACGCCGGACTCGACATCGCGCAGCGCCCGACATCGAAGAAGGATCTGGGCAAGATCCAGGCCCAGATCAACACCTGGGTGGGGGAAACCGGGCTGCCGCGCCGGCACATTTCGCGCATTCTGGCAATGTCGATCGGCGAGAACCATTCGCCGGAAGCCCTGCGCGAATATATGGGCGAATAGGACCGATCGTTTGGTCTAAACGAACGCCATTGCCCGACGAATTTTGCCGCGCTAAACCCACAGGCATGACCGACAAGACCGCTCCAGACATATTGCGCATCGCCGTCGCCCAGCTCAATCCGACGGTCGGCGACGTCGCCGGCAATCTCGCCAAGGCGCGCGAGGCGAGGGCGGATGCCGCCCGCCAGGGCGCCGACCTCGTGCTGTTCACCGAGCTTTTCCTTGCCGGCTATCCGCCCGAGGATCTGGTGCTGAAGCCGGCTTTCCTGAAGGCCTGCGAGCGGGCGGCGGAGGATTTCGCCGGCGATACCGCCGACGGCGGCCCAGGCGTCATCATCGGCACGCCGCTGAAGCGCAAGAGCGGCACGCATAATTCGATCATCTTTGCCGATGGCGGCAAAATCCTTGCCGAGCGCTACAAGCTCGACCTGCCGAATTACGGCGAATTCGACGAGAAGCGCGTCTTCCAGGCGGGCCCCGAGATCCAGGGACCGGTCAATTTCCGCGGCGTGCGGCTGGGCATCCCGATCTGCGAAGACATCTGGGGCGATGTCGCCGTCTGCGAGACGCTGGCCGAAAGCGGCGCGGAAATCCTGCTGGTGCCGAACGGCTCGCCCTATTATCGCGGCAAGGTCGATGTCCGCCACCAGATCGTCATCCGCCAGGTCATCGAATGCGGCCTGCCGATCATCTATGCCAACCAGCTTGGCGGCCAGGACGAGCTGATCTTCGACGGTGCGTCGTTTGCCATAGGTTCTGACAAAACGCTGGCCTTCCAGATGAGCCAGTTCGAGGAGACGGTCAACGTCACCACCTGGAAGCGAACCCGCGTCGCCGCAGGCGCGCAAAATGGAAATAATTCCGACGTCTGGGTCTGCTCTGATGGACCGATGTCGAAAATCCCGGAAAAGGAGGAGGCCGACTATCGCGCCTGCATGTTGGGCCTGCGCGACTACGTCAACAAGAACGGCTTCAAGAATGTGGTGCTCGGCCTCTCCGGCGGCATCGATTCGGCGATCTGCGCAGCACTTGCCGTCGATGCGCTCGGCGAGGAACGGCTGCGCGCGCTGATGATGCCTTACCGCTACACCTCGAAGGACTCGCTGAAGGATGCCGAAGACTGCGCCCGCGCGCTCGGCTGCCGCTACGACATCGTGCCGATCTTCGAGCCGGTCGAGGGTTTCCTGCACGCGCTGACCCAGCTTTTCGAGGGCACCAAGGAAGGCATTACCGAGGAGAACTTGCAGAGCCGGGCCCGCGGCACCATCCTGATGGCGATTTCCAACAAGTTCGGCTCGATGGTCGTCACCACCGGCAACAAGAGCGAGATGTCGGTAGGCTACGCCACGCTCTATGGCGACATGAATGGCGGCTTCAACCCGATAAAGGACCTCTACAAGATGCAAGTCTATGCGTTGTCGCGCTGGCGCAACGCGCATGTGCCGCCGGGCGCGCTCGGTCCATCCGGCGAGGTGATCCCGAACAACATCATCGACAAGGCGCCATCGGCGGAACTGCGCGAGAACCAGACCGACCAGGATTCGCTGCCACCCTATCCGGTGCTCGACGACATATTGGAGTGTCTGGTCGAGAACGAGATGGGCGTCGACGAGATCGTTGCGCGCGGCCATGACCGGGCGACGGTGGCGCGCGTCGAGCACCTGCTCTACGTCGCCGAATACAAGCGCCGGCAGGCGGCGCCAGGCGTGAAGATCACCAGGAAGAACTTTGGCCGCGACCGCCGCTATCCCATAACCAACCGGTTCAGGGATCGGGGTTAGGCTTCAGGCCGGTCACAGACGGCCGCACCATGCGCCTCCACCGCGTCCCGGCGGGCTGAAGCGGATCGACGACGGCGCACAACCGGCGATTGTTGCAAAATCGTCTCACTGCTTGGACCAGATGCTCTTTCGGCTATCTACTGACTTGGCGCGGCGTTGAGGCGTCTCTATAAACGCCTTTCCGCGATCCCCTTGGGGAGGACCGAATGCCAGGATTTGACATCGTTATGCGAGGCCGCGAAGCCTAGGTCTCAAACGGCAAGCCAGAAGGTTTTTACCTTTCCGGCGAAGCCGAGCTGAGAACAGGCGTTCGTCGATGCCGGTCGCCGCCCGTATTCGGGCGAGCGCCAAGTGTGCCGAACCTCCGCATTCCTGGGCGCTAACTCGCTCCCAACGCGGTTTTTTCAATTTTCGACCTTTCCGGGATCGGGCTCGTTTGCGCCCGAATGACATAATGACTCGTTTTCGAATAGATTTGCGCGCAGGCGCCTTTCGTAGCGTTCTTGGTTTTACGCTTAGCCATTGGCGGCGTCAGCCGTGGCGGCTTGCCGGCATTATGGGCACGTTCCTGCTGTCGACCTTGGCCGACGTGCTGACCCCGCTCTATTCCGGCCGGCTGGTCGATGCCGTCGCCAGTAGCGCTGCGGCCGACGATGTTGCGTGGAATGCGGCGATGGCGGCCTTTTCGATGCTGGTGGCCCTTGCTCTCACCGGTGTCGTGCTGCGCAACCTCGCCTTCATGGCCATCGTCGAGCTGACGTTGAAGATGATGGCGGATATCGCTGCCGACGCCTTCCACCGCGTCCAGCGCTTCTCCACCGACTGGCACGCCAACAGCTTCGCCGGATCGACGGTGCGCAAGATAACGCGCGGCATGTGGGCGCTCGACCTGCTCAACGACACGATCCTGATTGCGCTGCTGCCATCCGTCGTCATGCTCGTCGGCTCGACCTTGCTGCTTGGCTGGTTCTGGCCGCTGATGGGTGCTGTCGTCGCCGCAGGTTCGGTGCTGTTCATCGCGGTGACGACGATGCTGTCGCTTGGCTATGTCGCGCCCGCGGCAAGGCTTGCCAATGCGTGGGATACGCGGCTTGGCGGGTCGCTGGCCGATGCGGTGAGCTGCAACGCCGTGGTCAAGGGCTTTGGTGCCGAGGAGCGCGAGGAGGCGCGGCTTGCCGAGGTTGTCGCCAAATGGCGCGCCCGCACCCGGCGCACTTGGATGCGCGGCACCCTCAACGGCACTACGCAAGGCACGATGCTGCTGCTTTTGAGGGCAGCGGTCATCGGGTTCTCTCTGCTTTTGTGGTCGTGGGGGCAGGCGAGTGCCGGCGACGTCGCTTTCGTGCTGACCTCATTCTTCGTGCTGCAAGGCTATCTGCGCGACATCGGCACGCATATCCGCAATCTGCAGCGGTCGATCAACGACATGGAGGAACTGGTCGATTTCCAGTCCGAACCGCTCGGCATCGAAGATCAGCCCGGCGCTATACCGATCCGGATCACCGATGGCCGTATCACCTTCGACAATGTCACGTTCCACTATGGCAGCCACCGCCTGCCGCTCTACCGCGATTTCTCGGTGGATATCGCGCCGGGCGAACGCGTTGGGCTGGTTGGCCATTCGGGCTCCGGCAAGACGACCTTCGTCAAGCTGATCCAGCGCCTCTATGACGTGACTGCGGGAAATATTCTGATCGACGGCCAGGACATTGCCAATGTGGCGCAGGCGTCGCTGCGCGCGCAAATCGCAATCGTCCAGCAGGAGCCCATCCTGTTCCACCGGTCGCTAGCCGAAAACATCGCCTATGCCCGGCCGAGCGCCACGCAGGCCGAGATCGAGCATGCAGCACGGCTTGCCAGCGCGCACGACTTCATCGCCAATTTGCCGAAAGGCTATGGCACGCTGGTCGGCGAGCGTGGCGTAAAGCTGTCAGGTGGTGAGCGTCAGCGCGTTGCAATCGCACGCGCGTTCCTCGCCGATGCGCGCATCCTGATCCTGGACGAGGCGACATCGAGCCTCGATTCGGAATCGGAGGTGCTGATCCAGCAGGCGATGGAGCGCTTGATGGTCGGCCGCACGACGCTGGTCATCGCCCACCGGCTGTCGACGGTGCGGGCGCTGGACAGGCTTTTGGTGTTCGATCGCGGCCGCATCGTCGAGGAGGGTTCGCATGACCAGCTGATCCGGCTGCAAGGCGGCATCTACCGCCGGCTGTTCGAACGCCAGGCGCTTGAGCTGACCAAAGGCCTGGTGATCTGACGGGTTGCGGCGCCGCGCGTCTTAATGGATGCGCGGCGCTGCAGCCTTTTCATCGCCTTCGTCATGTTCTATGTCTGCCGCCGAGCGCGGGGGCGCGTCTTGTCAACAGCAAAACCATCCGGTACGCCCCGCTCATGACAGTTACCGTCCGTTTCGCCCCGTCACCGACCGGCCGCATCCATATCGGCAATGCGCGCACCGCTCTGTTCAACTGGCTGTTTGCCATCAAGAACAAGGGCCGCGTCATCCAGCGCTTCGACGACACCGACGTTGCCCGTTCGACGCAGGAATTTTCCGACGCCATCCTTTATGACCTGCATTGGCTGGGCATCTTTCCGGATGCCACGGAGTACCAGTCGCGGCGGGTCGAAATCTACGATGCCGCACTGGAGAGGCTGAAGGAGGCGCGCCTCGTCTATGCCTGCTATGAGACGCCGGAAGAACTCGATCTAAGGCGCAAGGTGCGCCGCACACGCGGCCTACCGCCAGTCTATGGCCGCGAGGCGCTGACGCTGACACCTGAGCAGGTTGCGGAATATGAGGCCGACGGCCGTCGGCCGCACTGGCGCTTTCTGCTGCCCAACTTCACCAGCGATCCGCTGCAGCCGGAGCGCACCGAAATCCACTGGAACGATCTGGTGCGCGGCGAGGAAACCGTCGACCTCGCCTCGCTTTCGGACCCGGTTCTACGGCGCGAGGACGGCACCTACCTCTACACACTGCCTTCGGTGGTCGACGACATCGAGATGGGTGTCAGCCATGTCATTCGCGGCGACGACCACGTCACCAATACCGGCGTCCAGGTAGCCTTGTTCCGGGCGCTCGGCGCCGAGCCGCCGGTGTTCGGTCACCATAATCTTCTGACAACGGCATCAGGCGAGGGGCTTTCAAAGCGCACCGGCGCACTGTCCATCCAGAGCCTGCGTGAAAGCGGCATCGAGCCAATGGCGGTTGCTTCGCTGGCCGTGCTCGTCGGTACCTCGGAAAATGTCGTGGCGGTGCCGACGATGGCCGAACTTGCCGAGCGCTTCGATCCGGCGGCAACATCGAAATCCGCCGCCAAATTCGAGCCGGACGAACTCTTCGTGCTCAACCGCACGCTGCTGCACCATATGCCGTTCTCCGAGGCACGCGACCGGCTGATCGTGCTTGGCATCTCCGGCGAACAGGCCGAACCTTTCTGGCTGGCGGTGCGCGGCAATCTCGACAGGCTGGCCGATGCGGCGATCTGGTGGCGTACGCTTCGCGACGGCCCACAGGAGCCGGCGGAGTTTTCCGACGACGACCGCGACTTTCTTCGCCAGGCGTTCGAGCTGCTGCCGGAAGAGCCTTGGAACGGCACCGTCTGGAAGGATTGGACCGGCAAGATCCGCGAGGCGAGCGGCCGTAAGGGCAAGGCGCTGTTTATGCCGCTCAGGCTGGCGCTTACGGGACAGTCTTCGGGTCCGGAGCTTGCAGATCTGTTGCCGTTGCTGGGCCGGGAAGGAACGTTGGCCCGACGACCCTGACCTTGCGTTGTTCCGGCGGCACCAGGGACGTCGGCGAGGGCACGGGTTTGACGGCAAGGCGTCTGATCGCCTCACGGTCGAGGCCGCCTTCCGTGTTGGCCAAGGTCTCCGGGTCGGCGCCCGGATCAGGCCTGGCAACCGGCAGCGGAATAAACGGAGTGGTCTCCACGTTCGCCTCGGATTGTTCCGCGGTTGGCGGGTTGCCCGCGATGATCTCGAAATTCTGCCCGGCGTTACAGCCGCAGGCCGGCGGCTGCGGCATGTCCGACTGCTTGTAGAGATAGGCCGTCGGCAGTTCGCCATAGGGCCTGCCGGTCACCGAAGACGTCATGGACGCCGAATCGCCGCTCATGCCGCGCGTGTAGAAGACCTGCATCTCGGTGCCGGGGCAGCTCGATTCGCAATTCTTCTGGTCGCGCTCGAAATCGCCCAGCGAAGCGGCATTCGACATCGGAAAGAAATAGCCGTCGCAGGTGCGCACGCACATGGTGCGGAATTCGCCTCGGGGCTGGCCCAACTCGCCGGCGTTGTTGAGCATGGTGCGGATGTTGCGCGGCTGATTGGGCTCTTCAAGCTGGTCGGGCGCACCGGGTTCACTTGCATCACTGCCCAAAAGCTGGTCGAGCAGGGTTCGGTTGCCGTTTTCACCGCTGGCTTCGCGGACCGGTGCGAGCGTCGGCGGCGCCGCATCATCGCGGCAGCCATTGGCGTCAAGCGAGGCCAATATGCGCGCGATCGCGTCGCGAACCACCGCCGGCAAGCTCGGCGCGCTTGGCCTGCAAACTGTCGAGATTGGCAGCCATGCGATCGATGGTAGCGTCGAGTGCTGCGCATACGTTGGCGTTGCGGCGAGATAGCGAAAAGCCGCAGCCGGCGCTGCTGGATTGGCCGACGGACTTTGAAATCTGATGACGCTGCCGCACGATCGCGTCGTCATATTTCCGGAGCAGGGCCGGCTTGCCGCCGCCACCCCGAGAAGCGGCGGCAAGATCGGCTTCAAGCTGGCGGCAGAGGCGCGAAGCGGCCTGCGCCTGAGTGACGGCAATGCCGGACAGCACCACGGCGCCGAGCAGCGCAGCGGCCCGCGTCAGCTTCCAACTTGCGCCCGTCATCCCTCCGGAACTCCGACTGCCTGTCGTTCAGAAAGCTACCGCGCTTGCGGTTAACCGTTTGTTTAGCATACCGCCGATTCCGGCTTCAGCCCAAATCGGCGATGGCTTGCGCCTTGTGCGCGGCTTCGACCACGACCAGTGCTGTCATATTGACCACGCCGCACGACATATTGGGACGGAGCCACGACCGCGACATCCTGGCGTTGCACGAAAAAGGCGTATTCGCCCAGAAGAATGCCTGGATTCAGCAATGCCCGGAGGCTTGGCATGGCCGCGATTACCCGTCGAGCCGCACTGCAATTTGGCTTTTGTGCCTGGCGATGCCGGTTGCCACGGCGCAGGAAAAGCCCATCACGCCGGATTGGGGCACCAAATTGGTCGAAGCCGCCCGTGAGCAGATCGGCGTCACCACCGTCTACGATCCGACCTATACACGCCTGGCCTATCCGGGCGGGGATGTTGAGCCCGAGCGAGGTGTGTGCACGGATGTCGTGATCCGCGCTTATCGCCGCGCTTTCGATCTCGATCTGCAAGAATTGGTCCATGAGGATATGCGGGCCAATTTTGCCGCTTATCCAAAGGCTTGGGGCTTGAAAGCGCCCGACCGCAACATCGACCACCGCCGTGTGCCCAACCTTGCGATCTATTTCGGGCGGCGAGGCGCTGCCTTGCCCGTCAGCCAAGACCCCGCCGACTATCGACCAGGGGATCTCGTCACCCAGATGCTCCCCGGCAATCTGTCACATATTGCCATCGTGTCGTCCAATCGCTCCACTTTGGTATCGACAAGGATGCTGGTCATTCACAATATCGGCCGCGGCGCCAGGGAAGAGGACACTTTGTTTGCCTTCAGGCAGACAGGGCATTTCCGGTTCAAGCCAGTCTGAGAAAGCCCGCGGCTAGCCCAGATCGACGATGGCTTGCGCCTTGTGCGCGGCTTCGACCACGGCCAGTGCCGTCATGTTGACGACGCCGCGCGAGGTGACCGACGGCGTCAATATGTGCGCCGGGCTGTCGGTGCCGAGCAGGATCGGGCCGACATGCAGCGCGTCCATCATCGTGCGCAGCGCGGTCAGCGTGATGTTCGCCGAATCAAGATTGGGAAACACCAGCAGATTGGCTTCGCCTTTCAGCCGCGAATGCGGATAGACGCGTTGGCGCAGCTGCTCCGACAGTGCCGAGTCGGCATGCATCTCGCCGTCGCATTGCAGGTCGGGCGCGATGCGCGCCAGGATCGCTGCTGCCTGCCGCATCTTCATGGCGCTTGGCGAATCGCGGGAGCCGAAATCCGAATGCGAAAGCAGGGCTGCCTTGGGCTCGATGCCAAAACGCTGAATCTCCTCGGCCGCCAGAACGGTCATCTCCGCAATCTCCTCGGCGGTCGGATCGACGGAGACATGGGTATCGGTGAGGAAAATGATGCCGCGCTGCGAGATCAGCATGGAAAGCGTCGACAGGTCGCGATCCTTGATGCCGGCGCGCGGCCCGATGATCAGTGTGACGTTGCGCAAATGGCGCTCGAAACGGCCCTCGAGGCCGCAGACCATGGCATCGGCGTCGCCGCGCTTCAGGGCAAGGGCGGCGATCACCGTATTGTCGGTGCGCACCATGGTGCGCGCCGCTTCCGTGGTCACGCCGCGCCGGCCGGCAAGCTCGATCAGGAGGTCGACGTAGTGACGGTAACGCGGATCGTCTTCCGGGTTGATCAGGCCGAAATCGACGCCCGGCTTGATGCGCAGCCCATAGCGCTTCAGCCGCACCTCGATGACGTGCGGGCGGCCGATCAGGATCGGTTCGGCAATGCCTTCCTCGAGCACGACCTGCGCGGCGCGAAGCACGCGCTCGTCCTCGCCGTCGGCATAGATGACGCGCTTGGCGCCCGACGCCTTAGCCATCGAGAACACTGGCTTCATGACCAGGCCGGAGCGGAAGACGAAGCGGTTCAGCTTGTCGATATAGGCGGCGAAATCGGTGATCGGCCGGGTCGCGACGCCAGTCTCGCAGGCTGCCTTGGCAACGGCAGGGGCAATGCGCAGAATCAGCCGCGGATCAAAAGGCGAGGGGATCAGGAACTCCGGACCGAAGATCGGCGTCTCGCCGGAATAGGCGCGCGCGGCAACGTCGGACGGCTCTTCGCGGGCAAGCGCTGCAATCGCCCGCACGGCGGCCATTTTCATCTCTTCGTTGATGGCGCTTGCGCCGCAATCCAGCGCGCCACGGAAGATGTAAGGAAAACAGAGTACGTTATTGACTTGATTGGGGAAATCGGAGCGGCCGGTGCAGATCATCGCGTCGGGTCGCGCCGCCCGTGCCGCTTCCGGCATGATCTCGGGATTGGGATTGGCCAGCGCCAGGATCAGCGGTTTTGGTGCCATGTGGTGCAGCAATTCCGGCTTCAGCACGCCGGCGGCCGAGAGGCCGAGAAATACGTCGGCGCCGGGCAGAACGTCGGCCAGCGCGCGCGCCTCGGTGTCCTTCACATAGGGATCTTTCCAGCGGTCCATCTCCTCGACACGGCCCTTATGGGCGACGCCGAACCGGTCGGTGACCCAGATGTTTTCGACGCGCGCGCCGAGCGAGACCAGAAGGTTGAGACAGGCAAGCGCCGCGGCGCCGGCGCCCGACGTGACGATCTTGATGTCCGAGATAGACTTGCCGGCGAATTCCAGCCCGTTGAGCACGGCGGCGGCGACGATGATGGCGGTGCCGTGCTGGTCGTCGTGGAAGACCGGTATGCCCATGCGGGCTTTCAACTGCTCCTCGACCTCGAAGCATTCGGGCGCCTTGATGTCCTCGAGGTTGATGCCGCCGAAGGTCGGCTCCAGCGCCGAGATCGTCTCGACCATGCGCTCGATGCCCGGTGCGTCGATCTCAATGTCGAAGACATCGATGCCGGCAAATTTCTTGAACAGCACCGCCTTGCCCTCCATCACCGGCTTGGAGGCGAGCGGACCGATATTGCCGAGGCCGAGCACCGCCGAACCGTTGGTGACGACGCCAACCAGATTGGCCCGCGCCGTATAGTCGGCGGCGGTCGCCGGATCGTCGCGGATTTCGAGGCAGGGGGCGGCGACGCCGGGCGAATAGGCAAGCGCCAGGTCGCGCTGGTTGCCGAGCGGCTTCGTCGCCTGGATCTCAAGCTTTCCAGGCCGGGGATGCTTGTGGAAATAAAGCGCCGCTTCGTCGAGGTCGGATCGCGCCGCCTTCTTGCTTTCGCCTGTCATGACGGCCGCCTCCTCAGTTCAGTCCGTTTGGTGTTTTGAGTCTCTTAGCATGCAGCCGCGGCTTTTCGAGGGGTGATATGTCGCAAGTGCGGGGCTTGTGGCTTCGCGCCGCCGCCCTGCTATGCTGCCATTGAAATGTTGGGGACGACGGACGGGTGCCGCGGCGGGCGGCGCCGCCGCCCAGTTTGGATGTCTGCCGAAGGCCGTGGGATGTTGCCATTCGACGAGTCATGTGACCACTGCGCCCTCTGCCGAATCGCCAAGAGAGAACGAAGCCCTCGCACGTATTGGCGCCTGTTCCCGTGGGGGATGGACGCATTCACTTCGGCGCAATATGGATGGGGATGTAGCCCGCTGTTGCGCTCGCATTTCACCGCGTCCCTAAGTCAGGTGACGAAGACGTTCGATATTAGGAGAGCTGGTCATGACCGACAACAAGCCAGACGTTACCAAGGATTGGCAAGCGACGCAGGGTCAGAAGTCTTCCGCGACGCGCCTTCGACTTTTCGCCGCGCTGGCGTGGCTCATCGCCATAGGCGGCGAGATCTACGGGATTATTCTGTTTCGTCAGAACAAGTTCGACCACGGAAACCTGCCGCTGCTGATCGGCATTCTGGTCGGGATCGCGATTTTCGCAATCGCCGGCAACTTGCTATGGAAGGCTGCCAATCGGCACGATCCGGCCCGCGCATCCGACACAGGAAGGTTCTTCTTCCAAAACCAGCTCGGCGCGATCATCACGCTGATCGCCTTCCTCCCGCTGATCTTCCTGATTCTCACCGACAAGAACATGGATCCGCAGACCAAGAAGGTTGCCGGTGGCGTCGGCGCTGCGCTGGCCGTGCTCGCCACGGTAATGGGGGTCAGCTTCAAACCCCCGTCGGTCGAGCAGTACACCCAGGACATGAACGCGTGCGCGACCCAGATCAAGTCGGGGCAGCCCACCACCGCCTGTTCGCCCGACGTCGCCGCCCAGGCGCAGCAGATCGCCACGGACACTGCCGCGGTGGCGGCGGCGACGAAGGACGCGAGTCACCCCAACGGTCTGGATGTCGTCTACTGGATCGCGCCGGAAAACAGCGCCGCGAAGTCTGCGGAGCCGCATGTTTTCCACCTCTGCGCAGCCGTCAGTCCGCTGAAGGACAAGACCGTGAATAGCGGCTCTGTGACGGAGGCTTACGCGCAGAACGCCATCCGCATCACGAAGCAGATCGATATGGAACAGAAGCAATGCGGGTTCACCGGCGCAACCAGTGCCAATTGAGGCCGAAGGCATCGGAAGCGGCTACGAGCACGCGGACTGTCACGGTTATTAACGACAAAGGTCGCAGGCGAAAGGTTCTTTACCTATCTCGCCACCCCGACTACATCGATGATAGCCTCAAACCCTATGGCTGGTACAAGGACTTTGTCCTTGGAGATGGCAGGGAACACGGCCTGTCGCCGGAGTATATTGCCGAATATATCCAGTCGGTTGACGTGATCGAAGATCCCGACAAGACACGGGACAATAAGCAGCGGGCCACGCTCGGAAGTCTGGGGCGGTGAGACTACGGTGCCGGTGCGAGTTCCCGGTCCAGACTGCGGACCCGATGTCCGCTTCTGGCGCAACGCGTCCAGCGCGATGCCGCATTCAGATGTCTTCTGTGGATGGCTCCCGCGATGCAAGAGGTAATTCGACATTATGGCGCGTTGGTCGGGTGCAGTCTTCTGTCCGGCCTGTTGATGCAGCCATTCGAGACTGCT
>NZ_JAMYUP010000066.1:0-30275 GCF_040323155.1 Mesorhizobium sp. M0060
TTCACGCTTGGCCGGTTTGGAATGCGGGGTTGAGTGCCGGTTGGCGCGCTCTTCACAGCGCCGGCATGTTTGTCCGCGAATATTTATAACCCTTGGGTGAGGCGGCTGCTGGCGCATTCCAGATGTCTTGATCTGGGATCTTGGCGCACCATACAATTGGCTGCAATGCGGGACAGTTCGGCCAACGCCGCCAATGTTGCGGATATTAAGTCAAATTTTACCGAACTGGCGCCATGGCTTCGGCGAAGGCTGGTTGTGTCGGCCAACGTGTTCGACGTATGGAGTAACGATGCGGTCTGTCCCGACAATCCCGATGGTCTTGGCCGCTTTCATGCTCCGCGCGTGCGGCGTCGCCGAGGCCGGCGAGGGCACCTTCGGCTAGCTGTCCGGAGACTGGTACCTGACAGTCGGCGCCACCGGCATGGTCGCTCCGAATTTCGAGGGCGGCAAGAAGTACCTGCTCAGCGCCTCGCCGATCATCTCGCTCGGCAAGGCTGGCCCCGCGGCGCGCTTCGCCTCGCGCAACGACAACATCTCATTGGCGCTGATCGACGACGGCGGCGTCCGCGCCGGCCTGACCGGCAAGTTCCTGTTTTCCCGCGACGGTGGTGACGCCGATGAACTGAAAGGCCTCGACCCGGTGCGCTGGGGCGGCGAGGCCGGCGGCTTCTTTGAATTCTATCCTTTGGATTGGCTGCGCGCCCGCGCCGAATTGCGGCACGGCATTCGCGCCCATAACGGCTTTGTCGCCGACATCGCCGCCGACGCATTCTACGATGTGAGGCCGGACGTCAGGATTTCGGGCGGCCCGCGCGTTTCGTTCGCTTCGTCAGGGTACTTCGATGCTTATTATGGCGTTGATGCCGAGGAGGCCGCGGCCTCGGGGCTCAGCGAATATCATCCCGGCGGCGGCGTGAAGTCGGCGGGCCTCGGCGGCGCGGTGACCTGGGAAGTGACCGAGCCGATGACGGCCAGCCTGTTTGGCGAATATTCCCGCCTGATGGGTCCGGCCGCCGATTCCAGCCTGGTCAAGGAGCGCGGCGATCGCAACCAGTTCACGATCGGCGTGTCGACAACCTACCGCTTCGATTTCTCGATGTGATGTCGCAGGTTATATACTGTGCGCAGCCGCATGGCTCAGGCGACTATGCCGTAGGCGATGCGGTTGAGTTCCTCTTCCACAAGCATCGCACCTGTTTCGGATTGTAGGAGATTGATGGGCGCCTCGTTGAGCACCCGACTTCGCTTGCGCAGCCAGCGCTGCGCCCTTTCATGGTTGCCGAAAACACGATCCGCCATCGTTGAAATACGAAGTCGCAGGGCGCGTTCGGACTCGGTAATCGTCAGAGTCACATTTCGTTCCTTCCGGCGCGCTAACTGTGAAATGTAAACCGCAGTTGGTACATGCTCCTAGGAGGAAGCATCAGAGTTCGGGCTTTTCAATAGGGCCGGCCTCGTTTAAAAGCCCGGTCATGACGCACTTTATCAGCGCATTCGCGATTGCGATACGAATTACAGGCCCGGTGTTCCGGGCGGCCTGACCGCCGCCGGAGCCGCCGGGAATCTTGCGCGCGGCCTCTCGCGCTTTTTCCAGATCATGATAGTTCAACGCCCGGGCTCTTTTGCCGCCGGGCAACGCATATGGCAGACCAATGACTGATACCGATACCGCCGAGACGATCGACTACTCCAAAACGCTCTACCTGCCGCAGACGGATTTCCCGATGCGCGCCGGTTTGCCGGAAAAGGAACCGCTGCTGGTCAAGCGCTGGCAGGACATGGACCTTTACCGCAAATTGCGCGAAGACGCCGCCGGCCGCGAAAAATACGTGCTGCATGATGGCCCGCCCTATGCCAATGGCAACATCCATATCGGCCATGCGCTGAACAAGATCCTCAAGGACGTCATCACCCGCTCATTCCAGATGCGCGGCTATGACTCGAACTACGTGCCCGGCTGGGATTGCCACGGCCTGCCGATCGAATGGAAGATCGAGGAGCAGTACCGCGCCAAGGGCAAGAACAAGGACGAGGTGCCGGTCAACGAGTTCCGCCAGGAATGCCGCGAGTTCGCGGCGCACTGGATCAAGGTGCAGGGTGCCGAGTTCCAGCGGCTGGGCGTCGTCGGCGACTTCGACAATCCCTATACGACGATGGCTTTCCATGCCGAGGCGCGCATCGCCGGGGAGCTGTTGAAATTTGCCATGTCCGGCCAACTCTATCGCGGCTCCAAGCCGGTGATGTGGAGCGTGGTCGAGCGCACCGCGCTTGCCGAGGCGGAGGTCGAGTACCAGGACTATGAGTCGGATACGATCTGGGCGAAGTTTCCGGTCGTCAGCCTTGCTCGTCAGGTCATCAACGTCGAGGATGGGCAGCCAGCCTTGGATCCGAAGCTTACGGAGACGTCACTGGACCTGCTGGATGCCAACGTCGTCATCTGGACGACGACGCCGTGGACAATCCCCGGCAACCGCGCCGTCAATTACTCGCCGCGCATCAACTATGGTCTCTACGAGGTTACGGCGGCCGAGAACGCCTTTGGTCCCCAGCCCGGCGAAAAGCTGATCTTTGCCGAGAAACTTGCAGACGAGGCCGCCGGGAAGGCCAAAGTCACCTTGAATTGTCTTCGCAGCGTCGGCGCCGAAGAGCTTGGAAGCCTTACGCTTTCTCATCCCTTCAAAGGTTTGAATGGCGGCTACGAATTCCCCGTGCCGATGCTCGCCGGCGACCACGTCACCGACGACGCTGGCACCGGCTTCGTCCACACTGCGCCAGGACACGGCCGCGAAGACTTTGACGCTTGGATGGATGCGGCCTCTGATCTTCGCCAGCGCGGCATCGACACCGCGATCCCGTTCACCGTCGACAATGCCGGCTTCTTCACCAAGGACGCGCCGGCCTTTGGCCCGGACCGCGAGGGTGGGGCGGGGCGCGTCATCGACGACAATGGCAAGAAGGGCAATGCCAACCAGGCGGTGATTGACGAGCTGATCAATCACAATGCGCTGTTCGCGCGCGGCCGGCTGAAGCACTCCTATCCGCATTCATGGCGGTCGAAGAAGCCGATCATCTTCCGCAACACGCCGCAATGGTTCGTCTACATGGACAAGGAGCTTGGCGACGGCACGACGCTGCGCAGCCGCGCCCTGAAAGCCATCGACGATACCCGCTTCGTGCCGGCGGCCGGCCAGAACCGCATCCGCGCCATGATCGAAGAGCGCCCCGACTGGGTGCTGTCGCGCCAGCGCGCCTGGGGCGTACCGATCGCCGTCTTCGCCGATGCTGACGGCAATGTCCTGCGCGACGAGGCGGTCAACCAGCGCATCATGGACGCCTTCGAGAAGGAAGGTGCCGACGCCTGGTTCGCCGCCGGCGCCAAGGAGCGTTTCCTCGGCAATCACGATGCCTCGAAATGGCAGCAGGTGATGGACATCCTCGACGTCTGGTTCGATTCGGGCTCGACGCATGCCTTCACGCTTGAGGATCGGCCGGACCTGAAATGGCCGGCCGACGTCTATCTCGAAGGCTCCGACCAGCATCGCGGCTGGTTCCACTCCTCGCTGCTCGAAAGCTGCGGCACCAGGGGCAGGGCGCCCTACGACACCGTCGTCACCCATGGCTTCACCATGGATGAGGAGGGGCGGAAAATGTCGAAGTCGCTCGGCAACACCGTCGTGCCGCAGGACGTCATCAAACAGTCCGGCGCCGACATCTTGCGGCTCTGGGTGGTGACGACCGATTATTGGGAAGACCAGCGGCTCGGCAAGAACGTGCTGCAGACCAATATCGACGCCTACCGCAAGCTGCGCAACACTATCCGCTGGATGCTGGGCACGCTCGCCCATGATGATGGCGAGGAGGTGCCGCTGGACAAGATGCCGGAGCTGGAGCGGCTGATGCTGCACCGGCTCGCGGAGCTCGATGAACTGGTACGCTCGGGCTACGACGCCTTCGAATTCAAGCGCATCACCCGCGCGCTGCTCGACTTCATGGTGGTCGAGCTGTCGGCCTTCTATTTCGATATCCGCAAGGATGCGCTCTACTGCGAAGCGCCTTCCAGCGTGAAGCGCAAGGCTTCCGTGCAGGTGGTGCGCCATCTCTTCGACTGCCTGGTGAAATGGCTGGCACCGATGCTGCCTTTCACCATGGAAGAGGCTTGGCTCGACCGCCATTCGGATGCCGTCTCTGTGCATCTCGACCAGTTCCCGGAGATCCCGGCGGACTGGAAGAACGAGGCGCTGGCGGAGAAGTGGCGCAAGGTGCGGCAGGTCCGCCGTGTCGTCACCGGCGCGCTGGAGATCGCCCGCGCGCAGAAGGTCATCGGCTCTTCGCTGGAAGCGGTGCCGGTCGTCACTCTCGACGATGCCGCGCTCGAAGCGGCGATCGCCGATGTCGACATGGCCGAGATGGCGATCACCAGCGATCTGGTTATCGCGCACGGCAAGGCATCGGCGGGCGGCTTTACCCTCGACGACGTCAAAGGCGTCGCCGTGGTCGTCGAGAAGGCGGAGGACCGCGGCCTGGTGAAATGCGCACGCTCCTGGCGCTACACCGCCGATGTCGGCTTGGATCCGGAATTCCCGGATGTTTCGGCCCGTGACGCCGCTGTCCTGCATGAGCTGAAGGCTTTGAGCCGCCTTTGAGGCGGTGCACAAATGCCACGGCGGGCGGCCGATCAGCCCCCGTGCGTTGCCCTTAACGAGTGGTTGAGGTAAACACGCGAAACTCCGGACGACAAATTGTCGCCGGAATTCCGTCGGAAGAGCATAGGCGACGGGGACCGGACCTTTCTTTGGCCGGCGGCAATCGAGAGGCTGTCTACAGTGGGACTTTTTGGCATGACCGAGAGAACTTACGCGCGCGTTGCGCTGCTGGCGCCGCTTGTCGTATCGGGCCTTGCCTTGTCCGGCTGCATGGGCTCGCCCACTTACGGGACCGACAAGACCGCGGGCGCGCAGCTTGCCGGCGACCTCACCGGGGCTTTTTCCTTCGCACCCAAGGGCAAGAACAACATCGACTACAAGCCGAGGCCCGCGCTGGTAAAGCCGGGACCTGGGCAGAAGGAAGTGTTGCCGCCGCCTCAGGAAAGCATCGAGACGGCAAGCGCCGAATGGCCCGAATCGCCGGAGCAGCGCCGTGCCCGCCTGCGCGCCGATGCTACCCTGCATCAGGACGACCCGGCCTACCAGGCGCAGGTCGTCGATGACGTGCAGACGGATCCGGCGTCGGTCAAGGCCGCGCTGAAGCAGTCGGGCTCGAGCCACCCGCCAGCCTGGACTCCGGCCGATTCGGACAAGGGCCGCGCTGCGGAAATCATGCGCCGCAGGGCTGAAGGCAAACAGGGCGACCCGACCACCCGCAGATATCTGAGCGAGCCGCCGGTGCAATACCGCGCTGCCGCCGACACTGCGCCGCAGGGCGACCTTGGCGAGGACGAGTACAAAAAGGAACGCCGCCTCAAGAAGGAGGCTGCCGCCAAGAGCAAGAGCGGTGGCATGTTCGACTGGCTGCCCTGGTAGACTGACGGCGCCAGAGACTTGCTGGCCTGGATTTGGCTGGCTGGATTTGGATCGTCGGCCCGACCAGAAAAATCAGGGTCCGCGTCGCTCGCGAAAAAAGTCTTTCAGCAGTGCTGCTGCATCGTTCTCTGCCATGCCCGGATAGATGTCGGGTACATGGTGGCAGGTCGGTGACGTGAAGAAGCGAACGCCGTTGACCACCGCGCCGCCCTTTTCGTCGGCGGCGCCGAAATAGAGCCGCCGCAGCCTGGCGAAGGAGATGGCGCCGGCGCACATGGCGCACGGCTCCAGCGTCACATAAAGATCGTGGCCGCTGAGCCGCTCGCTGGAAAGCTTGCTGCAGGCTTCGCGGATCGCCAGCATCTCGGCATGGGCGGTGGGATCGGCGAGCTCGCGGGTGCGGTTGCCGGCACTCGCAACGACCGTATCGCCGCCGACGACGACCGCGCCAACCGGCACCTCGCCACGCTGGGCGGCGGCTTCGGCTTCTTTCAGCGCCAGCGCCATGAAATCCTGCCGCTTCACGCGGTTTCCATTCCGATTATCTCCTCGCCACTAGAGCGCGATCCTGTTACTACCCGCGCAAACGAGCAAAGGCCACATGGACGACAAAAACAAGAAATTCCCGCGCAGGAACGGCCCGAAGCCGGCCGGGCCGCGCGGTCGCGATAGCGCTCCCGGCAAGGGCGGCAAGCCGTCCTTCGGCGCCAAAAAACCCTACACTCCGCGTAGCGACCGGCCGGCGGCGGCCGAAGGCGAACGGCCGCAGCGCGACTTCAAGCCAAAGCGCGACTTCAAGGAAGGCGACCGGCCATTCAGCAAGGGACCAAGACCCGAAGGCAAGCCTTATGAAAAGCGCGAGGGTCCACGCAAGCCTTATGCATCGCGCGGCGACCGGCCAGCAGCGGCCGAAGGCGAGGGGCCGAAGCGCGACTTCAAAGGCGGCGACAGGCCGTTCAGCAAAGGGCCGCGTCCGGAAGGCAAGCCTTATGAGAAGCGCGAAGGTCCGCGCAAGCCCTACGCGCCGCGCGGTGACCGGCCGGCAGCTACGGAAGGCGAGCACGGCGAAAAGCGCTTCGACCGTCCCAAGCGTGACTTCAGTGATCGTCCTAAGCGTCATTTTGGCGGCGATCGGCCCCAAGGGACACAAAGGGCACAGGCGGCATCGGAGGATGGCTTCAAGCCGCGCCCGCGTCGCGTCGAGGCAACGGAAGAAGCCGGCGAACGCATTGCCAAGCGGCTGGCGCGTGCCGGCCTGGCCTCGCGCCGCGACGCCGAGGAACTGATCGCGGCCGGCCGCGTCAAGGTCAACGGCAGGGCGTTGTCCTCGCCGGCCTTCAACGTGATGCCCGGCGACATCATCCATCTCGACGGCATGGAGATCCCGCCGATCGAGCGCACGCGGCTGTTCCTGTTCCACAAGCCGGCCGGCGTGGTCACCACCAACCGCGATCCGGAAGGCCGCAAGACCGTCTTCGACGTGCTGCCGCCCGGGCTGCCGCGGCTGATGACCATCGGCCGGCTCGACATCAACACCGAAGGCCTGCTGCTGCTCACCAATGATGGCGGCCTGTCGCGCGTGCTCGAACTGCCGGCGACCGGCTGGTTGCGACGCTACCGCGTGCGCGTTCACGGCAAGGTCGAGGAAAGCGCGCTTGCAGGGCTGCGCGAAGGCATTGCCGTCGACGGTGTCTTTTATGGCGCCATCGAGGCGACGCTCGACCGCGAGCAGGGTTCGAACGCCTGGCTGACACTCGGCCTGCGCGAAGGCAAGAACCGCGAGGTCAGGAACATCCTGGGCGCGCTCGGTCTCGACGTGACGCGGCTGATCCGTATTTCCTACGGGCCGTTCCAGCTCGACGATTTGCCGGAAGGCCATGTGCTGGAGATCAAGGGCCGCGTGCTGCGCGACCAGCTCGGCGAGCGCCTGGTCGAAGAGTCCGGCGCCAATTTCGACGCCGATATCGCCAAGCCATTTTCCAACAAGCCGGTCAGGCGTGAGCGGGAGGAGGAGCCCGAGCGGCCGAAATTCACCCGCGACGGCGAACGCCGGCCGATCGGCGAGGGCGGCCTGATCAAGAACCGCAAGCGTCGCGAAGGCAGCCGCGACGAAGCGCTCGGCAAGCTGTCGACAAGCCCCGACAGGAGCTTTGGGCCGAAAAAGAGCTTTGGCGAGCGTGGCCCCAGACCTGAACGCAGCGACTTCGGGGACAAACCCCGTGGCGACAAGCCTCGTGGCGGCTTCGGTGGGAAGAAGTCCGAACGCGAGCAGCGGCCGATCGAGCCGCCGGGCCAGCGCAAGGCCAATGTCTGGATGGCGCCGGGCGCACGGCCGATTGGCAAGGGCAGGGCGGAGGCAGACGCCGCCAAGGCGGCAGAAAACAAGGCGCGCAAGGCCTCGTTCAAGCCGTCTTACGGCAAGCCCGGCGGCAAGCCGCAAGGCGGCGTTGCAAAGCCGTTCGGCAAACCGCGCGGCGAGCGCCCGGATGGCGGTGGCGACCGGCCGCGCGGCGGCCCGAAAGGAAGTAATGCGGATCGTCGGCGGTGAGCTTGGCGGGCGTCCGCTGGCGACGCCCCGCACCTTTGCCATCCGCCCGACCACCGACCGCACGCGTGAGGCGGTCTTCAACGTGCTGGCGCATCGCTTTCCCGAAAGACTGGACGGCGCGCGCGTGCTCGACCTGTTCGCCGGCACCGGCGCGCTCGGCCTCGAAGCGCTGTCGCGCGGCGCCTCCTACGCTGTCTTCATCGAGGAATCCGCCGAAGGGCGCGGCCTGATCCGCACCAATGTCGAGGCCTTCGGCCTCACCGGCCGCACCAAGATTTTCCGCCGCGACGCGACGGCCTTGGGCGAGGCAGGCACCATCGCCGCATTCGGCCTGGTCTTTGCCGATCCGCCCTATGGCAAAGGCCTTGGCGAACGCGCCTTGCGCTCGGCCAAGACCGGCGGCTGGCTCTCCCCCGGTGCGCTCTGCGTCGTCGAGGAAGCAGCGGCGGCGCCGTTCGAGGCAGGGCCGGGCTTTTCGATTGTCGACGAGCGCAACTATGGCGAGACGGTCATCCGCTTCATCGAGGCCGCCTGAGTTCGGCCTTCGCGATGGCGCCTTCAAAATGACGAACAATTCGCTTTGCCTCGACCAGCAACCCCGCCTATCGTCCCACCACCAAACCGGAGCCATCTATGACATTTCAGGCTGAATGGCTGCGCGGAACGCTCTTGGGGCTGGCTTTGGTGATGGCCGCTCCGGCTCTGGCGGATAGCAATCCTGACAACGGCGCAGCGACGGATTTCCTGCTCGACAACGGCATGGAAGTCGTCGTCATCCCGGATCACCGTGCCCCGATCGTCACCCATATGGTCTGGTACAAGATCGGCAGCGCCGACGAGCCGCCGGGCAAATCCGGCATTGCCCATTTCTTCGAGCATTTGATGTTCAAGGCGACCAGCAACCATGCGGCCGGCGAACTCGACCGCGCCGTCGCCGCCATCGGCGGCTCGGACAACGCCTTCACCTCCTACGACTACACCGCCTTTCACGAGACGGTGGTGCCGCAGGCGCTCGAGCAAATGATGGGCTTCGAGGCCGACCGGATGCGCAATCTCATCCTCAACGACGATGTCATCAAGACCGAGCGCGACGTCATCCTCGAGGAGCGCCGCTCGCGCATCGACTCCAATCCGCAGGCGGTGCTCGACGAGGAAATCGATGCCACGCTGTGGCAGAACCAGCCCTATCGCATCCCGGTCATCGGCTGGATGCAGGAGATGGAGAAGCTGAACCGCACCGACGCGATGGCCTTCTACAATAAATATTACACGCCCAATAACGCCGTGCTGGTGGTGGCCGGCGATGTCGAGCCGGAAACGGTCAAGGCGTTGGCCGAAAAGACCCATGGCAAGGTCGCGCGCGGTCCGGATTTGCCGCCGCGCATCCGCCCCGTCGAGCCGGAGCAGAACACCAGGCGCACGGTGACGCTGACCGATGGACGCGTCAGCGTGCCGAGCTTTACCACGCAGTGGGTGGTTCCGTCCTATCACACGGCAAAGCCGGGCGAAGCGGAGGCGCTCGACGTGCTGTCCGAAATCCTCGGCGGCGGCAACCGCAGCCGGCTCTACCAGGAGCTTGTCGTCAGGCAAGGCATAGCCGCGGCGGCCGGCGCCTTCTTCCAAGGCACCATGCTCGACGACACCAATTTCACCGTCTACGGCGCGCCGCGCGGCGACGCCAAGCTGGCCGACATCGAGGCCGCGGTCGACGCCGAGATTGCCCGCATTGCGAAAGACGGCGTCACCAGCGACGAGCTGGAAAAATCCAAGGACCGTTTCGTCCGCTCGATGATCTTTGCTCGCGACAAGCAGGAGGACATGGCCAACATCTACGGCTCGACGCTCGCCACCGGCGGCAATATCCAGGACGTCCAGCAATGGCCGGACCGCATCCGTAAGGTCACAGCCGATCAGGTCAAGGCGGTCGCTGCCCGCTATCTTAATCTCAACCACGCAACGACCGGCTATCTTCTGCCGCAAACCCAGGCTGGGAATTGATTTGATGATGAGCTTGAGCGTTGGCGCTGCCCCTCACCCGCCTGCCGGCATCCTCTCCCCGTATAATGACGGGGAGAGGGGCGCTCTGATCGACGATTTCGCCAACCGCCAGCGTTGCTGGAAGGGCGCCGCCGTTGCGGCCAGCCCACTTCTCCCCGTCACTATACGGGGAGAAGTGCCCGGCAGGGCGATGAGGGGCGGCGCCGACCTTGGCAATTGGCGCGCCGGCCCGCTTTTAGCAACCCTGCTCCTCTCCCTCGTCTTCCTCATCCTGCCGGCGCTTTCCGCTCGTGCCGCCATGAACATCCAGGAGGTGACCTCGTCGAAGGGCATCACCGCCTGGTTGGTGGAAGACTATTCGGTGCCGATCGTCGCCATCCGCTTCGTCTTCGATGGCGGCGCGACGCAGGATCCGCCCGGCAAGGAAGGGCTTGCCAATCTGATGAGCGGCCTGTTCGACGAAGGCGCCGGCGACCTCGACAGCGAGGCCTTCCAGATCAAGCTTGACGATGTCGGCGCCGAAATGAGCTTCGACGCGCAGCGCGACGGCATCTATGGCTCGATGCGCATGCTGGCCGAGCAGCGCGACGGTGCCTTCGACCTGTTGCGCGTGGCGGTCAACCAGCCGCGCTTCGACCAGGCGCCGATCGACCGCATCCGCTCGCAAATCCTGTCGGGCATCATCGCCAGCGAGCGCGATCCCGATACGCTCGCCCAGCGCAAATGGCTGGAAGCGATCTACGGCATCCATCCTTATGCGCGGCCCGACCAGGGCACCAGGCAAAGCATAGCGACGATCACGCCGGGCGACCTAAGCGCCTTCCACAAGGCGAATTTCGCCCGCGACGGCCTGCATGTCGCGGTGGTCGGCGCCATCGATGCCGAGACGCTGAAGCAGAAGCTCGATCTGGTGTTCGGCAGCCTGCCGGAAAAACAGGCGCTCACGCCAGTCGCCGACATCGACCTGAAGCTCGGCCAGCAGCTTGAGGTCGTTTACGACCAGCCGCAGGCCTCGCTGCAACTCGCCTATCCCGGCGTGAAGCGGAACGCGCCGGACTTCTTCGCCGCGGTGCTGATGAACGAGATTCTCGGCGGCGGCACCTTCACCTCGCGGCTGTTCGACGAGGTGCGCGACAAGCGCGGCCTGGCCTATAGCGTGAGCTCCGACCTCGTCGACCACCAGCACTCCGAGGCGCTGTCCATCACCACCTCGACCCGCTCGGACAGAGCCGCCGAGACGCTGGCTGTCGTGCGCGACGTGGTCAAGCGCATGGCCGAGGAGGGGCCGACCGAAGCCGAACTGGCGGCGACCAAGAAATACATGATCGGCGCCTATGCCATCAACAATCTGAATTCCTCCGGCGCGATCGCCGCAACGCTGGTCGAGCTGCAGCTCGACAAGCTCGGCATCGACTACATGCAGCGCCGCGCCGCGTTCATAAATGCGGTGACGCTGGACCAGGTGAAAGCGGCGGCAAAAAAGCTGCTCTCCGCCGAGCCGGCCGTCATGGTGGTCGGGCCGAAGCTCGGCGAGGCCGACAAGGAATGAGCCTGAGCTTCGGCATCGCCTTTGGTGGCGGCGGCGCGCGCGGGCTGGCGCATATCCATGTCATCGAGGCGCTGGACGAACTGGGCATAAGGCCGGCCGCCATCGCCGGCTCGTCGATCGGCGCCATCATGGGCGCCGGCATGGCCTCGGGCATGACCGGCAAGGACATCCACGACTATACGCGCTCGATCCTCGGCCGCCGCGCCGAAGTGGCGACGCGCATGTGGCGGGCGCGGCCCGGCACTTTTGCCGAGGCGATGCAGGGCGGCTTGGGCGTCAGCCAGTTCAATGTCGAGCGCATCCTCAAAGCGTTCCTGCCCGACGCCATCCCCGAGACCTTCGCCGAACTCAAAATACCGCTGAAGGTGACGGCAACCGATTTCTACGGACACAGGCTCGCCGTGATGGGCGAAGGCGAGCTGCATTCGGCGCTGGCTGCCTCAGCGGCGATCCCCGCGGTGTTCCGCCCGGTGATGCGCGACGGCAGGCTGCTGATCGACGGCGGCATCTACAATCCCGTGCCGTTCGACCTGATCGAGCTCGACGCCGACATCATCATCGCCGTCGACGTGGTCGGCGCGCCGACCGAGGCCGGGCGCAAATTCCCGACCTCCGTCGACTTGATGTTCGGCGCCACGCAGCTGATGATGCAGTCGATCATCGCCAGCAAGCTGAAGCAGAGCCGGCCCGACATATTGATCCGGCCTGCCGTGTCGAAATACCGGGTGCTCGATTTCATGAAGATCGATGCCTTGCTGGCCGAAACGGCCGACATCAAGGACGAGCTGAAGCGCGAGATCGAGAAGGCGGTCGAGGCCCGGGCCAAGTCCGAAACCAGCAAGCGTACCAAGCGGGTGTAAGGGTTGAACGCTGAGATTGCGTTTGCCGTGTCTTCAAACTGTCTGGTCATGGCCGCAGCATCGAAATCGACAGATAAGCGCTTGCAAATCGGCCGCTGCTGTCTTTTGCTCGCGCGAGAGTTGTCCTCTGACTGTTGTTGAGGCGAACGGATGAACAAAATCGATCGGCAACGGCCAGAGTCAGAAACAGACGCCACCCTAAATGCCGCGCGGCTCGGCACGCGGCTGCGCCTCGCCCGCCAGACGCGTGGCATGACGCTGAAGACGCTGGCTGCCGCCGCGAATTGCTCTGAAAGCCTGCTGTCCAAGATCGAGAACGGCAAGGCTTCGCCGTCCCTGCCCATGCTTCACCGTCTGGTTGAGGTTCTCGACACCAATATCGGCTGGATGTTCGAGCAGGTCGACGACGACGAGGCGATCGTGTTCCGCGCAGGCGCACGGCCGTTGATCGCGCTCGATGCGTTGCGGCGCGGCGAGGGCATCTCGCTCGAACGCATCATTCCGTATTCGTCCGGCCACCTGCTGCAATGCAACATCCATCACATCGAGGCAGACGGCGAGAGCGAAGGTCCGATCCAGCATGCCGGCGAGGAAGTCGGCTACGTGCTCGCCGGTCGGATCGAGCTGATTGTCGACGGCAAGATCCATGCTCTCGCCGCCGGCGATGCCTTCGTGTTCAGGTCGGAACTGCCGCATCATTACCGCAACATCGGCGAGGAACGCGCCAGCATTTTCTGGGTCAACACGCCGGCGACTTTCTGAGCGACGCTCCACGTTCATTTGGATTGACAAATATTCAAGTCTCTTGAATGTTTGCCTCGTGCCTTTAGCACCAACGGGACCGGCCGAGGTTTGGTCCGCAAGCAAGGGGAACCAAAAATGCGTCTGTTCAAACTTCTCGCCGGCTGCGCCGCCGTCATTGCCGTGGGCTCGGTAGCCATGGGATCGGCGCTGGCCGATACGTTCGCTCTCGTCAACATCAACCAGCAGGCCCTGTTCTTCAACCAGATCAACGAGGGCGCGCAGAAGGCCGCCGACGCCGCCGGCGCCAAGCTGGTCATCTTCAACGCCAACAATGTGCCGAGCGCGCAAAATGACGCGATCGAGAACTACATCACGCAGAAAGTCGACGGCATCATTCTGGTCGCCATCGACGTCAACGGTGTCAAGCCGGCGATCACCGCTGCCAAGGCGGCCGGCATTCCCGTCATCGCCATTGATGCGCAGATCCCCGACGGCGACAACATTTCGTTCATCGGTGTCGACAACACCAAGGCCGGCGAGGATATTGGCAAGTTCTACGCCGACTATGTGAAGACCGAGATGGGCGGCAAAGCCAAGATCGGCATCGTCGGCGCGCTCAATTCGTTCATCCAGAACCAGCGGCTCGACGGCTTCAAGAAGGCGGTCACCGACAGCGGTGAGGCCGTCACCTTCCTCGACACGGTCGACGGCCAGAACGTCCAGGAGACCGCGTTGAGCGCTTCGGAAAACCTGATGACTGCCAATCCGGACATGACGACGCTCTATGCGACCGGCGAGCCGGCCTTGCTCGGCGCCGTTTCGGCGGTGACCAGCCAGGGCCGCACCGGTGACGTCAAAGTGTTCGGCTGGGACCTGACCAAGCAGGCGGTTCAGGGCATCGATGATGGCTGGGTGGTGGCGGTCGTCCAGCAGGATCCGGCCGGCGAAGGCAAGGCTGCGGTCGAAGCGCTGGGCAAGCTCAAGAAGGGCGAAAAAATCGATCCGATCATCAACATTCCGGTGACGATCGTGACCAAGAAGAATGTCGACCAATACCGCGCGATGTTCAAGTAGACTGCATCGGCGACCAATCCGCGGCGCCGCCTGAGGCGACGCCGCGGATGCTTTGCAAATCGCGTGGAACCCAGATGAGCAGTGGCCAGACTTACCGGGTGCGGATGAGCGGCATCTCAAAGCGCTACAACGCCATCCAGACGCTCGACGACGTGTCGCTGACGCTGAAGCCGGGCGAGGTGCTGGGGCTGGTCGGCGACAATGGCGCCGGCAAATCGACATTGAGCAAGGTGCTGTCGGGGGCTGTGGTTCCCGACGCCGGTACCATCGAGATCGACGGCAAGCCGGTGACCTTCAGCTCGCCGGCGGACGCGCGTGCGGCGCGCGTCGAGATGGTCTACCAGGACCTGTCGCTGTGCGACACGGTCGATGTCGCCGGCAACCTCTTTCTCGGCCGTGAGCCGCGCCGCCGCATCGCCGGCATTTCCTTTCTCGACAACAAGCGCATGCACGATGAGACGCGCCATATGCTCGATCGTCTCGGCATCGTCATCGCCGATACGCGGCTCAAGGTCGAAAACCTCTCCGGCGGGCAGCGCCAGTCGATCGCGATCGGCCGCGCCGCCTCGTTCGAGCCGGCCGTGCTGATCATGGACGAGCCGACGGCAGCGCTTGCCGTCGCCGAGGTTGAGGCCGTGCTCGAGCTGATCCGTGCCGTCAGCGCCCGCGGCGTCAGCGTCATTCTGATCACCCACCGCCTGCAGGATCTGTTCCTCGTCTGCGACCGCATCCAGGTCATGTATGAAGGACGCAGCGTCGCCGAGCGGCTGATTGGCGAAACCAATATCGAGGACGTGGTCAATCTGATCGTCGGCCGCAAGTTCAATGCGCGTTCCGCCACCCACGGCTATCGCGGTGGAGCGCCGGCATGAGCGACATGAGCTCGATCCACTCCGCCCAGCCGCCAAGGGTGCGCAAAGGCACCTGGCGCGATGCCCTGCTCGCCAATGGCAGCGTCGTGTCGATTGCGCTGTTCTTTGTTGTCGTCTGCATCATCTTCTCGGTGGCGACCGACGCCTTTCTGACCTCGCCCAACCTGTTGAACATCCTGCGGCAGTCGGCGCCGCTGCTGATCGTCGCCGCGGCGATGACCTTCGTCATCACCACCGGCGGCATCGATCTTTCGGTCGGCTCCGTGCTGGCGCTGGTGGCGACGCTGTCGGCGACGCTTTTGCAGTTCGGCCTGCCATGGCCGGTGGTCATCCTCGCCATGCTGGCGCTCGGCGCCCTGCTTGGCGCGGTGCAGGGCTATTTCGTCGCCTATGAGGGCATTCCGTCCTTCATCGTCACGCTCGCCGGGCTGTCGGTGATCCGTGGCGTGGCGCTGCTGATCACCGGCGGCTATTCCATCCCGATCGAGCCCGGAAGCGCGTTCACCGTGCTGGGCCGCGCCTGGTTCCTTGGCGTGCCGGTGCCGGCGCTGATCGCGCTGGCGATCCTCGCCATCGCCTATCTGGCCTTCAACGAGACGCCGTTCGGCCGCTATGTCACCGGCATCGGCGCCAATGCCGAGGCGGTGCGGCGCGCCGGCGTCAACACGCGGCTGACGACGCTTTTCGTCTATGTGATTTCCGCCGCCGCGGCAGCCCTTGCCGGGATCATCATCGCGGCCCGGCTCGGATCCGGATCGTCGAATGCCGGCCAGGGCTTCGAACTCGAAGTGATCGCCGCCGTCGTGCTCGGCGGCACCAGCCTGTTCGGCGGCCGCGGCACGATCATCGGAACGGTGCTCGGCGCGCTGACCGTCGCCGTCATCGGCAACGGCCTGATCCTGGCGCATCTGTCGCCCTTCCTGACGCCGATCGTCACAGGAACGATCATCCTGATCGCCATCTGGCTCAACTTCCGCCTGTTCCGCGGCGCCGTGCGGAGCCGTTGAGCCGATGAGCAATCTTTTCGATGACGCAGCGCCCATTAAGCGGCTGGCGATCGGGGTCGATACCGGCCATGTGATGACCGTGCTCGGCCCGGTTCCGGTCGAGGAGATGGGCATCACGCTGATGCACGAGCACATATTGCTCGACGGCGCGCGCAGCTGGAAATGTCCCTGCCATCCCGACGACATGGCGATCGCCGAGCAGCCGGTGAACATCGGGATCATCGGCGAATTGCGCATGAACCCTTACGTCAACCGCGACAATGTCTCGCTCGACGACGCCGACCTGGCGCTGTCGGAGCTGCAGCGCTATCGCGCGCTGGGCGGCCACACCGTCGTCGACACCACCAATATCGGCATCGGCCGCGACCCCGAAAAGCTCGCCCGCATCAGCCGCATGTCCGGCCTGAAGATCGTCATGGGCACCGGCTTCTATCTCGAGCACACCCATCCCGAATGGCTGAAGGCGATGGATGTCGACGCCGTCACCGAGTTCATCGTCAACGATGCCGGCGGCGGCGAGACGCAGCCGCCGATCATCGCCGGGCTGATCGGCGAGGTCGGCGTCAGCAAGGATTTTACCGCCGAGGAGCGCAAGTCGCTGCGGGCTTCGGCGCGCGCCTCGCGCATCACCGGCGTGCCGCTGTCGATCCATCTGCCCGGCTGGGAGCGGCTGGCGCACGAGGTGCTCGATGTCGTCGAGGCCGAGGGCGCCGATCTTCGCCACACCGTGCTCTGCCACATGAACCCGAGCCACGACGATCCCGACTACCAGACAAGCCTCGCCCGGCGCGGCGCCTTCCTCGAATACGACATGATCGGCATGGACTATTATTATGCCGACCAGGACGCGCAATCGCCCTCCGACGAAGAGAATGCGCGGGCCATCGCGAACCTTGTCGAGGCCGGTTTCGGCGACCGCCTGCTTTTGTCGCAGGATGTGTTCCTCAAGATCATGCTGACCCGCTTCGGCGGTTTCGGCTATGGCTATATCCTCAAGCATTTCATACCGCGCCTAAAGCGCCATGGCGTCGAGCAGGCGGCCATCGACCGCATGCTGATCGCCAATCCGAAGGCTGTCTTCGCGCGGCAGACCTGAGCGGCGCCCCAGATTTACGGCGATAAGACTTACCGCCAGAGTTACGACGGAGTTCAAATGTCCAAGAAAAAGATCCTGCTTGCCGGCGAATCCTGGGTGTCGACCGCGACCCACATCAAGGGTTTCGACCAGTTCCCGACCGTCACCTACCACACCGGCGCGGACGAATTGCTGAGCGCGCTCAAGACGACCGAGTTCGCCGTCACCTTCATGCCGGCGCATGAGGCGCAGCGCGGCTTTCCGCAGACGATGGAGGCGCTGTCGGCCTATGACGCGGTGGTGCTCTCCGATATCGGCGCCAACACCCTGCTGCTGCATCCCGACACCTGGGTCCACTCGAAGCCGACGCCGAACCGGCTGCGCCTGCTGCGCGACTATGTCAGCGCCGGCGGCGGGCTCTTGATGTTCGGCGGCTACTACAGCTTCCAGGGCATCAATGGCGGCGCGCGCTACCGCAAGACGCCGGTCGAGGACGTGCTGCCGGTGACCTGCCTGGCGTATGACGACCGCGTCGAGGTTCCCGAAGGCTTTGCCCCGGTGCCGAAACCAGAGTCGAGCCATCCCATCCTCAGGGGTCTCGGCTCGGACTGGCCGATCCTGCTCGGTTTCAACGAGGTGACGCTGAAGGACGGGGCGGAGGTTCTGGCCACCGTATCGTCCGATTATGGATCGCTGCCGCTGCTTGTCACCGGCCATTACGGCAAGGGCCGCACCGTGGCCTGGACATCCGATGTCGGGCCGCATTGGCTGCCGCCGCAATTCATCGCCTGGCAAGGTTACAAGACCCTGTTCGAACAGATGCTGAGCTGGGCGACCGGTGAGAGCTGAGCCATGCATGTCCACGTCGTCGGTAATGCCTGCGTCGACACGATGTTTCACGTCGGCCGCTTCCCTGCCGCGGGCGAGACTTTGAATGCCGTGAGCTATGCCGACGACCTCGGCGGCAAGGGCGCCAACCAGGCGGTCGCGGCCGCGCGCACGGGTGCAGAGGTGACGTTCTGGACCGCGCTCGGCAAAGACCCTGCAGGCGCATGGATCAGAAGCCGCCTTGAAAGCGAGCTGTCAGACCTCGAGGTGAGCGAATTCGAGCTGCCGAGCGACCGCTCGACCATCGCCATCGATAGAGGCGGCGAGAACTTCATCGTCAGCGGCGTCGCCTGCAGCGAAGCCTTCGATCCGGTTGCGCAGACAGCGCTTGTCCGCTGGATCGCGCCCGGCGACATCCTCGTCTGCCAGGGAAATTTGCGCGCCGCCGCGACCAATGCCTGCCTGAGGGCAGCAAGGGAAAACGGTGCACGCACCGTTCTCAACGCCAGCCCGATCGACGCGGCATCTGTGCCCGATCTTGGCCTGGCGGAGGTTTTGGTGGTCAACCAATCCGAGGCGAAAACCCTGACCGGCCGGGATGACATGGCGGCGGCCGCCGATGCGCTGGCGGCCAAAGGCGCAGGCACGGTCGTGATCACGCTCGGCGCCGAGGGCTGTCTCGTGCTTGGCCCAGACCATGTATCACCGCTTCGTTTGCCGGCGCCACAGGTCGAGGCGCTCGACACCAGCGGCGCCGGCGACGTGTTCTGCGGCTGTCTGGCCGGCGGGCTTGCCCGGGGAATGCTTATTACCTCGGCGCTGGAGCTGGCGCTCGCGGCCGCGGCCATCGCCGTGACACGGCCGGGCACGCTCGCATCCTGTCCTTCCGCCTCCGAGATGGCGGCGATTATCGATCAAACGGAGCTCTCATGACCCAGATCGGCCAATCAGGCGGCGACGCGCTCCTAGAACTCTTCGGCCGCACCAAGGTGGTGATCGGCGTCGTTCACCTGGCACCGCTGCCCGGCGCGCCGCGCTATGACGGCGAGGCCGTGGAAGCGATCTACCAGCGCGGGCTCGACGATGCCAAAGCCTATCTCGACGGCGGCTGCGACGGCGTCATCGTCGAGAACCATGGCGATATCCCTTTCGCCAAGCCTGACGATATCGGGCCGGAGACGGCGGCCTATATGGCTGTCGTCTCCGACCGCATCCGCCGCGAGCTCGGCAAGCCGATCGGCATCAATGTGCTGGCCAATGCCGCAATTCCGGCCTTGGCGATCGCCAGTGCCGCCGGTGCCGGCTTCATCCGCGTCAATCAATGGGCGAATGCCTATGTCGCCAATGAGGGCTTTGTCGAAGGCGAGGCGGGCCGCGCCGCACGCTACCGCACCAGGCTGCGCGCCAATGGCATTCGCATTTTCGCCGATGCCCATGTCAAGCACGGCGCGCACGCCATCGTCGCCGACCGCCCGGTGGAGGAACTGGTCAAGGACCTGGTCTTCTTCGACGCCGACGCCATCATCGCCACCGGCCAGCGCACCGGCCACGCCGCGGATCTGAGCTACATCAGCATGATCAAGCAAGCCGCCGGCCTGCCGACGCTGGTCGGCAGCGGCGTGACGCCGGACAACGCCAACGACATCCTCGCCATCGTCGACGGCGTGATCATCGCCAGCGCGCTGAAGCACGACGGCGTCTGGTGGAACCGGGTGGACCCGGAGCGCGTGAAGCGGTTTGTGGCCGGGTTGAAGCGGTGAGGGGGATCTCCCCCCTTGAGGGGGAGATGTCGCCGGAGGCGACAGAGGGGGTCGTCTCGCGTAATGCGCCAACCCCCATTGTCGCAAGAGAGGAGCCGCCCCGTCGAACTGCCCCCCTCTACCCTGCCGGGCATCTCCCCCTCAGGGGGAAATTGGCCGTCATCACCGCTTTCGCTAATCGCCAGCGTTGCAGGATAAGCGCCGAGGCCGAAGCTGCCGATCTCCCCTCTTGAGGGGGAGATGTCGCCGGAGGCGACAGAGGGGGTCGTCTCGCGTAGTGCGCCAACCCCACTGTCGCAAGAGAGGAGCCGCGCCCGGTCGAACCGACCCCCTCTGCCCTGCCGGGCATCTCCCCCTCGAGGGGGGAGATTGGCTCATCACGCCTTCCCAGCCGCATACTCCAGCGCCACCACGCCATTGCCGAACTGCCTGGCAAAGATCAGCTCGAGCGGCACTTGCACACCGGGCGGGAACAGCAGCTTGCCCTGGCCCACGGCACCGGGGTAGCTGAGCAGCCTGATGCGGTCGACCAGGCCGTGGCGCAGCAATTCCTGCGCGACGCTCAGGCTGCCATGCACATAGATGTTGCCGCCGCTGCCTTGCTTCAGCCCTCTGACGGCGTCCGGCAATGCGCGCTGCAGCAGCTCGGCCGGTTGCCAGTCGAGCGCCGTCAAGCTGGTCGAGGCGACATATTTTGGCAGGGCGTTGAACCGGTCGGCGAAATCTCCGGTCTCCTTGGGCCACGAGCCGGCAAAAATCTCATAGGTCGTACGCCCCAACAGCATGGCGCCGCTGTCGGCAAGCTCGTCGTCCTTGAATTTCTGCATCTCATCGTTCCAGGCCACGCTCGGCAGCTTCTCGACCTCGGCAATGCCATCGACGCTGATGAATTCGGTGATGATGAGTTTTCTCATGGCGGGTTCCTTCTGTCGGGACGGCCGTGCGGGTCTTGTGCGAACTGCACCGTCAACTAGCGCGGCGCTTTTTCAGGGGGAGGGCTTTCCCTGTTCAGATTCGATCTACAATGACCGCCCGCTGAGCAATACCAGTTTCCTGGTCAGTATCTGCGCCACGTCGAAGCATGCGTCGGCGACTGGATCATCTACTATGAGCCCAGCAAGGTAGAAGAGAGCCGTAGCTATTTCGCTGTGACTAAGGTCCAACAGCTTATCGCCGATCGTGCGAGTCACGGGCTGCCTACAGGTTGGCAATACCGGCTTTCAGCAGTCCTTCGCGGACGTGCTGCACATCAGACTCCTGGGCATAGTGCAGGGTGGCGATGAATGAATCGAGGTCGAATTGGGGATCGAGCGTTCTGATCTTGCCTAGATGCGCCGCGGCCGCGATTTCATCGCCGAGCCAGCCGTAGCAGGCAGCGGCGAAAGCGTGCTGAACCGAGTCCATGGTTGACAGATGCATGAAAGCTTCGATCGCCTCGCCATACTGGCGCGCGGCGAAATGCGCCTTTCCCAGATGGCTCCAGAACCTCTCCGGGTGGTGCGGGTTCAACTGCATTGCCTTGCGGATCCATTCAATTCCCTCTTCCGGCCTCCCGAGCCACGTCAATAACTCGCCTTGCTGCACCACCACGAGGTCGTAATTGGGATTGAGGGCGAGGGCGCGCTCTTGATGGTAGCGCGCTGTGGTCAGCTCATTGTTGTTCACGTTCACTGCCGCGAGAATGCGGTGGACATCGGCATCGTTGTTGTCCAGCGCCAGCGCCCTGTCCAGCGCTGCCATGATGTCGTTCCAGACTGCATCCCTGTCTTCGCACCAGTTATGGACCCAGGCCTGGCCAAGAATGCAGGCCTGCCAGGCATGGGCATGGGCATAATCGGGGTCGAGCGCGACGGCCCTGTCTATCAAGGTTCGCGCGCGTTCATTATCCGCAATCGTGCTTCGGTGATGCAGCACCTTGGCAGCAAGCACACATTCATACGCGGCCATGTTTGCAGGTTTCGCCCGCGCGAGCTGGTCCCGCTGAGCCGCCTCGACACGACCGGGCAGCGTGGCTGCGATCGCCGCGGTCACCTCATCCTGAATCGCGAATATGTCGTCCAGCTTCCGGTCATATTTGTCCGCCCAAATATGAGCGTCATTCGCCGTGTCGATGAGCTGAGCCGTCACGCGCACCCTGTCGCCGATCTTGCGGACGCTTCCCTCCACCAGGTATTGGACGTCGAGTTTCTCGGCCACCTCGCGCACATTCACGGCGCGGTTCTTGTAGACGAAGCTGGAATTGCGCGAGATGACGAACAGCTCATGGTGGCGGGACAGTTCGGTGATGATGTCCTCGGTCAGTCCGTCCGCGAAAAATTCCTGCTCGGGGTCGCCGCTCATGTTGGTGAATGGCAGCACCACTATCGAAGGTTTCGAGATGGATCGCTTTGCCTCGACTTCTGGCAGGACAGAACTATCAAACCCAATGCGATAGAGGCGAACCGGGCGGCTGATGTTCTTTAACGTCTTCTCGCCCAGGTCCTCCATGGCAATTTCGAGACGGTCGGCAATTTGGGTCGCCACCGCTGCGGTCACGCAGATACCGCCGACGTCGGCGAGTTGCTCGATGCGCGAGGCAATATTGACGCCGTCGCCGAAAATGTCCTCATCGTCGAAAATGATGTCGCCGAGATTTATGCCGATCCTGAATTCCATACGCCGTTCTTGCGGCACATCCGAATTGCGCCGTTTCATGCGCTGTTGGATTTCCACGGCGCATTTCACGGCATCGGTCACGCTCTGGAACTCAACGAGCATGCCGTCTCCGGTGGTTTTGATGATCCGGCCCTTGTTCTTCGCGATGGCGGGATCGACCAGTTCTATGCGATGGGTCCGAAGGCGTGCGAGCGTGCCGGATTCGTCGGCCTCCATTAGCCGACTGTAGCCCGCCATATCGGCAGCCAGAATTGCGGCTAGTCTCTGTTCCATCGCTGAACCACAAACCAAGCTTATCCTTCCAGAGCTGCCAAATCCAGCAATTTGGGCTTGTGGCTGGATCAAGACATCTTCCTACCCGCAGCAGCAAGAAAGGGCGGGTCAGAACCTTCCGCCTGGTGGCTGCGAACTCGATCGCATCAATGGCGGGAGGGATCCGCGCGGCGTCAAGCTCGTCGAGGCGATATATTTCAGCAGCGCGTTGAACCGCTCGGCGAAGTCTCCGGTCTCCTTGGCCACGAGCCGGCAGAGATCTCATAGGTCGTGCGCCCCCAAAAGCATGGCGCCGCGATCGGCCAGCTCGTCGTCCTTGAATTTTTGCATCTCATCGTTCCAGGTCACGCTTGGCAGCTTCTCGACCTCGGCAATGCCATCGACGCCGATGAATTCGGTGACGATGAGTTTTCTCATGGCGGGTTCCTTTTGTCGGAGGACGGATCGTGCTGGCGAACCGCTCCGTGAAAATAGCGCGGCGCTTTGTTGTTTTTGAGAATATCAGATGCGAGCCTGAACCTGAGGCCAGGGGTAGAAAACTAATGAAATCTTTTGTGATTATGCCATAGGTTAATGTTTGATCACTCGTTAGTTGGTTTTTGGAATGGCTATTAATCAAATAAAACGTGAAATCCTCATCGATGAACCCTCCAGGGAAGATCAGTTCCATGGCAAGGGTCATGAACGGACGGCTGAAGCTCTCGCATCTGCGATAACGAATTTCCGAGGTGACGATCGCGCGATCGGGCTGGATGGTCCCTGGGGAAGCGGAAAGTCCACCGTGGTGGAGATCGCACGGCGAAAGCTGACCGAGAAAGGTACTCGTGGCGGCGTTCACCACAGCTTCTTTACCTTTGATATATGGCAATCCCAAGGTTCATCTTTTCGTCGTTCATTTCTCGAGCATTTTCTCGATTGGGCAAGGGCGACCTTTCCCAAAGAGGATAGCTTGCTTGAGGAAATAGAGCGGAAGGTAAAAGGCAAGGTTCGCGAGACCCAATCAACGAACCGATCCATGCTCGACTGGTATGGAATATGTGTAGTCCTCTTGATACCGCTTCTTCCCGTATATTATTTTTGGGCAAAATCAGCTTTTGACGCTGGCGCTTTTTTACGCTCGTGGCCCTTCATTTTTATGCTTGCGTTTCTTGCCGTTGCGTTTTGCAGAGCATGGTGGAGATTCGGTCATTCGCATGACAGAATTAGTTTTCGTGACGCATTATCACAAACGCTTCAGATTAGTGCAAAACAATACGAGGATCAAAAGATAACTCAGCATATCCGCGAGACAGATCCGAATGATTTCGAGTTTCAGAGTACTCTTCGTGAAATCCTCTCCGTAATTCAATCTGACAAGTCACGCGTAATCATCGTTCTCGACAACATCGACCGACTCCCAAAGAAGGAAATCAACGAATACTGGGCGCTCGTCCGCGCCGTTTTCTCCCGCGGCCCGCTATCGAGAAACTCGGGAGCGAAAAATCCAGTGACCGCCATAGTGCCATACGACCGGCGCCTAATTGAGGGAGGCTACCGCAACTCTAATTATGCCGCGAAGTAACTGATCATCCGGGCGTTTGTTTCCGGCAATCTTCCGTCCATAAATCTCGCGAACCTTCTGAAATATTATGGCCGTTGTGTCCCTCTCTGTTGGCAACGAGATCCAGTCCGTATTGAACCGCCACATGGTCTCCTGCTGCCAGATGCGTGCTCCACTCGTTCGCCGGCACCCCCGTAAGCAAGTCTGCTATCCTTTGATGAAAGAGCCGCCACCGAACTCCGTCGCTCTGAAACGAAGCACGCACCACTTCAACAGGACATTCATCAAGTTTGACTTTGGAAATTTCTTCGTCGCGAATTTGCGAGTCAAAGCGCGCGCACGTTGCTGGAAAAGATCTCGACATCAGGTTATGTGTCTCTCGACCCTGCTTTTCGCGTAGCTTTCTCGGAATTTGTACTCGGTGTACTTGCGGGACGTGTTGTCATTGTAGACGCAGCGTTGAACTACGACCTGTTGCTCGATGCTATCGACAAAGACTTCCATTCCGACATTTTTCGGAAGCTGCGGGAGGATTTGAAAGACGTGACTACGACAACACTCACTGTCGCGACAGCCGCTTTCCCACGAATTATGGATCAGCTGCTGAACGTGGGAGAAAGGATTTCGCGCCAGGAGAAGGACAATCTGATTCGATATATCTTGTGCGCAGCGTTGGAGGCAGACAATCGCAAGATATTAAGAGGAGTTGCCGGCCTTGGACGGACGAAGGTAGCCGACTTCATAAGGCACTCGGAGGAAAGCACCAGAGAAAAGGTTAAAGGTGCATGGGGCGTTTTCTCTAATTCAGGTTCCGACCGGGATTGGAGTAGGCAGATTGGCGAGCTCCTACACGGCAAGCGGAAAGCTAAATCACTGTTTGACATAATTTGGGGAACGGGCAGGGACGACGAAGAGGAAGCTGCATAGCTGGATTTTTGCAGTTTGCAGCAACGGTCATCCCGACTGCCATGGGAAACGCCCAAGCGCGGTGGGCCGATTGCCTCGCTCGCTGCCCACCATACCCCCTTTGCCAACTCCTCAACCGTTTCCTAATCTCCATCTGAGAAAACCTTTTACCAACTCTGCCGGCATCCGCTGACCTCACCATTCAGCGCCTCGCAGGGCCATAAGAGAAAAGCTTTTCTCAAATGGGAGGATCGATATCCAAATCATGGCGTCCGATGCGCAGCCAACGCCCGTCTCAGCCAAGCAGCCGGTCACCCTCCGCGAGGTGGCCGCGCTCGCTGGCGTCAGCGTGGCAACGGCCTCAAAAGCGCTGAACGGGCAGGGGCGGATGACGGCCGAGACGCGGACCCGGATTCGCGAGACGGCGCAGCGGCTTGGCTTTCGCCCGAACAGCCTGGCGCAGAGCCTGTTGCAGCGGCGCAGCTTTACTGTCGGGCCCGCTGACCAACGACCTATCGCCGCGCCTTCGGCGCGTATTTGTGACGGTTCACCGCCCTCGTGAAGCAACTCTGATCCCAAATATCATTGTGCGATGCCAAGCCGTTGTTTGAGGGGATCGGCAACGTTAGCAAAGTGGAACAATCCGGCAGCCGGCGGGTTTGTAGGATGAAGGGCGATCTGTTTCGGAGGAAGATTACGATGAAACGCGTCCTTGCCCAACATGCGGTGCGACTGATGCTCGGCGGTGTAACCGCCTGCCTGCTCACGGTCGTCGAGATTCCCAACCCGATTACGCCATTGTCGCTTGTTTCCGAGGCAAGGGCTGCCACCACCGTTTCGATCAGCACGTTCTACGAAGACCTGTCTTCCTATGGTGATTGGGTCTCGTATCACGGAGCGACCGTTTTCGTGCCGGTTGATGTGCCTGACGATTGGCGTCCGTATACGCTTGGACACTGGGTCTATACCGAGCAGTATGGCTGGCTCTGGGTGTCCGACGAGCCATTCGGCTGGGCGACGTACCATTACGGCCGGTGGGGCTATGCCGACGATATCGGCTGGTACTGGGTTCCGGGCACTCGCTGGGCGCCAGCATGGGTGAGTTGGCGTCGTGACAGAGAGCACATCATTTGGGCGCCGCTGCCGCCCCGCCGCGATCCGGATTTGATTTCAATCGAGGTGACCTTCGACACGACGCCGGATTATTACTGGGTTGTGGTCCCCACCCGCGAATTCCTTGCCGCGGACATTTCTGTGGTCGTTATTCGGGATGAGCCGGAGTTTGTGCGCATTGTCGAGGCGGCCGAACCGGCCGGCGACGTGACGATCCAGAACAATTTGGTGATCAACAAAGTCATTGATGTCGATGTGATCGAAAAGGAGACGAACCAGAAGGTGACTGCCGTCAAGGTCAGCAAGACCGACGCGCCCGAGCAGTCCGGCAAACTGGAAAACGATACGGTCGCTGTCTTTGAGGGCGAGGTGAAAGCCGACCCTAAGGCCAAACCAGCTAAGCTCAAAGACATCGAGGAGGTGAAGCAGGTTCAGGCTGGCCGGAAATCGAAGCCGACCGAAGGCGCTGCAACGACCGAGCAGGCCAAGCCCGAAGAAACCGCCAAGCCTGAGAAGCCGAAGGTCGGCGAGCAGCCCGCCGCCGAGCCGCAGCAGGCCGAGCCCGAAAAGGCGGCCAAGCCTGAGAAACCGAAGGCCAAGGAGCAGCCGGCCACCGAGCAGCAGCAGGCCGAGCCCGGCAAGGCGGCCAAGCCTGAGAAGCCGAAGGCCAAGGAGCAGCCCGCCGCCAAGCAGCAGCAGGCCGAGCCGGAACAGGCGGCCAAGCCTGAGAAGCCGAAGGCCAAGAAGCAGCCCGCCGCCGAGCAGCAGCAGGCCGAGCCGGAACAGGCGGCCAAGCCCGAGAAACCGAAGGCCAAGAAGCAACCCGCCGCCGAGCAGCAGCAGGCCGAGCCCGAGCAGGCGGCCAAGCCCAAGCCACAGAAGCAAAAAAACAAGGCGTGCGATCCGCAGACTGAGAACTGCTAGCTATGCGGGTAGACTACGGGCACCGCGGCCATTCCATCGCGGTGCCCGCTGAACGGCAATGCACGCCAAAGCTGCTCGCCCTCTTTCCTTCGGGCCGCCATGGCAGATCCTGGACCCAGGGCAGCGAGTCGTAGTTGACTGCCGAACATGCCTGTAACCAGGCCATTCCCTCTTGCCATCCTTGCATCCTTCCCCTAATCTTCCTTTTGAGAAAACCTTTTCCCAACTCTGCCGGCATCCGCTGACTTCACCATTCAGCACCTCGCAGGCCGGTAAGAGAAAAGCTTTTCTCAAATGGGAGGATCGATATCCTGGCATCCGATGCGCAGCCAACGCCTGCCAAGCAGCCCGTCACCCTGCGTGAGGTGGCGGCACTTGCCGGCGTCAGCGTCGCCACCGCCTCGAAAGCCCTCAACGGGCAGGGGCGGATGACGGCCGAGACGCGGACCCGGATTCGCGAGACGGCGCAGCGGCTTGGTTTTCGCCCGAACAGCCTGGCGCAGAGCCTGTTGCGGCGGCGCTCCTTTACCGTCGGGCTGTTGACCAACGATACCTATGGCCGCTTTTCGCTGCCGCTGATGGCCGGCGTTTCCGATGCGCTGGTCGATGCCGGCGTCTCGGTGTTTTTGTGCAATGTCGAGGACGACCCGCGCCTTGCCCAGCTGCATGTCGATGCCATGCTCGACAAGCGCGTCGACGGCATCATCGCCACCGGCAAGCGCATCGACCGCCACCTGCCGGTCGACCTCGCCAATCTCGGCATTCCGGCGATCTATGCCTTTACCGAGCCCGATCCAAACGCCATCGCGTTCGTCTCCGACGATGCTGGCGGCGCGCGGCTGGCGGTCGAGCACTTCTGCCGGCTCGGGTGGCGGCGCATCGCCCATGTCAGCGGTCCGGCGAGCTTTGCCGTGGTGCATGCGCGGGCCGAGGCCTATCGCGCGGTGCTGGCCGAGAACGGCTTGCCGGTCATGGAGCCGCTGCTCGGCCAGTGGTCGGAAGCCTGGGGGCATGAGGCGGTCAAGACGCTGTTCGACGGCAAGGGACGCGATGGCGAAAAGCCCGACGCGGTGTTTTGCGGCAATGACCAGATTGCGCGCGGCGTCATCGACGCCTTGCGCGAGCGCGGTATCGGCGTGCCGGACGAGGTCGGCGTCATCGGCTTCGACAATTGGCAGATCGTCGCCGAGGCGACCCGCCCGCCGCTGACCTCCGTCGACATGAACCTGGCCGCGCTCGGGCGCGAGGCCGGCCTTGCCTTGCTTTCGCTCGTCGGCGGCAAACCCGCCGAACCGGGCATCAGAAAACTGCCGTGCCGGCTGGTGGTGCGTCAGTCATGCGGCCGTCCGCCGGACGGCTGAACGAAACGGGCCGTGCTGATAGTCACCCGCTCGGGGGCGCGGCTAAATTAGAACCATGTGGAGGAGAACCATGAGAACCACCATTACCGGGCTCGCCATCGCCGCGAGCATCCTAGGCACGCTGGCGACAGCCGGGACGGCCGCCGCCGACACCGCCAACATCTGGGTGCGCGCCGACGGCTCGAACTTCATGCCGCGCATCGTCGATGCCTTCAACAAGGGGCATCAGAACCAGATCAAGCTCGACATCATCCCCAATGCCGAGATCATCCCGAAATATGGTGCTGCCGCCGCTGGTGGCACGGCACCCGATGCGCTCTCGCTCGACCTGATCTACACGCCCTCCTTCGCTGCCGCCGGCCAGCTCGAAGACATCACCGACTGGGCGAAATCGCTGCCCTATTTCGCCAGCCTGTCGCCGGCCCATGTCAAGACCGGCACCTATAAGGGCCGCATCTACGGGCTGCCGTTCTCGGCAGACTCTTCAGTGCTGATCTGGAACAAGAAGCTGTTCAAGCAGGCCGGCCTCGATCCGGAAAAGGGTCCGACCAACTGGGCCGAGATCGAAGCCGACGCCGAAAAGGTCAATGCGCTCGGCGGCGACATCAAGGGCTTCTATTTCTCCGGCAATTGCGGCGGCTGCAACATCTTCACCTTCACGCCGCTGATCTGGGCATCGGGCGGCGACATCCTGACTGAGGACGGCTCCAAGGCGACGCTGGACACCCCGCAGATGCGCGGCGCCATCGACCTCTACCGTTCCATGGTCAAGAAGGACCTGGTGCCATCAGGCGCGCAGACCGACACCGGCTCCAACTTCTTTGCCGCCTTCGCCACCGGCAATATCGGCATCTCGCCGTCCGGCGCCTTCGCCATCGGCGCGCTCAACACGCAATATCCCGATATCGACTACGGCATCACCTTCCTGCCCGGCAAGGACGGCGGCTGGTCGTCGTTTGCCGGCGGCGATAATTTCGTCGTCACCAAGGGCACCACCAAAGTCGCGGTGGTGAAGGAGTTCCTCGATTTCGCCTATTCGCTCGAGGGCCAGACCATTCTGGCGAAGTATGGCAGCCTGCCGGTGCGCGGCGACATCGCCAAGGACGCGCTCAAGGACCTTGATCCGCGCTACCAGATCGCCGCCGAAGCCATGGCCAAGGGCCGCACGCCCTATTCGGTGGTGTTCAACGATCTGATAAACTCGGCCAACGGTCCGTGGAACCAGATGATGAACGAGGTCTTCTTTGGCGAAGACGTCGACGGCGCTATCGCCAATGCGCAGGAAACCATGCAGTCGATCATCGATTCGGCGCCGCAGAAGTAAGCGCCGGCCCCACCTCCCCCTCGAGGGGAGGTCGGACCGCAGGTCCGGGTGGGGTCATCTCGGAAGTGCTCGACGGTTCTTTCTGTCGGATCTTTCTGTCGGCGCACTTCCGAGAGGACCCCACCCCCGGCCTTCGGCCGGACCCTCCCCTCAAGGGGGAGGGGGACGCGGCGTCAACAGCAGGACTGTCACGTTGAGAAAAGACCCCCTCATCCGGCCGCTTCGCGGCCACCTTCTCCCCGCTGGGGAGAAGAGCCTGGCATCAACGCTGGCGACCTCCTCTCCCCTCGGGGAGAGGTCGGGTTTCCCCCAAATTGCCATGGCAAATTGGGTGGGGAAACCGGG
>NZ_JAMYUP010000067.1:0-29339 GCF_040323155.1 Mesorhizobium sp. M0060
CGCGCCGACCGCGAAGAGAAGCGAGTGACCCGCGGGGCGACATGGTCCGGAAAAAAGACAGGAAACGCTTGACCTCACCGACCCCAATCAGAGAAGCCTGCTACATGCCGGCGAAATCTGGATACAATAACCTCGTCGGCGTACCTGCTCCAGCCTCACACACGACTGCGACGCCTATACTTGCGCTTTTCCACTGTCCGACATGCAGGCAGCGAACCATTGCATCGCGGAGGCTGCATCTTCCAATATGACGACCTGTTTCGCAAAGCGGAAAAAACTCTTGCGCGCTGCGCTCGCAGGTTTTCGTCCGTTGTATGCATCAAAGCACGCCCTGAGGGCGGCTTCGTGGATCCGGTCTCTGCGATCTTCTGGCCATTCGTTGAGAAAATCGATAGCATCCGCAGGACGGGCAATCTCTTGCACGATGTGCGCTGCACGCCTTACGAAAGTGGGCTGCTGAAAGTTCCTGAGCTCATTCGTCCCTCCCGACCTGCTGAACCGCTAGTTTGCGTGAACAGGCGCCTCCTCTACACCCGCCCACCATTGCGGAATGTGTTGTCACAGCGATAGCGGTTCAATAGCAAAGCAGCGGCGTGATGTCCTCGGTTTACCAGCGGGCCAATCCCTAACATCCTGCTGCGAGAGCGGCTCACCGGATGAATCTACATCGTTTCGACCATTGCGAATCAACGCTTGATAGTTCCTCCACGCGCCACCAGGAAGCGGCCACTGCTCTGCCACCGACTTCACAGCCAAAGAGAGGATGGCGAACAGAAACAGCCCGCTTCGTTTCGAGATTACTGGTCGTCTGGCGCAAAGCTTACGGCCGAGACGCGCCTGAAAATGCGCAAGCACCGCGGCAGGTCGCCAACAACGGAACGCATCAACGGTCATGACGGCGCGATACCGCGCTATAGATCTCGCTGCTGGACGAGCATCGCAATAATCCTGTCGAGACCTTGGTTGCTTTCAGCGGCGACCGCCACTATGAAGCGACGCTTCGCCGACTGTGTTTCACGCCGCCTGGAGAGTTTCATGACAGAAGAAGCCGAAAAAAACATCGACACCCTCATCGAGCTCACGGCCGATGTCGTCTCAGCCTATGTCTCCAACAATCCGATCCCGGTGGGGGATCTCCCTGCCCTCATCGGCCAAGTGCACGCGGCTCTGAAAGGGACGGCGGAAGGTGTCTCTGCAAAAGAGCCGGTTGCCCTTACGCCTGCAGTCCCGATCAGGAAGTCGGTGACACCGGACTACATCATCTCCCTTGAAGACGGGAAGAAATTCAAATCGCTAAAGCGCCATCTGTCGACCCACTATGGGCTGACGCCGGATGGATATCGGGCCAAATGGGGCCTACCGGCGGATTATCCCATGGTCGCGCCGAACTACGCCGCGGCGCGCTCGTCATTGGCCAAGACAATGGGGCTCGGCCGCAAACCGAAAGCGCCGGAAGCGCCGGAGCCGGCGCCGACGAAGCGAACCCGCAAGAAGGTCGCGGCTTGATTTCGGCAATCGAGATTCGTTCTGGAGCGTTGCAGCCATCGGCTTAATCTGCGCGTCATATAAAAAGGCGGGGCCAACCCCGCCTTCCTTTTTTGTTTCATGAGGAATTCGCGACGCCTGCAGCAATCTGCTGCCCTCAGTTTTGCTCGCTCCTATCGAGCGGCCGTGAGGACCTCCGGACCTACGCGCCCACTCTTGCCAGGACGCAGGAGAAAATTTCAACCAGCTTTGCTGAGGCTGCCAGCGGAGGATTTGCCGGTGCGGCGATCCTGCTCGATCTCATAGTTGATCTTCTGGCCGTCAGCGAGGGTCGAGAGGCCCGCGCGTTCGACAGCGGAAATGTGGACGAAAACATCCGGACCGCCATTGTCGGGCTGGATAAATCCAAACCCCTTGGTGCTGTTGAACCACTTTACCGTTCCAGTAGGCATATACGTGTTCCTCCTTAACAATTGCAACGTGGGCAGGCCATTAGGCCTGCCCGACTCATAGCCGAGACTTGGGCGCAGCAAAAAGCGAAAAATTGTTAAGCCCCGATCAGCTGGCGCACTCCATTTTGGCCGTAGTCGCCAGCAAGCACTGTCCTACACTACCGCTTCGAGCATGGCCGGAAGCGCCCGATCCTTCCAACGCTCCTCAGCGCCACGTCCATGGCTGGTGCTTGGAGGCACGGGACGTAAGGCCGACCGCTGCTCGTGCCGCCAGGTCAAAGGCCGGGTAGTTCACGGAGCTACCTTCGTGCATAACGGCTTGGCAAGCGCTTGAAGGAGTTGCGAATTGGATTGTTTCAAGAGGGTCGAGGGGTTGATCGATGCCACCAGCGTGGAAGCGATCGATAACGCGCGCGTTCTGCTGGACCAGTTCAAGGGCAAGTCAGAAACAATCGCCCAAGCGATCGACGACTTCCTACTTGATCTCATGACCTTGCTGTTTGTGGTAGAAGCTACCCGCGAGCGGTTCCACAATCCCGCGAGGCGGTTGGCCCGCATCAGATTGAGCAGGATCAGGCTGTTACTCATCCGATGCTCTTGACCTAAGGGACCACGCCGCCAGCGATGCGTTTGCAGCCGCAAAGAAGGCAAAATCTGTTCGCCGGCAACCGAGCACAGCCAAGCGGTATTTACGCAGATGAATTCGCCAATTCTCCTGTTTGGTACCCAGCGACGACGGCAAGCGCGGACAGCTTCCGTGCTGCTGTCCTCCAGCGACAAACGTGCCTGCATGCCCCCATCCACGGCGAGCTCGACGGTTGTTTCTTACGTTTGACCAAGGTCCCGCGCAAACACTCCCCTTTCCCGCAGCAACTCATCAGGCTGAACGGCCTCGCGGCAGGCGCATTACGCCAGAAGCGCGCAACCGCATCGTTTTTTCCCGCCCGAGTCCTACGATGTCGTTTTCCAGCGCCTGGCCGATATCGCCCAACTCGCCGATTTTTGGATCAGATCCGTCCTAGCGTGCGAGCAGGCTCCGCGCTCGAGTTGGCTGGGCTGCTCACGCCTCTGCCCTTCAGCATCGACCCGGTCTGGCTGTCGAGGACAGGGTTCCGCTGGGGGGACCAACATCTCCATTCTCACCGTCAGTGCAGCGGCCATTCGAAATGCATCCTATACCCCTCCCCGGCAGCGCGCCCAATCGTCTTCCGACCGAAGAAGATATTCTCAGCCGCGCGCGCGTCGCGTTCGGCCCTGTCCGATGTCCGACAATGTCGGATGCGCAGCATGGCAGAGGCCGATTAGTCCACTGCCTCGAACGGTTTTCTGATCTGGCACGGTGCATGCTTTGGTCATCCGCAAGGCGTCGCGGACCAAGGAGAATCCGTCCCATGATCACCTCACCAAGAAATACTGCCGCAGGTCTCCTGGGTCCATCCAAAGATGAGGCTCGAGTCAGGCCTGGCACCATGAAGAGCTTATTCATCTGCCTCGGCGCTGCCCGCCGATCCTCCCACGCGGGGAGACGGGGACGCAGTGCCTTCATCAAAACGAGGAACAAATCACTTTGCCTCGAGCCTTGCCTTTCGACCAGCCACCACGACGGGAGCCATCGATCGTCCGCCTGGCTGCGCAACGCGTTCATTGCCACCGCGCTGGCCCTGGTGACGACCGCTCCGGCTCTGGCCGCCACCGCCGGCGGCAAGGTGACGGATTTCCTGCTCGACAACGGCATGGAAGTGGTCGTCATCCCCGATCACCGCGCGCCGCTCGTCACTCATATGGTCTGGTACAAGATCGGCAGCGCCGACGAGCCACCCGGCAAATCCGGCCTTGCCCATTTCCTCGAGCGTCTGATGTTCAAGGCGACGACCAACCACGCCGCCGGCGAGTTCGACCGAGCCGTCTCAGCCATCGGCGGCTACAATATCGCCTTCACCGCCTATGACTACACCACCTTCCTCGAGACAGTGGCGCCCTCGGCGTTGGGTGAGATGATGGGCTTCGAGGCCGATCGCATGTTCAACCTCATCCTCAACGACGATGATATCAAGACCGAGCGCGACGTCATCCTGGAGGAGCGCCGTTGGCGCAGAGAGACGAACCCGCAGGCTCTGCTGGACGAGGAGGTCAACGCGACGTTGCGGCAGAACCAGCCCTACCGCATTCCGGTCATCGGCTGGGTGCAGGAGATGGAGAAGCTGAACGGCACCGACGCATTCACCATCTACAACAAATACTACCGACCGAACAACGCCGTGCTGGTGGTGGCCGGCGACGTAGAGCCTGAGACGGTGAAGGCGCTGGCCGAGAAGACCTATGGCAAGGTTGTGCGCGGGCCGGACCTGCCCCCGCGCAACCGCCCGGTCGAGCCGAAGCAGAACACCAGGCGCACAGTGACGCTGACCGATGCGCGCGTTTCGGTGCCGAGGTTTTCCACTCAATGGGTGGTGCCGTCCTATCATACGGCAGGGCCCGGCGAGGCCGAGGCGCTCGACCTGCTGGCCGAGATCCTCGGCGGCGGCAACCGCAGCCGGCTCTATCAGGAGCTTGTCGTCAAGCAAGGCATAGCCTCGGCTGCCGGCGCCTTCTTCCAGGGCACCATGCTAGACGACACCAATTTCACGATCTCCGGCTCGCCGCGCGGCGATGCAAAGCTCGTCGATCTCGAAGCGGCAGCCGTTGCCGAAGTCGCCCGGATCGCCAAGGATGGCGTCACCAGCGACGAGCTGGACAAGGCCAAAGACCGCTATATCGGCTCGGTGATTTTTGCGCACGACGATCTGGACCACATCGCCAACATTTATGGCAAGACGCTCACCACCGGTGGCAATGTGAAGGACGTGCTCGAGAGGCCGGACCGCGTCCGCAAGGTGACCACCGACGAGGTCAAGGCGGTCGCCGCGCGTTATCTGGTGCTCGACCATTCGACGACAGGCTATCTTTTGCCGCAGCAACAGGCGGGGAATTGATCATGAGCTCCATCCCCATGCAAATGCGCCGGCCGGTCTTCCCTTCACCCCTTGTGGGAGAAGGGAAGACCTGGCGCGCCTTCGCCACCCTGTTCCTCTCCATCCTCTTCTCATCTTGCCGGCGCTCGCCGCCCGCGCAATGAATATCCAGGAAGTCAAATCGGCAAAGGGCATCACCGCCTGGCTGGTCGAGGATCATACGGTGCCGATCATCGCCATCCGCTTCGTCTTCGACGGCGGCACCGCGCAGGACCCGGGCCGGCAAGGAAGGCCTCACCGATTTAATGACCGGCCTGTTCGACGAGGGCGCGGGCGATCTCGACAGCGACGCCTTCCAGGTCAAGCTCGACAATGACGGCGTCGAGATGAGCTTCGGCGCGCAACGCGACGGCATCAATGGGTCGATGCGCATGGTTTCCGAACAACAGAATGCTGCTATCGATCTGCTAAGGCTCGCGGTCAACAGGCCGCGCTTCGACCAGGAGGCGGTCGACCGCATCCGCGCCCAGATTTTCTGCGGCATCATCGCCAATGAGGGCGACCCCGAGACGATCGCCCAGCGCAAATGGCGGCGCGCGATCTACGGCACGCACCTTTATTCGAGGCCGGACGAAGGTACCAAAGTGAGCCTCGCCGGGATAACGCCGGCCGATCTCGGCGCCTTCCACCAGGCGACTTTTGCTCCCGACGGGCTCCATGTTGCAGTGGTTGGCCACATCGACGCCAAGACGGTAAGCGACAAGCTCGACCAGCTGTTCGGCGATTTGCGCGAGAAGCAGACGCTTTCCCCCGTTGCCGATGTCTCTGCAAAACTCGGACAGCAGGTGGAGGTGAACTACGATCTTCCGCAGACCTCGCTGCGATTGGCTTTTCGAGGCTTCAAGCGGAGTGCGCCGGACTTCTTCCCCGCGGAGCTGATGAACGAGATTCTCGGTGGCAGCGCCTTCACCTCGCGGCTGTTTGATGAGGTGCGGGAAAAGCGCGGCCTTGCCTATGGCGTCCGCTCTTATCTGGTCGATATAACCAGCATTCTCATGCGCTGCTGGTTACGACAGCGACACGCTCGGACCGCGCCGCCAAGACCCTGAGCATGGTGCGTCAGGTGGTGAAGGATATGGCGGAGAAGGGGCCGACGGAGGCCGAGCTCGAGGCGAGCAAGAAATATCTGATCGGCGTCTATGCCATCAAACATCTGGATTCCTCCAGCTCGATTGCAGCCACGCTGGTCGATTTGCAGCTCGACAATCTCGGCCTCGGCTACATCCAGCGCCGCGCCGCCCTCATCGATGAGGTGACGCTCGACCAGGTCAAGGCAGCGGCGAAGAAGCTGCTTTCGGCCGAGCCAGCCATTATGGTCGTCGGCCCGCCGCTGGGGGCAAAGGATAAGCCCAGGACCCCATTTCGACCTTCCTTCTCCCCTTGTGACGCCGGGGACGAAATCGGTTCCGTGGGGTAAACGGGATCTGTTAGGAGCGGTTTTCGCGGGCCTTGCGAGGCATTCGTCGGTTCGGGCGGCCGATTAATGTGGCGCGCTCCTCGTCAGGCCAGCCTCTCTTCGAGTGGATAGAGGACGCCGATCGTTGTAGGCGCAGGCCACCAGCATGCACCGGTGTGCGTGGCGAAGCCGACGAACGATTGTTCAGCCTAGGTTTAGTGAGAACCGCGAGCCATCGAGTAGGCGGCGATCAGGATGGCGTCTTTCAGTGGTCACCCTGCATGGCGATCGGAAATTTGCGCCTGGGAAGGCGATGAAACACACTCGTCATAGACCGCCCTCTCCTTCACTTCATGCGCTCGCATGGCACTTAGCAGGGGAATAATTTTGCAGGTAACATCTTCCCGTCATGAGAGGCTGTTATGTATTTTATGTTTTCGTGCGCACGTTTTCCGCATTGCTCACACGATCTAACGGCCGTATTCTATTACCTTCGCGATTCTTCCCCACCATTTCGGCTGCAGCATATTTCGATTTCAAGGGGCCGTAGTCCGCCCTCAACCGAGGATCGAATTTGAGGCATGTCGATAATGCCCGTCCGCGTCAATCGCGTCATGCCTCGGTTGAAGACCAGATGCTGCATCGGAATGAATCGCAGTTCTATCCATCAGCTGTACTGCGCGACGGCTTGCCCTCGGCCGTTGAGTGTCAACAATTGTGCCAAGTTCATCGAGGGTTATAGCGCCCCGAACAATGCGGTTTGGTGGCAGCACTAATGACATCCAATACCGTCTTGATCGTTGTAGTCATAAACAAGTAAGCCATCTGCTTTTACGGCCGTCATTGGAGAAACCTCAAACCGTCGCCTAGTTCCTTTCTCACCAATTGTGTCTCCGACATAGAACAAACCGATCTTTAGATTCTTTATAAGCGAACGCGTATTCTTTTGGCGGATGAATCCAATCACTTTTTCAACCTTTAAATAATCGAAAGCAAATTGGACCACTGCCCTTCCGGCCTCGACCCCGATCCCTTTTCCGGAGGCCGCAAGGTGGAGGCAGGTTATGATTTCCACGTTATTCGGATCTGCGGACACATAATTCGGATCTTCGGACAGATACGTGCCGATGCACATCAATCCACAATAGCCAGCGAATTTCCTGGCTTGGCCTTCATCTTTGACGAACACCATCCATAAGCCGAAACGATTGTGCTGCCAATGATTGATGAACTGAACCAGTGCAGCTTTCGACTGTTCTATCGTCGGATAGAGCCCATCTCTGATGGCGTTCACCACGAACGGATCGCTATGAAGTCCGTGTAGAAGAAGCTGGTCGCTCTGCGACGGCGGCCTTAGGATTAGGCGCGGCGTTTCTAGGATGTGCATCAGAAGATTCCTTTCTGAGCCGGCACTGACAATTGAGCGGCGCCCACAACAAACATGGGACTATGATCTCCTAGAATGCGCGTTTGTTGGGTTAAAGTTCTAGGAAATCTCTGCAATAATCTGGTTTCCGGGATGCTGAAGGTTCTTTAAATTCGCTGAGACGGGCGGCCATTGCACGCTGATGATGTGCTGAAGTCACCCAAGGAGGTTGCAGGCCTTGCCTGGGCGCGAGAAGTCGAGAATCACACCCTTGATGTTGGCCCATAGGCAAGCAGAGTTCTTTCGAGAGCTGACCGGCGACGCGGTTCAGCTCGCGCTGGCACTAGATCGCCAGCACGTTGGCGCGTAGGTCCACACGAAGCGCCTGAACATGCGCCACCTCTAGAGAATGCAAAGTAACTTTCCCTTTCCAACTAGTAACGTGGTCTACCCCCCGTCCGTCCGAGGTCCTATGCGAAAGCCGCACGTGCGCAATACATCCGCATCCACCAATAGACCGTCCGGATCCTATTGCCCCTGTGCCTGCCGATGATCCGTCACCTGAGATCCCCCGACCTGTTTGGACCCATTGATCGCCTGCCGGCACTTGGCCCCACTATCGGCGAGCGGACATTCGAGGTCGTTAACCCCTCGACCGGCGAATTGCTGGCAGAACTTCCCGACTTTGGCGTGGAGGAGAGGCGCGGCGATCGACAAGGCCTATATTGCGCAAGCGGAATGGGCGGCTTTGACCGCCCGGGAGCGCAGCGACATGCTCTGGCGCTGGCATCAGCTGATCGTCGACCACGCCGACGACCTCGCGGCGATTCTCACTGCGGAGATGGGCAAGCCGATTGCCGAAGCCAAGTCGGAGGTGTCGCATGCGGTTGCGTTATCTGCAATGGTACGCCGAAGAGGCCAATCGCATCTATGGCGAGACGATCTCCGCACAATCGACGGACCGCCGCATGCTGGTGAGCAAGCAACGGATCGGCGTTGTTGGCACGATCACGCCATGGAATTTCCCGCCTCGATGGTGGCGTGCAAAATCTCGCCAGCCTTGGCGGCGGGCTGCACGATCGTCCTCAAGCCCGCTGAACAGACGCCGCTCGTGGCGGGAGCAACGTTCGCCCTCGCCCATCAGGCTGGCTTTCCCGAAGGCGTCGTCAACCTGATCTATGCGTCCGAAGGTGACGCGGTCGGCCGCGAACTTTGTACCAATCCCAAGGTCCGCAAGATCAGCTTCACCGGGTCGACTGAGATCGGGCGCCTTCTCATGCGCCAGTGCTCGGACCAGATCAAAAAAGTCAGCCTTGCGCTCGGCGGAATGCACCTTTCATCGTCTTCGATGATGCCGATATCGATGCCGCGGTTGACGGTGCGATCCAGGCGAAGTTCCGCAATGCCGGCCCGACCTGCGTTTCGGCGAACCGCCTTTACGTCCAGTCGGGCGTTCACGATGAGTTCGTCGAGAATTCGTGGAACGGGCTCGCCAACTTCAAGTTGGTGACGGTTTCGCTCCCGGAGTGGACATCGGACCGGTCATCGACAAGCACGCTTTGGCCAAGATCGAATCCCATATTGCCGATGCCGTCGCCAAAGGCGGCGCAAACGCATCGGCACGAATGGCACGTTTTTCCAACCGACAGTCCTGACCGGTGTCTCCAGCGAGATGACCGTCGCGCAAGAAGAGACATTTGGGCCGCTGGCACCGATTATTCGCTTCAAAGATGCGGATCAGGTCGTGCGTGAGGCCAACGACACGATCTACGGCCTCGCGGCCTACTTTTATGCCTCCAACCTGAAGCGTGTCTGGCGTGTGGCCGAGGCCTTGGAATATGGAATGGTCGGCGTAAATACCGGCCGGATGTCTTCAGAAGCGGCGCCGTTCGGTGGGATAAAACAGTCCGGCATCGGGCGGGAGGGATCCCGCCATGGCCTCGAGGACTACCTCGAAATGAAATATCTCTGCATGGGCGGCATCTGAATCTTCGGCTTGCAGGGTTCACAGACCGGGTAACCTAGCGAGCGATCTCCAAATATGTGAATTGTAGGATCGCACCTCGATTGGGAACTGAGGGGCGGCTCCGTACCCGAGCAAACACGCAATCCTGAAGGAGCACCCTGGCTGGACTTATCTCTCGACGAGACAAGCGTCTTCATTGTCGGCGAAGACGGCGTGCAAGTGACGGAGGATACGCTTGCGAGGGATTTGGCGGCCCTGGCCGACTATCTTCAGGCGACGGGCTGTCTTTTGCGCGGGTCTGGTTGGAAGCTTGTGCACCATCGCGATCGTGAACGCTGGTTGTGCGCAATATCCGGTTTCTGGGGCAGAATTTTGAACCTGCTACCTTCCGATTGTCAGTAGCTCAGTTGTTCTTCGGCCGACTGCCGCGCCAGTACAGGCTCGGACAGAATCGAAGATACCATCAGGCAGGCATTCGCATTCGACATTTCCGGTGATCGGCGCACGATCCAGGGCGCGCCAGGTTGACCAAGCGCCTCGAACCGCATGACAGTCTTGACCGGCTGGAGGACGGAAATCCCGCGATGCCGAAGAGATTGGTCAGCGCAGTCGAGCCCACACGGCATCTGCGGCACGAAACAGCAAGGGCTGGGAAGCGATCGGCCGAGCGGTCCTCGAAGGCGCGGGCCAGGGTGTCGACGATGCGTTGGTTCAGGTCCGCCAATCTGATCTCTACCAACTGATAGCGGCTTCGGTCGCCAGTGACAGCGAGTAACGATATTTGGCATCATCGGCTTTGATTGCCGCGCAGATCTGGTCGGTCGAGACTGGGATAGCTCACTGGTGCACCTTTGGGCTCATAGTGCTTCCTCCTCATCGAGATGAGGATTGCCGGATTTGGCGTAGAACACCAACACGGGTCCGAGATCAAAGCGCGTCCCGGGCGCAAGGCGCTGGACGGACCGGGGCCATGTTTCGGTTGAGACGCCATCGATGCCTCGCGCCAGCGTTCTGGCAAATCGGGGCATCAGCGGAGCGAGTGTCGGTGCCAGGATCGCAGCGGCCGTCGTCTGAAGGGCTAGCGAAGTCCGATTGCGGGCGGGATAGAAACGTCGCGCCGCCGCATAGTCTCGCGCCCGACGGTAGATCACGCAATCGCGCACGAAATCGCAGACCTGAGCGGCCGCGCGCCGGACCGAGAAGCCTTCGTCCGAATAGGCGCGCTCCATCGCCGCGCGATAGATCTCTATCCGAGCAAAGAAGGCGCGGTCGACCGGGCCCCAGTCGCCTGCATCGGGTACACGGCCGGCAAAATCCTGCTTGATTTCCTGGTTCAACGCATCAAGCCAGTTCAGCCAAATCCCTTGGAACACCTCGTTCTCCGTGCGGCGCAGCGCGTCCAGCGTGAAATCCGTCCGCTCACCTTCCGGGCGTGTCAGGCCCAAATGGAGGCGCACGACGTCGACTGTCTTTGGGCTCAGAACCTCCTTGCCCCAGACCGCATGGCGGCAGCTGGTTGAGAACTTCTTGCCGTCGAGCAGGTAGAACTCGTTGACGTGATAGTGGATGCGTGGCGTCCAGTGGGAGAAGACCTCGGCGTAAAGAGCGGGGTAGAGTAGCGCGTGGTAGAACGAATTGTCGAAGCCGAAGAAATGGACAATCTGCCAGTCGTTGCCGGGCATCTCCGCCTTCCAGTCGCGACCCAGCAAGCGGCCGAGCGCCTGGATGTTGTAAAGAAAACCGAAGGCCATTTCCGGCCAGACCCAGATCACTTGCCCCGGGAACCCTTCGGCCGGCAGGCCCCAGTCCGAGGGGTGGGTAATGGGCACTGAAAAGTTGCCGCGTCGGCGTAGGCGCGCGAAGAGATCCAAGATCCGTAGCGGGACGCCCGACGCCCTTAGATGCCGGTCGATATTGTCGTAGCATCGGTCCAAGGCAAGTTCCGGGCGGCGGACGGAGCCGACCAGCGGCGCCTCGGCAGACTGCCGTGACCGGGCTGCACCCAAGTCGTGGCAAAGGTTTGGGGCGCCGCATTCCTCGCAGATGTTGCCACCGGCGGAGCCGCCGCAATCGGGGCAGAGGCCGCTAACATCCGGCTCGTAAAGATAGTGGCCTGTCACAGCATCGAAAAGCGCAGGGCTCTGGCGCAGATCTACCGCCGTGCTGCTCAGAAGACTGCGGAAACACGCGGCTTGAAACTCGCCGTAACCGTCATCGCCCATTGTGGGTTGGAAGCTGTGGACGTCACAATCGAGAAGTGCAAGCGTGGCGCGAATCTCGTCGGCGTAGTAGCGCGCCACGTTTGCAGGCGTCGATTGATCGGCATCGGCGCGTGTCGTGACGTAGCTCTGGTTGTCATCGCTTCCAGTGAGGTGATATGCTTCGGCTCCTTTCATGCGCAGGAAACGAGTATACACGTCGGCGCCGAAATAGGGGCCAGAAAGATGCCCCAGATGCAGATCGCCATTTGGCGTTGGCGGCGTGGAGAAGACGAAGATCGGCCCGCGTGGAGCCGCAGTCTTTGCAGCGGCATCAAGGGCGGCCTCGCCGTCTCGCCAGTAGACATCGACGAAATCTAGGTCTTCGTTTCCGTCGTTGCGCAGCACATGCGCTTCAAAAGGGTGGAACAGAACGACATCGCCCGCCTCGACCGAGATTTCCCCACGGTCGGTAGTGACCTTGCCCGCGCCAGACAGGACCACGAAGGCCTCGATTTCGTCGTGCCGATGGGGCTCGGATGTAGCGCCCGGTGCCAGCCTACCGAACGAAAAACCCGTCCCGACGCTTCCCGTTCCGAGCGTGGCCATGTCGATACCGAACGCCCGCGACAGCTCCGTTCGAGAAAACGTGTGTTTGCGCATGACAACGAACCTAAGCTGTTGAAGCCGTGGGATCTTCGGCTGCCAACGCAACAGCCTCCCGTGCAATTCGTGGAGAGAAACGGCCCGACCCGTTGGCGGCCCCGGCCAGGATAATGCAGCTCTGGGCCGCCAGGCGGGCGACGAGGGGGGCGCCAGTCGGGCTGTAGGCGTCATAGAAGACCGCCCTGCGACCACCTCCACAATCCAGGTGCCGAAGCGTCTTAACGGGCTGCGGTCGATGCTCCGCGAGCCCGCAAATCAGAACGCCATACTCTCCGCGCATTTTTGAGCGGTCGATCAGTTTCGTGTGCATGCCTCCGCCTGGCTGCGTGAGCTCAATCGCGATAGAAAATGCCATTTGGGGGCTTGAGTTTGTCGAGATCGGCCACTTTGCCCTCGGGCGGGTTAAGGGCGCGCTTAAGCACGTTATATTCAGCGCGGGTCGGTCCACCGGTTGAAGCACGCTGGAACACCAAGTAGAGTGTCCGCCGCGAACGATTGCTTTTGTTCGGTCGTGAGTAGTGCGGTGCGTAATCGTCGAAGATGAAGATGTCGCCAGCCTTCCATACTACGGGTTCCCAGGAGAACATTTCGGCGACTTGAGGATCGATCACCCCACCGGCATCCATGGGAAACACCCCCTTCTTGTGGTTGCCTGGGCTGAAGAAAAGCCCGCCGTTTTCCGGGTCGGAGTCGTCGATGCCTATGGCAACCACCGCATGGACCATCCGGTCGGGGAGTTTGTGTGGAATGTGATAAATGTCCTGATGCGGGAGATAGCCGCCGCTGTCTGGGTAGTGGAAAATCAGCAACTCCTTGAGCCTGCGCGAATCTTCGCCAAGCAAATCCTCGACCGCTGACTTTATGCGCTGATCTTCTAAGAGCAAAAGACGCAATGGATCATGGAAGTCGAGAAAATTCTCGATCTTGGAGATGATCTTTCGATTGTCCGTCGTCTTCTCGAACCACATGAGCCATTTATCATCGCTGACATCCCAGCGTGACATATCTTCGACAAAAGTAGAGATATCTTCCTGAGCCGCTGGAGCGAAGAACCTTTCGAGCCTGACGTATCCGTCTTTCTGCCACTTTTCTCTTTGTGCATCAGTCAACATGCGAAAAGCCTCCTGTTGGAAAGACTGGTTGATCGGACATCCCAATTAGGGCAGTCGGGCGCTGGTCAAGTTGCGGGTCCACGGAGACGGACTCACGTCATGTAGGACGGCGATGCTAAGTGCGTTCCGCTCCGGCGGATATTGTCCGCAGAAGCTCGGCGCGAGACTGCCTATGTCAGGCTCAGCCGGGTCCAGGGGTTCCGTAAACTGGGCCGGATCAATCGCTTCACGCGGTCCAGCCACGACACGCATCGCCAAAGGCCGGCACCATCCGCTGACCGCCGACCCAGCCATGGCCGCCAAGACCACGGCGCTCTTTCGAGTGAGCGACCTCGTACTGTCTTGACAACCGTAGGGGAAATGCACGCCCCCAGAATAATGCGATGCGCCGCTTGGTCCAAGGGCTTGTTCGGCCACGATGATTTCGGAGAAGCCTCCGGCCTTCGCCGCAGCGGAGGTGGACATCATTCCTAGGATGCCACCGCCGATGATCAAAAGTCTACGAGTCATATCCCGCTGCCCATTTCTTCGGCTGCGGGGGCGGGCCAGCTCTCGATCGAGGTATGGCTGATAAAGCCAGGATGCTCGGGGTTCGCGCATGGCGCGCGCCCAAGAAGGCTATCGAGGATGCGGCGCGCGCGCCAGGCCAGCAGGCTTAGGTTCGGATCGGCCAGGCCGCGCTGCCCGAGGCTCGCGTTTTGTACGAAGATGCGTCTGTCACGCGGTCCGTCCCAGCTCACCGAAAAATCCTCGCGAATAGCTAATTCATTGTCGATCTGCTCTAGCCGGTGCGCGATGGGTTCCAAGAAATCTGGCACCGCGTTCTCGTAACCGGTGGCCAGGATGACGATGTCAGCCGTGACTTCTTCGACCTCGACCATGCCGTGCTGCAGGGTCAGCCTGTGACCCGCGCCGGCGTTGATGCAGTGCGAGACGGTGCAGCCCGGCCGCAGTGTGATGTCGGATCGGTTTGGCTCGACAAATGCGTGGCGGTACAGCGCCTGATAGATCGCGCGCAACGTGCTTTCCGAAATGCCGTCCGAGGCAAGCACGAAACGCCGCAGGAGCAGCTTGCGTTGCGACTCGCTCATCGCCGCGAAACGATCCGAAAAGCAGGGCATGAACAACTCGTTTGTGAACGGGCTGTTGTCCAGAGGCAGATAGTTTTCGCGCTGCGAGACCCAAGTGATCGAGGCAGGCCGCCGTTCTTTCGGCAGGCCGACAAGATGCAACATCACCTCGGCTCCCGACTGGCCTCCGCCGACCACGCAGACATGCTTTCTCCGCACCTCAGGGTGGATGTGCAGTAAAACAGATGAGTGGAACAGGTTGCGTCCAATCCAGCCCTGAAACTGAGGCGGGATTTGCGCCTGCTTGCCAATGCCAACCACGACGTTTCTGGCGCCGAGAACCGCGTTATCGGTCCGCACCCGAAACGCGCCGTCAAAGCGGATTTCGTGCACGGTCTCGCCGCCATGGACAAGTGGGTTCCTGTGGAAGGCCCAGTTCAGGTACTGCTCAAACTCAGCTCTGAACACAGCCTCGAACTGTGCGTTCAGGAAGTGGTACAAACGCCCGTTCTCGTGCAGGAAGTTTATGAAAGTGTAGGCTGATCGCGGATTCACCAGTGTGACCAGATCCTTGAAGTGGCTGACCTGGAGCTCCGAGGAATCGAATGCGATGCCTGGATGCCAGCGGAAGTCGACCTGCCGATCCAGGAACAGTGCCCCTTGCCCAACTTGCTCGTGTATCTGACACGCAAGGCTCAAATTAGACGGCCCAGCACCGACCCCAACGCAAGATAACTCCACTGCTTCCTCCTATAGAGTCTTCCCACTAGGCGGCTTGTTCGCGGCGAGTATCGGCCATAGCCATTGGGCCCCCTCGCGGACGTTTTCGAGCCCCGGTCCCGACCGGGTTTGCGAGAATTTGTCCAGCGCGTTCGGGTCGTCGAATGTGGACCCAGCATTCAAGCGCGGTGACAATTGACGGGTCATGCCGGCGACGTGGGGCAACGACGTATGTCCTTTCCGCCCGTCTGGATGCCCGCGTCGCCATCACGCGAGACGCTTTCCAAGCCCATTCAGGTGTTTGAAGCCGGCGCAATCGCCCGCCTCAACCATGGCGCGCCGGCCTTTCGGCGGCTTGATGGCAGGCGAGAGCACGGTTTTCACTGCAGCGACGGCATTTTCGGTGCGCATGATCATGGACCACCTCTTGCTGATGCGTTCGCAGAATCCCGTGCATGGGCCGTGCCAGAGAAGGAAAACCTTATTAAACAATGCGTTGGCGGATTTGCGATCCTGTCCGAAATCCGACATTGAGGGACGCCTCACGGCGGCGCTCGATTTGCACGTCGATGTCGCCTTTTTCCGAATAGCTAATCGGGCACTTTCTGCACCAGAATACTTCTCTTATGGAGACCAGCACGACGTCTTCATGAACGGACAGTGCAGAACCTTGTGTCTCTGCCGGACAGATCGCGATGTGCCTCTCCCATCGAGGTCGGCAGTTGCAAGAGCTGCCAGATCCTTCGCCCTATCGTGCCGTTGCACTGGCTCGATCCCGACATCCTCGGAGGCCGCGATCATGAAGAGTGACGCAATCTCATGTCCGCCGCGAGGCCTCTCTCAGGGGAAGCAATTCTCTATGTTGGTATCGGATCGATGCTCTTGATGAGATGGTTGCGGATGGGCGCATGCCCAGACCTAAGCGCATCAATGCTTTGCGCGATATGGGACCTTCACCAACTGGATTGTCGAATCTCTGTAAAGATAGCCGGAAGACAATTGCGTTATGGCCACTCTGCCGGTTCCAAAAGCACGTGGGCCATTCGGTCCCTGCGACTCAATCCAGGCGGAGGGATGAGGCCGCAAAGCAGCCTTTTGCGCGCCCACCGGTGGGCCAAGATGGAGCCATCGTAAACGCAGCTATTCGATGATCGCCGCCGCGGAGTCTTCAGGCCGTGCCGCGCCCGACACCGGCGACGTAGTGGTCATCGATGGCCCCGTCGCCGATGTCGATCCGAAGCTCGGGCAGTTTCGGGTGAGCTTCACTGCTTATTCCACAGTGCCCACCGAGTGGCACAGGAGGTTCTATCAGGGGGTCACGGCTGCGTTCGTTGTCGGATCTTCGACGATGTCGGACATGAGACACAGCGCCATCAGGGTGATCGCATTGTTATGAAATGATTTTCTCATTTGGCACGACACCTGCAGCGCAGTCCGCAAAACGCGCTGCGGCACGGAAAGAGGAGAAATCATCCCATGATCATGCGCGCCGAACATGCGGTCGCAGCCGCGAAGCAAACTGGGCATGAGCGCTCCGCCGATACCAAGCAATTCGAGCAAGATTTTCGTAATTCAGTCCACATTTCTGAAGAGCAAGGAGAGAATACCATGGCGAGAAACCAAATGCGTGCGGCGCGGGGAGTAACAGCGGCCGTTGTCCTCATTGTGATGGGACAGCAGGCCGTCGCGGCGGACCTTGCGCAAGCGGCGAGCGTCCCGCAGGCGGGAGCCTCGGTCACGGAAGCGCCAAGCCCTTGGCAGATCCGCCTGCGTGCGTTGGGGGTCGTCACTGAGGATTCGGGCTACGTCAATGCAGTGCCCGCCTCCGATCTTTCGTATTCGAACACCGTGACGCCGGAACTCGATATCTCCTATTTCTTCACGGACAACATCGCCGCCGAGCTCATACTCGGCACCACCTATGCAAACATCGGGGGCCAAGGTACGATCGGCGGGCTGGGCAATATCGGCAAGGTTTGGCTGCTGCCGCCCACGCTCACATTGCAGTATCATTTTACCGATTTAGGCGCGTTCAAGCCCTATTTAGGCGCCGGCGTGAACTACACGATCTTCTATAACCAGGGTGCCGGCAGTGCCGATGCTCTCAAGGTTAAGAATACGTTCGGCACCGCGCTGCAGGTCGGATTCGACTACATGGTGGATCAGCACTGGGGCGTCAACTTCGACGTGAAGAAGCTTTTCCTCAAGCCAGACTTCGACGTCACGGTCGACGGCGCGAAGCTGACGGGAAAGGCGAAGCTCGATCCCTGGTTGATAGGCGCAGGTGTCACCTACCGCTTCTAACAACGAAAGGTGAAGGCGGCTGCTGATAGCCCATCGGAAATAAGGGCGCCTCGTGCGCCCTTTACGGTCGTCCCTGCACGGGCGACACTTGAAGAAGCCGTTGTCGGGCGGCCGCCCTCCTCCAGCGGACCAAGAAGTTACCCCTGGTCAATGCGGCCTCGACTAACGCCTGAAATGGACGTGCTTAGATGCGCTTCGGATCAGGATGAGTTGTTGGGTATTGTTGATGGACTGCCCGGCATCAGTCTCCCGGACGTCATGTCAGAGCTATGCGCCTGCGTAAGGCGAGCACGGAGCTCCCTCGCCGCCGACAAGATGCCTTGTTCAGCCATGCTGCGACAGCTGCTGTTCTTTTGCTGCAGGAGCGGTGGCTGGCGCCCAGAGGACGCATTCCTCGGCAGGCCAAGGCCTGCCTTTGCCCTGCCCCATGGCTTGACCCATGGCACGGTGCCGCGCTCCAGCTCGGCAATGATGCGGTCGGTGATCTCCTGATAAAGGCTGGCGCCGGGGCGCCCGCCCTTGCCTGCGCCAGCCTCTCCGCTGGCGGAACGCTTGCTGTTTGCATGCATCGTCTCATCCTCCGCTCGCCAATCGCCGCGCCTTTCCCCGGAAGCGGGGTGGGCGGCGAGTCGCGACCGGAAAGGCCCGCCGTGGTAGGCGGACCGCATCCGAAGGACCGGAACGAAGAGGAGGACCCTGAGCGGCACGCGAAGGGTTGCGGGATGCCGCGGCGGGCCTAGAAGGGAGTGCCGCCCACCCCGCGCCACCGGGAAAGGCCAACAGACAAACCGCGCCGCCCGCAAGGACGACGGCCGTCACAGCCCGAAGGGCTGCCCACGCCAAGGGGCGAAGCCGAATGGCCGAGACCGCCTGAGCTTGCCGAAGAAAAGCGGGCTCGGTTCACGAGCACCTGGTGCGCGTCGTCAGGCGCGCGGGCGCTCCTGTCAGCAGGCATGAATGCTGGAAACCTTCTGGTCGAGTCTCATCAACCGCGGTTTCGTCCCTGCTTCCAGATCTATTCAGCATGAGGGTTGAGTAAATCGGCCGGCTCGATTCCGAGCAGTCCGGCGAGTTTTGCCACCATATCAATGCTGGCGGCATTGACCGAGCGCTCAAGTGCGCTGACATTTGTTCGGTCGACACCAGCCTCATGCGCCAGCGCTTCCTGCGACAATTTCTTTTTTGGCGCTGCCTACGCAGATTGCGGGGCAAAGACCTCTCGGATTTCCATGCACGAGAAGCCACCCTCTCGTCGAGGATTTCACCACGGAGGATTCTCTACAAAAATCAGAGACAACAAAGGGGAGCGGCTAAACGGCATCACTTTAGCGAGGGCAAATCCCGCTGATCGGAGAACTCAAGGACGTAAATCGTGAACTTTGACACCCAAACAAAGTGCACGCCATCTAGAGGTCAGCGACGCATTTGTGTCAGAAGCTCGCAAGGATCGATATCGAGAGCCTCGGTAACGTCGAGAAACTCAATTACGTCCAGCCGACGTTCACCACCCTCGTACTTGGCCACGAAGGATTGTGGGCGGCCCAGCATATCAGCAACCTGGGTCTGGGTGACCCCTTTGGTTTTGCGCGCCGCAATCAGCCGTTGTAGCAGCCGGCGCTGGCGAGCTGATCGAAGGGATTTCGGCATTCAGACGAACCGGCCAAGAAAGAACCGGCTCATGGACTAATCCCAGTTTCGGATTATCCCATTTTAGGATATTGTGCCGTCAAAGATCTGCGCGGGCGCGGGTTACTGCGAGACATGGAATGGTAGACAAATTGCTCAAACCTGCTGTTGCCGACGAGGTCCCATGGGCGGAGAGCCTGACGGCTTACGACGATGAGCACTTTACGATATATTTGAAGCTCTTAGACGCATGCGCCGGCAATGCCAGCGAAGAAGAGATGGCGCAGGCGATATTGGGCATCGATCCAGTGCAAGAGCCAGCTCGCGCCCAAAAGGCGGTTCGCAGCCATCTCGCGCGCGCCCACTGGCTGGTGATCGCGGGGTACAAAGAGCTGTTTTCTGGCCAAGAGGCCTGATGGCGACGATCGCTATAGAAGAAACCGCTTATACCCACCGTTCATAAGCGAGCGCCCGCGTCTGACTGCACGGCGGACGCTGTCACGAAGATGGTCACCGGGATCGGCCCAGTCGCGCTCGACGCGGAGTCTACCGAAGAGGGCGAGGCCGATCTCGCGGTGTGGCGCGCCAGCGATGGAGCCATCGAGCGCACGCAAGACTCGGCGCAACCGCGTGCGACGGGGCTCGGTCGGAAAGAATCCCGATTGCAGCCTTCCGGTCGACCGGAGGCCGTTCAGACATTCCATCCCGTTCAGGCGTTGCTTGAGTTCCTCAGGCGGCCAGAAGACGGAGGAAGTCAATCGCACAGGTTCGAGGAGGCTGACGCCTGAAGCAGCCAACTGCAAGCTCCTGCCATTGTCCTCGACAAGGACGTGCTGATGCCCGTCTCCCGTAACGAGTATGGAGATGCGGCAGGAGCGCGCGGCGAGATCGAGCACGTCGATCCCGCCAGGCCGCGCCGCTCTTTCGGCAGCAACGGGCAAAACTTGCGGACATTGGCGGGAGCACCAGAAGACGCTCGCATCATTTGCTTTCGAGCTTGCAAAACAGAAGGCCCCACCGCGAAAGATCGGCAGTGTTCGACGGCAGGCTGATTATGTCCACGGCCCCGGCATTCGTACGCTCGGCACGGCGCAGCGCGTTCGCCAGATCGTTCTGGAAGTCCGGATTGCGCCTGAGGAATTCCCAGGCCCAGCCTCGGCTGGTCAGCCGCTCGACATAGCCATAGTCACCATCATCTTGCCTGTCCGGCCAGGCAGGGCCAGGTATTATTTCGTCCATTGCATCGTTTCCAAGAAAGGGTTGGATTCCAGGCTCAGGCGATCTTCACGACCGGTGTCCACAGTACCGGGCCCTCGAGTCCGCCATTGCGATGGAGGGCTTCCAAGCTCTCTGTTGAGACGTCGAGATATCCGGCAACGGCGCGCGTGTTGCCTATTGTTTGCGGATCGGACAGCCGTTCGAGTGGCCAGCCGGCGCGACGCAAGATCCGCTCTATGCGCAGATCAGTTACGGTAACAATGCTGCGCAGACTGCGTGACAAACCAAATTCGACCATCCCGGCAAACAGCTCGTAGGTGCCAATAGCGATGCCCGCCTGTTTGGGCGCGGAAGGCGGCAAATCAAGCGCAAAACGGCTGCTTTCCCAAACCCGCGGATCTTCCGGCGCTGAACGGTCAGCAAGGAGAGCGAAGAAGCAGTCGCGCAGCATCGTCGGTCCTGTAGTCGGCAACAGGCGCACGCAACCGTCGATGCGCCCGGTGGGCGCACGCAGCAACAGGTAGTGGGGACGAAGCGCGTCGAACGGATCGACCTCATAGCCGCCGCTGAACGAAACGTCCCAATCAAGTCGATGCCTGAAGACGCGATACCGCAAGCGGTGCATCTGCTCGAGCTCGTCGCTGAACTCAGCGTAGCAATCCGGCGTGATCAACTGCATCATGATGGCCTTTCTCCCTCGCATGGATAACACCTGCGATTGAAGGCAAAGGCCGGAGTTGATACAACCTGTGTATGTGCCCAGGTTTCGGAGATCAGGTGAAGAGAGATGGCCGGGATAGTGCAAGCCGAACAGCTGCCTGAATAGCCGTCTTCACGCCAAGCTTCTTCCTGGCGTTATCCCGATGATAGGCTGCGGTGTGCCGACTGATTCCCAGGATGCGGCCGATCTCCCACGCCGTCTTTCCGCGAGCCGCCCACTTCAGACACTCGATTTCCCTTCGCGATAGGGCAATGCCATCCACGATCCTGCCGTCGGCCAGCTTGCGACAGGCATGAAGATGGAAGAAGATCGCGATGAGCTGCAGCACGCGGTCATATCGGTTAATCAGGCGGAAGAACAGTGGTCGCCTTTCATCCGAGGCGAAGGTCAGTGCTGCAAACGTACCGGTGCTGTCATGGATCGGGACCGTGAAGCCGCAGTGAATGCCGAATTGCGTCGCCTCATCCATCAATTGTCGCTGCTGCGTCGACAGTTCGAGATCAGCGCCGTGCGCATCCCAGTTGAATGGTTCCTGACCACCACGCGCCTGATGGATAACCGGGTCAATCTTTTCATACCGACTGTGAAGGTAGTGAGATGTCCACGATTGAGGGTAGGTGGAAATCAGGCGCACCTTGCGGCCCTTGCCAGGCGAAGGGAAAAGGTAGGCAAAAGACGGCAAATCGAGCGAAGAGGCAATCTCGCCCAGAGCGTTGCGCAGGTCCGTCGCGTCAGCGCTGTCTGCGATCTGCTCTACAAATCTATGAAAAGCGTCTTGCATAGCTAAACTGCAGTGAGTTCTGGCTCCTCACATAGGAGCCAAGAAGGGCCGGCCAAAGCGCAGCCAGTCAGGGTAGAAGGCCCGGCCGGAGACTGAGCTCCGTGCCGGGCCGGTGCGCCTTGGGAGGGCGACATGTGCTTCGACGGCGCTCTTATCGACACCGAGACCTCATTCCAGCGTCATCTGCTAGCGACAGTTGTCCTCTTGGGTTTACACTTCATCATTGTCGGGTGTCTGTTTGCGCGCTGCTGGGACTGTCTCCATGGAGGAGCTCAGCCTGACGGTAGATTGCAGTCTGTGGTCTGCAAGAGCATTACCTCTACAATTGTCGCAGCAGCCCTACGTCACCGTCTCGGACGCGAAGGCGGTACTGTGTGTTTCGGGATTGGCGTCGCATTTCGGCATCGACTCGCACACCCTCCATGCAAGTAGCCTTAAATGCGAAGAGCGTGGCTTTGCGCGCGCCAGCTCATCGCACCACAGGGCTGCGGGACGTGATATCCCGGTCGATCTGATTGGGAGGCTCATCCGGGACGTTCAGATCATATCGCGCCCTCCGCCTTCAGCGCGCGATAGGTCGTATCGACTGATTTCGCGGTCGCGTCGACGATGATGTCAATCTCTTTTCGGGTAATGATCAGAGGTGGGGCAAAGCCGAGGATATCGCCATGCGGCATAGCGCGGCCTATGACACCATTTTCAAACAGAGCAGCGGCGGCGCGCGCGCCGACCTGAAGTCCGGGTTCAAATGGCACCCGACCCTTCGGATCCCGCATCAGCTCCACGGCGGATAGAATGCCGACGCCGCGAACCTCGCCGACAATGGGATGTCGCTCCAATTCGGCTTTCATGCGGGCTTGCCAATAGGGTCCAACGTCCCGAACATGTTCCAGGATGTTTCTTTCCTTTAGCAATTTAATGTTGGCAAGCGCGGCCGCCGCGCAAAGCGTGTGACCAGAATATGTCCAGCCATGGCCGAGTGGCCCGTGCTTTTCCGTCCCTTGTTCCAAAACCGACCAGACCCGGTCACCGATAATCGAACCGGAGATAGGCAGGTAGGCGGAACTCAAGCCCTTGGCGATGGTTACGAAATCCGGGCGCATGCCATAGAGGTGGGAACCGAATTTCTCACCGGTTCGCGCGAAGCCGCAGACCACCTCATCGGCAATAAGAAGGATGTCGTACTTGTCAAGCACCCCCTGAATCGCAGCCCAGTATCCCTTCGGAGGCGGAACGATGCCACCGGTCCCAAGTACCGGCTCTCCAATGAAGGCTGCAACGGTCTCTGGGCCTTCAGCGAGGATAAGGGCTTCAAGTTCGTTGGCACAGCGCCTGGAGAACGCCTCCTCATTTTCGCCGTCGCGCGCCTGGCGATAGTAGTGTGGCGTCGTCGTATGGCGCACCAAATCCAAAGGCAGGTCGAAGAAATCGTGAAAAAAGGGAAGCCCTGTCAGGCTTCCGGTGACCAGCCCGGACCCGTGATATCCGCGATGCCGGGAGATGATCTTCTTCTTTTCGGGGCGCCCGAGGATGTTGTTGTAATACCAGACCAGCTTGATGTTGGTTTCGTTGGCGTCGGAGCCGGAAAGGCCGAAGTAAACCCGTCGCATGTTCTGTCCGAAATATTCGACCACGGCCTCTGCCAAGAGGGCGACTGGCTCGGTGCCTTGGCTCGCATAGACATGGGCAAACGGCAACTCGTGCGCTTGCCGCGCGATAGCCTCGGCAATCTCCGTGCATCCATATCCCATATTGACGCAATAGAGCCCGCCGAAACCGTCGAGACTTTTCCGACCCTCCGTATCCCAGATGTAGACGCCTTCTGCGCCGGCCATGATCCGGTTTGGCGTCTCGCCGCGGCTGTGCTTGGCCAAGTGTGTAGACGGATGAAAGACGAAGCTTCGGTCCTTCTCCCGCAGCTGCTCAGTCCCCAAATTGCTCAAGCTCATAGTTCCTCTCCTCGGGAGCAGTAGGCAGAAGACACTCACGCAGCCGACTATTGAAAACAAGCATACTCGCAAACACCTCTCGAGTTTCGCGGGAATGCACGTCTTTAGCCGACGAATTCACGGAATTGGCCTCCAACGCAGTGAAAACCAAGGTTTCGCGTCTCGAAGTTAGCCCCTGCCTTGATGCGGACAAAGGGATCGATGCAGGCGCGCCGCCGTGCTCTTTTCGGCGGCGGAGGTTTGCCCAAGGTAACGCATAAAGCCCTAGGCCGTATGGACCGTTACCGCAACCATAGGACAATAGCCGCGAGAGTGACAACTGCGCGGTAATTGCGGGCGGTTTTCTCGAAGCGGGTTGCGACCCGGCGGAACTGCTTGAGCTTGGAGAAGCAGCTGGGCATAGAGGTGCTTGTCGAGCGGATATTTGAGTGAGCGCGATGGATTGTTGGGTATGACAGCAACTGCATTCTTGGCGGCGATGGCTTGGCGTAAATAGTCGGCGTCATAGGCGGTGTCGGCCATGACCACGTCGGCGGACAGTCCTTCGATCAAGGCTGCGGCTTGCGGCGCATCGCCCTTGTAAGCGGTGCGCCAAGGCACCTTTCCCGAAATCGCCTTGATGGTTAGTCTCTCGTTCGTCGGCGCGCCGGCGCCGATCACTCCGAGTCATAATGGGTGACGTAGTGGAGTTCGCGCAGAGCGGGGATGACGAGGGCGATGTCTTTGTACGCCTCGTGCTCGATGAAGTGCGCGGTCTCGGGTCCTGGCCTGGGCTTGCCGAGGACAGGCCTCCCCTTTTTGTCGACGCAGTAGATCAGGATCGGCAGCAGCAGGCCGTGATGGGGGTTGTTGAGGTCGAGTAGCCGTTTCCATTTTTTGATGTTGAGATTCATGGCCGCGTAGAACCCCTGGCACCACGGCCGGGCGTCGATGCCGCCCCTGGGCTTGGTGGCGAATCGGGGCGCATAATCCTGCGGTCTGTCGAAGAGCGTCTCGTTGATCCGGTTGTGGATCCTGGCGACGCTGGCAAACACGGCCCGATCTGTTGCAGAGCCTTTGGCCAAGACGTCGCGCGGCGACCCCATGAGCGGGCACATCCAGTCTTGCGGGTCCGGGAACCGCGGCCCGGTGACCGCTGCCGTTACGAAGCCATCCAGCGCCGACATGGTCCGCACCAGCGGGCGACGGTTGATCTTGACGGCCATCCAGGCCTCGAGCGCCTCGTCCGACAGCGCCATGTCATCGATCGCGCTCATGCCGCCAAGGAGAGCTGCATCGCTTGGCGGCGCACCCAATTCCACGGCATCAGTTCGTCCCAGCGCGAGGCTGGCCAGTCGTTCTGGATGCGCTCGGTGACATCGGCCATGTAGGCTTCGGCATCGACGCCGCAGAGCTTGCAGGTCTCAATGATGCTGAGCACGACCGCCGACCGCTCGGCCGCGGCGAAGCTGCCCGAGAAAAGCCAATTGCGCCTGCCGACCGTAAATCCGCGAATGGCGCGCTCCGCGATGAGGTTGTCGGGCTCGAGCTGGCCATCATAGAGGAAGCGATTGAACGCGCGCCATCGCCTGGTGCCCATAGGCGAAGGCCTTCGCGATATCTGCATGGCGCGACAAACCCTTGCCCTGGCGCATGAGCTGTCGTCGCAGCGCGCGGACCAGTGGTCGGGTCCGCCTTCGTCGTGCGGCCAATCGCTCGGCGGGCGGCAGCCCCCGTATCTCTTCCTCGATCCAGTAGATCGCCTGGATACCGGCCATCGCCGTCGTGCTGAGCTCGGTCGGCTGGCTGTCGTGAACGTCGAATATCTTGCGACGCAGATGGGCCAGGCAGGCAGCTTCTCGAATGGCGCCACCCTTGTAGAGCTGGTTGTAGCCGCTGAAACCGTCAGCCTGGAGCGTCCCGGTAAATCCGGCGAGCTCGCTCATGACGCTCTCGCCGGCGCGGCCCATGGTGGCGCGATACCAGGCGATCGGCGGCTCCTGCGAACCCGAGTTGCGATCGTCGGCAACGTGAACCCAGAGCGCGCCCTTGTGTGTCCTGCCGTTGCCGGGCGCCAGGATCGGAAGCCGCGTGTCGTCGGTGTGGATCTTGGTTCGGGTACGGCCGATCTCACGGATGCGGTTGTAGATCGGATCGAGCAAGGCGACGGCGTAGCCGGGGCTGCGCGCAAGCGTGGATCGCTCGATATCGACGCCCTTGGCGGCCATCATCTGTACCTGACGGTAGAAGGGCAGATAATACCCCACTTGGGCATCATGATATGGGCAAGCGCGGCATAGCGGAGCTGCCGCGTGCAATGGCCTTGGCTGGTGCCGGCGGCCTGGATAATTTTATCGCAGGTCCGGCAGCTGTACTTGGGTCGAACGGTCTCCATCACCTGCCAGGCTTGGGCGACCAGATCGAGCATCTCCTCACTATCTTGGCCCATGGCGCGCATGTCGCCGCCGCAGCCCGGGCAGCATGCGCAAGAGGGCTCGCGAACGATCCGCTTGCGCGGCAGGTTCGGATGAGCTTGCGCACCGGCAACACCCGGACCTTATCGGTGTCAGCGACGATAGGCATGCGCTAGAATCTTGATGATATGACCCTTGCGTCCACGGAAGCAGAAGATCGCGCCAGTGTGCGGGTCGAGCGCGAGCACCTGCTGCACCGTCCGCGCCAGGCTGTTGATCCCGCGGCGCATATCGGTCTCACCGCAGCAAAGGTAAATCCGGTCGGTCGTCACCACCGTGATCACCTGGTCAACTCCGCCAGGTCGATACGCAGCGCTGTCGGATCGACGGTCCCGTCGATCCGCAATCGCGCGCCGTTCGGAAAGGCCACGACGATCCTGCCGGCCGGGTCCGGGCAATCGGCGACGGGACGCTCGACCTCGGGCAGATCGTTCACTTCGATCCGCGCGAAAGTTGCCACCGCCCGATCGGCCTCGAGCTCGCCGCCGGCCATCTGCTTGCGCCAGGCATAGAGCTGTGACCGAGCTACACCGAACGCCTCCGCGACCTCGGTCACCGACGACCCCGCCGCGCTCGCCAGATCGACCAACGCGCGCTTCTCCGTGCAACTCCAGAGCCTTCGTTGCCGCACGCGCCCGGGCACCGTTGTAAGATCTTCGGCCGCCGCGGCGCCGCTTAACTCGGCGACCATATCGCCCGTTGCATGTTCCAATGTCATGGCGCGAAAACTCCATGTTCGTCGGCCTCTTGTAAGGTGCCTTGGCGCACCGCTTACTCGCCCTTTTGCCCTGCAGTAAGCGTGAACCGCACAGGGCACCCCAATCCGCGAACGGCCATGTGTATCTTGGTGCTCAAGCCGCCGCGGGAGCGACCAAGGGCTTGATCTTCAGACCCCCTCATATGAGGCACATCGTGTCAATGGTAGTGGTGACGGCTTAGTCACTTTCGAACGTAGTCGGGATCGGCCTCGCGGCGAATTGCGGAACAAGTCCACATCACCTCATATCCGGTCGGCTCGGGTGGAGCCTGCACCCATATCCCGCATGCACGGGCAAGTTTGGCGAGGCCGGGAAGGATGGGACCCATCTTTTTGACGGCGTTAACAGCCCTGGGGGGCGCCGGTCCACATCCATCCCGCTTCGTCGCAAGTGACGTTGGCCGCCCTCGCGTCGAACTCTTTCGTCAGGCCTTGGTCATGGCGCCCTCCGGCAGCAGGCCCTGGGTCAGATACCGCCACAAGGCGATTATCAGCTTGCGCGCCAAGGCGACGATCATGGTGCGGCGGATGCGTCCTTTGCCGGTGCCGACGCGCTCGTGAAACCAGCGCGCGAGACCGCTATCGGGCTGATGGCGCAGCCACAGCCAGGCGAGTTCAATGGCGGTTCGTCGCGCTCGCGGATTGCCCGATCTCTGGATGCCTTGGTCGCGGCTGACCGCGCCGCTGCTCCAAGGGCTGGATGCAAGACCGAGATAACCGGCGACCTCACGCCGGTTCTGGAAATCGCGGAAGAACACCTCGTTCGTCATTACGCTTGCGATAGTCAGGCCGATGCCACGCAGATGACTCAGTTGGGCGATCCCGGGAGCTGTGGTCTCGGCGGCCTGACGCTGCTCAGCCTCGACCTCCATGATCATCTCGATTACTTGCCACAAGCGGCGGCACTCGCGCTTGATCTCGTTCTTCAGGCAGGGCGGCAGATCCCGCCCGTCAGCCGTGCGCAGCGTCTCGAGCTGCTCACGCCAGTCCCGTCTGGCTGGCTTGAAGTCGCGGATGCCCTGGGTCATCAAAAGCCCCTTGACGCGGCTCGAATGCTGGCCGCGTTCGTTGACGAGCCGAGCCCGTTCCCGGCTGCGACGGCGATCGTTCTCCTGCTCGAGGCTCGGCACTCGCACAACCCGGCAGACCCTCGGCTCGCCACGTTCCATCGCCATCAGCGTGCGCAGCAGCCGCCGCATCGAGGCGGTCCGTCTTGGCGCGGCGTGACCGGCGGTCGACCAGGATGCTGGCCGCGTCCAGAACCTGATTGTCGATACCGCGGTCGCACAGGAAACGATGCAGCCAGAAACCGTCGTAGCCGGCCTCGTAGCACGACATTACCCGAACCGGACGCGTCAAGGCGGCCTGCGCCTGTTCGCGCCGGTGTTCAATGAGAGCCATAAGCCCTTCGGTGTCACCTCCTTGCAGGCGATGCAGGCTGATCTTGTCGACCGCCGGCGAGTGCAGGGCCACAAGCCAGGTCGACTTGCTCAATTCCAGCGCCATGAAAATTGTGGCAGTCTTCTCGTCGACGGGCGGCAGAGCAACGGATGAGAGGTTCATGAGACGTCTCCAGGGTTAGGATGTCGGACCCCGAAACCTTACCTGAGTTCCGCCGCCCGTCGCCTCATGGGATCTTTTTTGGCCCCAGCCGCATGTTGGTGGGCTCGGACGATGGTGGAATCGATGATTAGATATTCGACTCCGGATCATCGGACATCGCCTCGAAGATGCGCCACCAAATACCCTTGCTGCTCCACCGACTGAAGCGGCGGAATACGCTGTTCCAATCGCCGAATACATTGGGAAGATCGCGCCAGGGGGAGCCCGTTCGCACAATCCATAGGACCGCCTCGACGAACATCCGATTATCGCGGCCCGTCGAGCCCTTCTGGTCAGGACGCCCGATGATTAGCGGCGCCATCCTATCCCACGCCGCGTCACTCAATATCAACCGATCCATTACACCCAAGGCTGCCTCCAAAGTAACCGCCCGATTGTCACCGCCTGCCTGACATCGTCGTGATGGCCTATGACACGTGTTTAACGACGTCGTTTGCGACGTGTCTTGTGCGAGGTTTGCGATGC
>NZ_JAMYUP010000068.1:0-28189 GCF_040323155.1 Mesorhizobium sp. M0060
GGCGATGGATCGGCGCGTTGATGGTAAGCGGCAGGCCGGCCGCGCGAGCCCGGCGTGCCGTCTCCAGCTTCTTTTCGTGGCCGCCTTTGTGGTTGCCGATGCGGTCGGTGGTCGCCGGCCGTGCGCCTTGAAAGCTCAGCTGCAGATGGTCGAGCCCGGCTTCGGCAAACGCCTCGATGCGGCCTTCGGCAATGCCGACGCCGGCGGTGATCAGGTTGGTGTAGACGCCGCGCGCCGAAAGCCCGGCGATCAATTGCTCGAGGTCGCGGCGCAGCGTCGGTTCGCCGCCGGACAGATGCACCTGGAGAACGCCGAGATCGGCGGCCTGCGAGAACAGGTCGAGCCAGGTCTGCGTGTCGAGTTCGCGATTGGCCTTCAGCAATTCGAGCGGATTGGAGCAATAGGGGCATTGCAGCGGGCAGCGATGCGTCAGTTCCGCCAGCATGCCGATCGGAGGAAGAAGGGGCTCGCTCATAGCTTCACCAGCAGCTTGTCCGACCATTCCTGCAGGAAGGCGATGACGTCGGCCGCCACGGCCTCCTGTTCGGCATCATAATCCGCGGCAAGACCGGCAATGATGTGACCGACCGTGGACCGCCCATCGCAGCGGCGCAATATGTCGAGGCTGATGTCGTTCGGCCAGAATATTTTTTCGGGCGAAAGCACGGCGAATGCCTGCCGCACGGGGTCGTACTGTATGCGCACGTGCTTCGGCAGCGATGGCACCGATCGCGGCGACACCAGGGTTCTTTCGCGCAGCGCCATCATCGGGCTGCATCCGGACGGAAGGCACCGGGCGGGATGTTTCCCGGCTCGCCATAGGCGTGTTGAAGCGCGTCGAGCATGGCCCAGAGTATATCGCATTTGAACATCAGTGCATCGATCGCCTGCTGCTGGCGTTCCGCCGTGTCGGCATGTCCGAGCACATAGGCGAGGGCGAAGTCGGCGTCGCGCGAGGCCTGTTCGGGGCGTCGGCTGAAATAGGCCAGCGTATCCTCGGTGATGTAATCGTATTTGGCCAGCATCGCCGGCACCCGCTCGCCGATAATGAGCGGCGAGAACATCTCGGTCAGCGACGACGCGACCGCCTCGAACAGCGTCCGGTTCGTGCAAAAGGAGAGGTAAGCGCCGACCGCGAAACGTGTTGCCGGCAGTGCCAGCCTTTCACTCTTCACCGCATCGGCATCGAGACCGAGCGAGGTCGCCAGATGCAGCCAGCGCGCAATACCGCCGCTCCAGCCGTCCTCGCCGTCATGGTCCTCGATGCGTTTGCGCCAGGCGGCACGAAACGCCGGGTCCTCGGCATGTGCGAGGATCATGGCGTCCTTGCGCGGAATGACAGCCTGGTAGCAATAGCGGTTCAGCGCCCAGGCCTGCATCTCGGTCCTCGACAGCGCACCGCTGGTCATCCTGTGATGGAAAGGATGGCGGTTGTGATAGCGCTCGGCACCGACCTGCCGCAGCACGGCTTCGAGCTCGCTGGAGGACAGACCATTCCTGGCCGCGTCGTGGAAATCACTCAAAATTCCATCTCCATTCCGTCGCCTGCGACTTCCCAGCCTGCCGCCTTGACCGCCGCGTGTTCGGCAGAATTCTCGTCGAGGATCGGATTGGTGTTGTTGATGTGAACAAAGACACGGCGGCCGATCCTCACATCGGCCAAGCCGGCGATCGACCCCGCGTCTCCCGACATCGCCAGGTGCCCCATGCGCGCACCGGTTTTTTGACCGACGCCGGCAGCAATCATCTCGTCGTCGGTGTAGACCGTGCCGTCGAACAGAAGGCATGCGGCATCGGTGAGACGCGTGCGCAGGGTCGCATCGATGCGCGCGCAGCCGGGGATATAGAAGACGGAGCCGCGACAGCCGACACCAGCGATTCGGACGCCAATCGTGTCACCGGCGTCGGAGCTAAAATTGGCCTCCGGATGGTCTTTGTCCTCAAGATAGAGCGCTATCTTCCCGGGCACCGGAAAGCTCTCGACAGCCACGCCGGTGTCGTGGCCGTCTGCATCGCAGATCGCCAGTTCTTTCGCCGGCGGCAAGATGCGTCGCGGCACGAGCGCCGGATCGAGAACATTGAAAATCGAATTCGCCTTCAGCGTCGCCAGAACCTGTGTCGTTGCATAAATAGCGAAAGGCTGCCGCTCACGCAGGCTGAGCAGGCCGGCGACATGATCGACATCGGCATTGGTCAGCACCACCGCGCGAATAGGCGTCGAGCGCAGCGGCGCATCGTCCGCGGGTTGCAATTCAGGCGTTGCCGCGATCTGCTGGCGAATGTCGGGCGAGGCGTTGAAAAGAACCCAGCCGAGCCCATCCGCCGAGGCGGCGACACTTGATTGGGTTCGTGAATGCACGCCAGCCATTCCGGTGCGAGCCGCACGACTCAGACGATAATTGCAGTTCCATTGCGGAAAGCCGCCGCCTGCCGCCGATCCGATGATTCTCAAGCGCATGAAAACGCCCGCCTCGCGGCTGCTCTGACCAGCAGGCAATTTGCAGCCGCAAAAAACGTCCCGCCCGCTTTGCGTGCGTCAAAACCTTTCCACGAAAATCCCATGCGGCAAGGGATGCGCGCCCCTGTTGCCAGGGACACGCACCTCTGCGGCCTACTTCTTGGGAGTAATTTCAGCAGGCAGATACCGCGAAATTTCAAAGCCCGCAGCAACCTGACACATGGTCGGTTTTGTCCAGCTCTTCTTCATAACATTTCTCCTCTTCTATCAGCCCGAAGGGGCCGATGCTGTCGTTAGCCAACCATTGCAGGGCACCGAAGCAATGGCCCGTCCATCACGTCTCAAATGGACAAATGAAACAGTAGGTTTTTGAAAGCCGAAAAACAAAACTATCGAAAGTAGCTGTGGCCTGCGGGGCCTTGGCGAAAATAGCTGGCGGTCTCCTGCGAAATAGCGCCATCTCCCAGGTTGGCCAGCCATGTGCTGTCACGAACGTCCTTTCTAACCTTGTCTCTCCTCATCGCTCCTGCAGGCAAATTGGTCCGCTCCGTCCAGCCGATAGCCGGCGGGCTCGTCGACCTCGCCTGCCCATGCAGGCTCTGTAAGGCCCGGGATACCCGCCGTGGGCAACAAAATCGCTTCCTTTCCTTTCATCGCCTGCCACATTCCTGCCTCGGCCGGGCCCATCCCAGTTATTGCGTGATCGGATTGTCGTGCTCGTCGATCAGCGGCACATTGTAACCCAGCAGGATCTTGGTGATCTCCGCCTGGTTTTCCCTGATCACCCGGTTGAGCGTCCGCTTCCATTCCTGGTCGGACGGACGTACGCCCATGGTGATGCGGTAAGACATGCGCGAGCCGGTTTTTTCCTTCACCAGGGGAACGATCGTGACATCGGCTCCGAGTTCCCTGGCATAGTAGCCTGCCATCGGCCCCCACAAGACCGCCGCGTCGATCTTGCCGGCGAGCATGTCCTTAATCATGACTTCTCCCATGGAAGGGGTGACGCGCGTATCCACCGCCAGCGGGTAGATCTTGGCGGTCCGCAGAAGCTTGTTGGCGGCCATGTTGGCGGTTGGCGGCGTGCTTTCGACGACGCCGATTCTCTTGCCGGAAAGTTTCGGATCTTCGATCGTCTCGACGCCCTCCATGCCCTTGCCTTTCGGGTGCACCAGCACATAGGCGGAGCGATAATAGGCGTTGGTGTTCTGCACCAGTTCATCGCCTTGGGCGTAGCCCATGATGACGTCGCATCGGTTGGCCCCCAGCGTGTTGCGCACGAAGCCGGTGACAGTGGGAAACCATGTGTAAGCGACTGATTTCCGCCCCGTCTTCTTGGCAACCAGTTCAGCCAGCTTGTTTTCGAAGCCTTGGCCGTTCTTGTCGGTGAAGGGCATGTTCGAGGGATCTGCGCACACGCGCAGAATGTCGGGATCGACCAGTTCGCCCGCAGCGCCAAGGCCGGCACCTTGCGCCAGGGCGTTCGACGGCAGCAAGGCGAGGGCGCCGAGGATCGGCAGAACGACGCGCAGCTTCGATGCATCGCGGCCGGTCATATCATCCACCCATGCAGGATGCCTCGGCATCCTTGGCTGCCTGGGCCTTGTCTTCATGCTTGGGCGGCCTGCCGCGGGGCGCCGCGCCATCGGCGCGCGCGCGCAGATAGACGTAGAGGTCGTCCAGGTAGCAATAGACGTTCTTGTTGTCGCCAAAGGCAGGCATGACGTTTTCCTTGCCGCCGCCGACATTCTTGCGGCCCTCGGCGACGATCGAGAGGAACGTGGCGTAATCCATGTTTTTCAGACTATTGACCAGGGCAGGCGCATAGCTCGAACCTGTTGCGTCCTGTCCGTGACAGACATGGCAATCGGAGTGATACCGGCGGTACCCGCTGAACGTGTACCAATCGACGGTTCCGTTTTCGATCTTGTAGGTCGGATTTCCGTCCGCATCTAAATATTTGCCTCCTTCTTGCTTCACCGCCTTGGCTTTTTCCATGCTGTCTTCGGCCCGTGCCAGACTTGAGCTGGCCAGAGGCAGCAGGACCAGCGCGAGAGCGGAAACTGCAATGCGAACGATCATTCAGACACTTCCTTCATTTGCCAGGGACACTGGCTGCCGTCGTGCAGCGGCATTGATCGGTGTTGGGTGCGCGGCGCAATCGAGAGCCCGGTTCCCGGCTTCCCGGTGACCCGGGCTCTCGTTTTTCAAGCCTAGTCGTAAGGCTCTTCCCGGCTATCAGTCCGGGAGGCCGAAGACGGTGAGCTGACCACCCAGCGTCGTATAGTCGGCAAGTGCCGCGTAACCGCCGACGGCACCCAGTCCTGCGGTTCCAACGACTGCGGTCTCGTCGCCCTGCGCACGGCCCTGATCGACGGCGCCATGCCAGGCAGCGGCGTTATCGGGCGAAAGCAGACCACCTGCCAGACCGATACCGGCCCATCCACCGACGCCGGACAGAACGGCGATGTACTGCTTGCCGTCATGCTCGTAGGTCGTGATGTTGCCGATGATGCCGGACGGGGTCTTGAACTTGTAAAGTTCCTTGCCGTCCTTATCGACCGCCTTGATGTAGCCTTCGAGGGTACCGTAGAAGACGACGTCGCCATCTGTCGCCAATGCGCCCGACCACACCGAGAACTGCTCGGGCTTCGACCAGACGATCTCACCCTTGGCTGCATCCCAGGCAATGAAGTTGCCCATGTTGCCGTCACCGCCAGGCGCCGGATACATCGACACGGTGGCGCCCACATAGGGCTGACCGGCGGTGTAGCTCACTTTGTAAGGCTCATAGTCCATGCAGACATGGTTGGTCGGCACATAGAACAACCCGGTCTTCGGCGAGTAGGCGGCCGGCTGCTGGTCCTTGGTTCCAAGCGCGGCCGGGCAGATGCCGGTCGAGTTGGTGTCTTCGCCGTTCTGCTGGGTCGAATATTTGGCCACGACCTGCGGGCGGCCATACTGGTCGCTCTTGGGATCCATGTTGACTTCCGTCGCCCAGTTCACTGCCGGATCGTATTTTTTGGCGACGAGAAGTTCGCCGGTGGCGCGGTCCATGGTGTAGGCAAAGCCGTTGCGGTCGAAATGCACCAGCACGTCGTGCTTGGCGCCATTGACCTCCATGCCGTCGACGAGAATCATCTCGTTGATGCCATCAAAGTCCCATTCGTCATGCGGGGTCATCTGGTAGAGCCATTTGGCAACACCAGTATCCGCATCGCGAGCCATGATTGTCATGGACCAGCGATTGTCGCCGGGGCGCTGGACCGGGTTCCACGTCGAGGGATTGCCGGTACCGTAGTAGACGAGGTTCAGCTTGGGATCATAGGAATACCATCCCCATGTCGTGCCGCCGCCTGTCTTCCACTGTTCGCCTTCCCAGGTGTTCGTGCCGGAATCCTTTCCGACAGGCTTGCCGAGCTGGGTGGTCTTCTCGGGATCGATCAGGGTGTCTGCGTCCGGACCTTCCGAATAGGCTTTCCATGCGAGCTTGCCGTCACTCAGATTGTAGGCGGCTATCCAGCCGCGAACGCCGTATTCGGCGCCGGAGACACCGACGAGCACCTTGTCCTTGATGACAACGGGCGCAGAGGTGCCTGATTCGCCCTTGCCGCCATCGGTCTTGTCGCCGTTCTTGATCGACCAGGCGACCTTACCGGTCTTGGCATCGAGCGCGACGACGGTGGTGTCGGCCTGGTTGAGAATGATCTTGCCGTCACCATAGGCAACACCGCGATTGACCGTGTCGCAGCACATGATCGCTATAACGTTCGGATCCTGCTTGGGTTCGTATTTCCAGAGGATCTTCCCGTCGTTCTTGAGGTCGAGAGCAAAGACGTTGTTTGGGAAAGGCGTGTGGACATACATCACATCGCCGATGATCAGCGGCCCGCCTTCGTGACCGCGCAGCACGCCGGTGGAAAAGCTCCATTTGACCTGCAGGTTCTTCACATTGTCCGCAGTGATCTGCTTGAGTTTGGAATAGCGGGTGTTGGCGTAGTCACCTGTCTGCATCGCCCAGTTCTTCGCATCCGATGCGAGCTTTGCAAGGTCTTCGTTGGCCGAAGCCGTATAGGCCGCGCCGAGCGACAGAAACGCCGCGGTCGTCAGAATATAGGTAGCTTTCGCAAGTACACGCATCCGAAATCCTCCCGAGGTTCACAGTGACAAATCGACCGTCAAGCCCACAAGGGCTTGCCCAAGCGATTCATGTGGGGAAGTATTTCCGGCAGCTGTCACGACCTACCCCGACAAGCAGAGGGCACCGTTACTGCCCGCCCCACTTGGCCTTCGAAAGACTGCCACCGCTCCCTGACGATGGCGCTCTTGAAGCCGGAAACAGGGAAAAAGCTATGTCATCGTAAAAGGCCAAGCAAGCAAAAACCCGCAGCGCGTTCTTGCACCGCAATATCGATTATGATGCGCTGCAATATATAGAAGCAGATAAGAGAAGCATCTTAGGTCAGACTATTGATAGGCTGGCCGCAAGCTGCGATATATATATTGATCCTATTGCTCCCGTATTCACGGTGCGGTGCGTATTTGATTTTATTTCGATATAGTTTACGAAGCGTCTGGGGGTAAGTATGCGTGCGTCTCGTTGGCTGCCGATAGTGGGCGAGACATGAAATGATCGCTGGAAGCGAGGTGCGGAACGGGTCCATGAAGCTGCCGTGAAGGCCTCTTGTCGGTCGATAGGGCATTCCTCCTTTGGTCCTATACAGAGGCCATGGGAGCTTGACTGGCTTTGCGGCACGTCGCCAATTGGCGCGATGATCCTGTCTGGGTGCATAGTGTCCAGGCCAACTGGAGGTTTCCTCATGATCAGATCTGTCGGATCTTCCACCTTGCCGCTGGTCTTTACGGCGACACTGGCCTTTGCGAACCCCGCCAGCGCCGCGGGAGACTACCCAACGGCAACCATTGCCGACTACGTGCTCGGCTGCATGCAAACAAATGGCCAGACACGTCAGGCGCTTGAAAGCTGTTCCTGCTCGATCGATGTTATCGCCTCAATCCTTCCCTACGATCACTATGAGAGGGCGGAGACCTTCAAAAGCATGTCGCTGACGACAGGGGAGGCCGCAGGGTTGTTTCGCGAAAGCGCGCCAGCTAAGGCGGCGCGCACAGAACTGAAACGCGCGCAGGCGGAAGCCGACGTACGTTGCTTCTAGTCAGGCGGAATAGGCGCGTGACGGTGCCTCACAGTCCCGCCGTTTCCATCGGCCAATGGCCGCGAAATACCTTGCCATCCGTGTCTGTCGCCTCGACACGGATTTCGCCATTGCCGTGCGCCGTGAAATCGAACCGGAAATTGGGATCCTCCGAAATCGATGTTCCGCCCTCCATCGAGAGAATCGGCTGATCGGCTTGAGAGATCGACAGTTCGTGGATGAAGTGCGCGGGAATGAAATACTGGGTCAGCGGATCCCGCTGCAGGCCCGAATTGTTTGGGTGCCGGATCATCAACTGCAACTCCTGCACCTTCGTCATCGTCTCTTGAGGCGGGAACTGGCGCAGTTTCATCTGTCCCATCGTCGCCATGGCCTCGTCCATGCCTTGACCGCGGGAGCCGAACAGCCGCCTGACGCCCTGCGCCGTACCCCATCGATCGACATGGCTTTTCCGATCTGCATTTCGCCGCCGCGGCGATCAGGTCACGCCCGGGAATTTTCGATGGAACGACCGCAAGAGGTCGCTCATCACCCGTGCATTGCGATATTGCCGCGGCAGCCGCACGTCGAACATGCCCAGCACATGGGTCGGTTGCGGCGCGAGCACGATAATGCGGTCCGACAGCATCAGCGCTTCATGCAGATTGTGCGTTACCATCAAGGCGGTGGTTGGCCGCGCCGACCACACCGACAGAAGCAGGTGACGAAGCCGCACGGCGGTCCGCTCATCGAGTGAGACGAAGGGTTCGTCCAGGAAAAGCACCGCCGGCTCGTTGGCGAAGGCCCTGGCAAGCGCTGCCCTGCGCGCAAGGCCGAGCGAAAGCTCCGTTGGATAGAGCGAGCGCATGCCGGTGAGGCCGAGACTGGCGAACAGTCCGTCGAGATTTTTCGTCCTCAGTCCTTTCGGCAGCGCCAGTCTGACATTCTGCTCGAGCGTCCGCCATGGCAGCAAAGTCGGCTCTTGGAACACGGCGGCGATGCGGTTCGAGCCGCCTTGCGGCAGTTGGAAAGAGCCGGAAAAGTCTTTGTCCAATCCAAGCAAGATACGCAACGTCGTGGTCTTGCCGCAGCCCGACGGCCCGAGCAGACAGGCGAATTCGCCCTGCCGGACCTCGAAGGACAGACCCTGAAGCGCCGTTACCGAGACACCTCGCGCGGATCTGAAGGTCTTTTCGGCGATATCGACCTTAAGCGGGGCGATGGCGCCAACGGGTTGCATGTCGTTCAACGGGCTGCACCAGGATGAGTTCGATGACAAGCATCACCGCCACGAAAGCCAGCGTGTAGGCAAGAATGGCGGCGACGTCGAAGAGTTGGAAATAAAGATAGATCTGGAAGCCGACGCCATTGGAACGTCCGAGCAGTTCAACCACCAGGACGATCTTCCAGATGAGAGCGATGCCGGATCGCGAGGCAGCGGCAAAATAGGGCTGCAGTTGCGGCAGCAGAACATGGCGGATGCGGTCGAGTGGGCCGAAGCGGTAGACGGCGGCCATTTCGGCATAACGTGGGTCAAGCGTCCTGGCGCCCTCGCGCATGGTCACTACGACATTCGGGATCTTGTTCACTGCAACAGCGCCTATCGCCGCCGCCTCGTTGAGGCCGAACCAGATATAGGCGAGCACGATGATCACCAGCGCGGGAATGTTGAGAAACAGGATCACCCAGGGATTGAAGAACCGGTCCGCACCGCGGTAGCTGCCAAGGAGGACACCGATGACCGAGCCGATAATCATTGCGACGACGTATGCCGCGGCAACCCGTCCGAGCGTCGCGCCAAGATGATAAAAAAGGTCGCCGCTCGCCGCTTCCCTGAGCAGCACCTGCCAGACCTGCCCTGGTGAGGGGAAAGCACGGCTTTGCCACAGATGGGCCGCGAGGCTCCACAGCAGGCAAAGTCCGAGCAGGGAAACCGCTACCGTCAGCGCTGGCGTCAGTGCCGTCGCAAGGCTGGATCGACCGGACATGTCCTCCGGTGCGGTCATTTCGCGAGTTCCGGCCAGAACGTGCCGGGCGCCATCTCTGGCGCCCTGCCAACCAGCTTCTCGCCACCTATCGCAGCCAGCACGTGATAGAGCTTGCCCGCATCGGCCGCTTCTTCGGCGACCGGCCGTCTGGGAATGCCCTGGCGATAGCGGTCGCGCAGTTTTTCCAGCTCCTTGCCTTCCGCGCGAATGAGCGGCGCCAGACGCAGCCATTCATCGTCGGATCTGGCCAGCAAGTCCTTGGCCTGCTTGGAGGCCTTGACAAAGCCCCGGGTGGCATCCGGATTCTCGTTCGCCCATTGGTCGTGGAAGACGTAGCCGAGCGCCGACACGGCGCCCGAGGCTCCGAGCGCTTTCGCCGCATCATCCGCGCCGATCAACCGACGAAAGCCGTTGGCCTCGAGCCGGGCGCAGAAGTGCCAGAAATTGAGTACCGCATCGAGTTCTCCCTGCATCGCCTTTTCCGAAATCAGCGGCGGCGCGCCAAAGGCGACGTCACTGGCTGTCGGCAGGTCGAGGCCGTGATCGCGTCTGGCCAGCGCCTGAATCAGTAGCCAGCTCTTGTCGAGCGGGCCGCCGGCGACACCGATCTTCTTTTCCTTTAGGTCGGCGATCGTCCGGATCGGCGATTCCTCCTTCACCATGATTGCCCCAACGGCGGTCGAATAAGGAGCCATTGTAAGGTCGCCGCCCTCGGAGCGCTGGCGCGAGACCCACAGCCAGTCGGTCACGATCATGTCAATCGCGCCGGCCAGCATCGCGACGTTGGTCGCATCCTCCCCGGCGAAATAGACAATTTCCAGATCGATCCTGTTGGCCTCGTCGAGCTTGTGTTGTTTCAGCGTATTGAGTTCCCAGCTCACGGTGCCAAACTTCAGGACACCAATTCGGACCTTCGCTGCTGCAAAGACAGCAACCGGCCTTGAGGCGAGGATGGCGGCTGTCCCAAGAGCCGCCAAACGCAGCGTTTTGCGCCGCGAAATCATCGTGACGTCTCCTCTTCCTGGGGCCGTCGCTGAACCAGGGATGTCGATCAAATCGCTCGTTCCTTGCTCCCAAAGGCACATTTCCAGCGCACGATCTTGAGACTTGGATGTTCCTGAGACCATTTTGCGATCTCGCCGGGCGCCAGGAACATGCATTGGAACAGAGAGCCGCGGCTCTCGAAATAGAGGTGTTCATCTCGGCAATTGCCCGGATTGGCGCTCAGGCAAACCGTTAATATGAGATCGACCATGTCCATTTGGCACCTATCGTCGCCTCTGCGGCGATCTCTCCAGAGTCGTGCTGTGGAGTTGCATCGGATTTCCTGAAGGTGCCCAAACAGGAAACGGGTTGAAGTTAGGCTACGCGTTCGGCCAATACGCGTCAATAATGTGAACCGCATGTCGCTACGCACTTCCACTTTGCGCAGTCGGGAAACGAAACAGGACCTTAGTACGATTGACTTCCTTCATCGGCAGTCTAGCTTTTCGAGGCGTGCAGGTGCTGCCATTCCAGGGAGGAAGGGCGAATAGTTCGCTCTCCCGCGTAAAAGCGGATGCCGGCGGTCAAAGCATCGACACGCGCAAATCGTCCAGGGCACCCAGACGATCAAATGAGGAAATGCCATGCGCGCAATCGCATTTTTCGCCGTCGTATCCGTTGTGACCTTCACAAGCCAATCCCAGGCACAGGATGCCGCGGCAGGTGAGAAAGTCTTCACCAAATGCAAGGTTTGCCATATCGCCGACCAGGATAAGAACAAGATCGGTCCGTCGTTGAACGGCGTCATCGGCCGGACGGCAGGCACGCATCCCGGATTCAGCTATTCGCAAGCCATGGTCGCGGCAGGGAAATCCGGTGTTAAATGGGACGAAGCCACGTTGGCCACCTACCTTCACGATCCGAAAGCCATGGTCAAGGGAACGAAGATGGCGTTTGTCGGCCTCAAAAAGGACGAGGACGTCGCCAACGTCATCGCTTATCTGAAGCAATTCTCGAAGTAACGCGGCTCCGCCGGCCATTTGGACTGCGTCCGGCCAGCGTTTGCCTGGGCTTTACGCTTGGGGTAAAGCAGCGTCTTGCAGCCTCTGCATCGCGGACGGCAGATCGAGCAAGCTGTCGCAAACGAGGTCGGCGCCAAGCTCTTCAACGGGAATTTGGGTGTAGCTGCCACGCAGCAGAATGACGGGTATGCCGGCGGCGCGCGCCGCGGCCACGTCGGCGCTGCTGTCTCCGACCATCAGCGTGTCACGAGGTTCGACCTGAAGCTGGTCGAGCGCCAGCAACAGAGCGTCGGGCGCCGGTTTCAAGTATGTCACCGCGTCTCCGCCGACGATCGCGCCGAGATATTCCGTCAGTCCAAAATGCAGCAGGATTTCGCGAGCCGCCAACTGCGGCTTGTTGGTCACCACGCCCATGGCTATTCCGCTCAAATGGAAATGCGTGAGAACCTCCCTGACGCCAGGCATCAGCTTTGTCAGGCCGGTCAGATGTCTGCGATAGATCGGCGCCATGACGCGGATGGCCTCTTCGAGCGCGCTGCCGAGGAGCGGCGTACCGGAAGCCGCGAAGGCGCGCTCGACCAGTTTCCTGACGCCGCCGCCGATCATGGCTTTGACCTGTTCCAGGCGCAGCGGCGGCAGATCGCGGCCGGCCAGCAACTCGTTGACGGCGGCCGCTAGATCGGGCGCCGAATCGACCAGCGTGCCGTCGAGATCGAACAGGATCGCTTTCGGCGACCGCAACGGCCTTCCCACGCCGACATTCATGCGGCATCCTTCCACTTGATCGAGCAGCCGATCGAAGCGATCTGGTCCAGCGGCCCGTCGCCGGTTCGGGCAACCTGCTTCATCGCCTCGAACAGGTCGCGCCTCAGCCGGGGCGGTCCAGCGTCGCGCCGCGCGGCGTCCAGCCGGCCGCGATATTGCAGTGTCAACTCGTTGTTGAGCCCGAAGAAATCGGGAGTGCAAACGGCTCCGTAGGCACGCGCCACCGTCTGGCGCTCGTCGTGGAGGTAGGGGAAAGTGAAGCCGTTCGTCTTGGCGAAGAGCTTCATGTTGTCGAAGGAATCATCCGGATAAGCGTCGGCATCGTTTGAGTTGATCGCGACAAAGCCGATGCCTTCGGCCTTGAGGTCGTTGGCGTCGCGCACCATGCGTGAAATCACTGCCTTCACATAGGGGCAGTGGTTGCAGATGAAGGCCACCACCAGCCCGTTCGGACCGGCGTGACTGAAGATCGAATGGGATTTGCCGTCGACCCCTGGCAAGACGGCATCGATGGCTTGCCAGCCGAAATCGCAGACAGGTGGAATTGCCGCCATGTTCGCCCTCCGATGAAACAGTTTACGCGGCTTTCCGGATCGCCCCGTCGGCCGCCTGTCTGATGGCGCCGATATTGGCACGATAGGCAGCCTCGGTGCCACCCTTGAAGATGGCCGAGCCGGCGACCAGCACATTGGCGCCGGCCGCGGTGACCAACGGAGCGGTCTCGGGCGTGACGCCGCCGTCGATCTCGATGTCGATCGGGCGATTGGCGACCAGTGCCTTGACCCGCCTGACTTTGTCGATGACCGCCGAAATGAACGCCTGGCCGCCGAAGCCTGGGTTGACCGTCATCAGAAGCACCAGATCGAGCCGGTCGAGCACATACTCGATGACGCTTTCCGGCGTCGCCGGGTTGAGCGACACGCCGGCCTTCTTGCCGAGATTCCTGATTGCCTGCAGCGAACGGTCGAGATGCGGCCCAGCCTCGGCATGCACCGTGATGATGTCGCAGCCGGCATCGGCGAAGGCGGCGAGATAGGAGTCGGCCGGCGCGATCATCAGATGGCAGTCGAAGATCTTGTCCGTTCGATCACGGATCGCCTTGATCACCGGCGGACCGAAGGTGATGTTGGGCACGAAATGGCCGTCCATGACGTCGAGGTGGATCCAGTCGGCACCCGCCCGGACGACAGCTTCGACCTCGTCGCCGAGCCGCGAGAAGTCCGCAGAAAGCACCGAGGGCGCGATGATTGTCTTAGTACCCATGGTCGTCGGCTCCCATTCTGTCTTCCGTTTCCGGTCGCTGCACACCAACCGGCCTCATCTTGTCAGCGCGCCTTCGTCTCCGGTTCGCCTTCGAGCTTACCTTCCGCGAACACGCGGCTGCCGCGAATGTCGGATTCCTCAATGGTGATAAGGTCGGTTTTCGTCAACGCCCGGTCGCGCGACGCGAAAAGGCGGTTGGCCTGGCGAAGCCGCGCCCGGTCGAGGCCATTGCGGACCGAGCGAGCGTTGGAGAAATGCGGCAGCCGCATGCGGATCGGGAGATACTCTTCGAGCGCCTTGGCCGCCGCCTCGCTGAGACGGTAATTCTGTTCCGCCAGCATGATCTCGGCGATCGATTTCAGCTCGGTGACGCCGTAGTCGGGAAAATCGAGATGGTGGGCAATGCGCGAGCGCATGCCGGGATTGCTGTCGAAGAAGCGGTCCATCTTGTTCTTGTAGCCGGCAAGAACTACAACCAGATCGTCTCGGTTGTTTTCCATGCATTGCAGCAGGATTTCGATCGATTCCTGGCCGTAGTCGCGTTCGTTCTCGGGCTTGTAGAGATAGTAGGCCTCGTCGATGAAAAGCACGCCGCCCATGGCGCGCTTGATCACTTCGCGGGTCTTTGGCGCGGTGTGGCCCACATACTGGCCGACGAGATCGTCTCGCGTCACCGCGACCATGTGGCCTTCGCGGATATAGCCGAGACGATGCAGGATTTCGGCCATCCTGAGCGCCACGGTGGTCTTTCCGGTGCCGGGATTTCCCGTAAAGTTCATGTGCAGCGTCGGCGCGCCCGAGGTCAGCCCGAACTTGCGGCGAAGCCGGTCGACCAGGAGGAGAGCCGCGATCTCGCGGATGCGGTTCTTGATGGGCTTCAGGCCAACGAGTTCGCGGTCGAGCTTGTCCATCACCTCGTCGATGTTAGAGGCCTCGAACTCGGCCTGCAGATCAACCGATTCGTCCTGCGCGGCAGCGCCCTTTGCTATCGCATCCAGCATGGTTTGGGCTAGCTCCGCTCGCCTTCGGGCCTGTCGGTCGCATAGGGCACGATCGAATAGCCCTGGCTGCGGCCGTCGCGCTCCTGGCGCAGCAGCCGGAACCCGGGTTCGTTGGGCGGCCGATTGACGATGAACGACATGCGCGGCGCTTCCCAGCCCTTGGTCGAATCGAAGGCGGTCAACCGGACATACATGTTGGGCATGGCTTTCCGGCAATTGTTCACTTCCAGCAGGATGCCCGCCGGGTCCTTCAGGTCGAACATCGGGTTGCCGTACATTTCCCAATAGGTGTTTCGCGGATGCGGATCGTCCGTGTACTCGACGCTGACCGCCCAGTGGTTTTTCAGCGCGTATTTGATCTGCGCCGAAATCTGCTCATCGGTCAGGTCGGGCAGGAACGAAAACTGTCCCTGCGTGACCTTGTTTCCCGGATTGGTCATCATGGCGACGGTTCCTTTCGTCTAGAAGCTGGGCGTTGCGGTTGGCACGAAGTCGGCCGTGTCGGTCGATTCGTAGTTGAAGGTGACGTCCTTCCAGGTCTCCAGGGCCGCCTTCAGCGGCGTGCACCATCTGGCCGCCTGTTCGAGAATTTTGGTCCCTTCGCGCAGATAGTCGCGACCCTCGTTGCGGGCGAGAATCATCGCCTCCAACGCGACACGATTGGCCGTCGCGCCGGCCTGGATGCCGTCCGGATGGCCGATCGTGCCGCCGCCGAACTGCAGGATGACGTCCTCGCCGAGATAATGGATCAACTGGTGCATCTGGCCGGCATGGATGCCGCCCGAGGCGACGGGCATCACCTTGTTGAGCGAGGCCCAGTCCTGATCGAAGAACAGCCCTGTTTCGAGGTTCTGCGGCGTGCGCTCCTCGCGCAGCGTGTTATAAAAACCCCTGATCATCAGCGGGTCGCCTTCCAGCTTGCCGACCACCGTGCCGGCATGGATGTGATCGACGCCGGCCATCCGCATCCATTTGCAGATGACGCGAAAATTCATGCCGTGGTTCTTCTGGCGCGAATAGGTCGAGTTGCCGGCGCGGTGCAGGTGCAGGATCATGTCGTTGCGGCGTGCCCACTTGGCCATCGACTGGATCGCCGTGTAGCCAATGACGAGATCGATCATGACGATGCAGGAGCCAAGCTGTTTTGCGAATTCGGCGCGCTCGTACATCTCCTCCATCGTGCCGGCGGTGACGTTGAGATAATGGCCCTTGACTTCGCCGGTGGCGGCCGACGCCTTGTTCACAGCCTCCATGCAGTAGAGGAAGCGGTCGCGCCAGTGCATGAAGGGCTGCGAGTTGATATTCTCGTCGTCCTTGACGAAGTCGAGGCCACCCTTCAGCGCCTCGTAGACGACGCGGCCGTAGTTGCGGCCTGACAGGCCAAGCTTCGGCTTCGTCGTCGCGCCGAGCAGCGGCCGGCCGAACTTGTCGAGCCGCTCGCGTTCCACCACGATGCCGGTCGCCGGGCCCTGGAAGGTTTTGAGGTAAGCCACCGGAATGCGCATGTCCTCGAGCCGCAAGGCCTTGACTGCCTTGAAGCCGAACACGTTGCCGATGATCGATGCAGTCAGGTTGGCGATTGAGCCTGGCTCGAACAGGTCGAGGTCGTAGGCGATATAGGCGAAGTACTGCTGCTCGATCCTGGTGCCGGGACCTGTGTTCGGCACCGGCTCGGATTTGAACGCCTTGGCGCGATAAAGCTCGCAGGCGGTCAGCCTGTCGGTCCACACCACCGTCCATGTCGCGGTAGAGGATTCACCGGCGACGGCGGCGGCCGCCTCCTCGTGGTCGACGCCGGGCTGCGGCGTGATCCGAAACATGGCGATCAGGTCGGTCTCCTTGGGCCGGTAGTCCGGCTCCCAGTAGCCCATCTTCTTGTAGGGAATGACGCCCGACTTGTAGCGTTCGCTGCCTTCCTTGAGCGTGCCTGCTGACGGCATGTCGATCTTGTTCATGACAGGTCTCCTGTTGCCGCTCAGGCGGCTTTCGCAGTTGCGATATGCGGGTCGAGTTTTCCTGCGGCGTAACGTTTCGCCATCTCGTCCATGGCGATGACCCTGATCTTCGAGGCATTGCCCGCGGTGCCGAAGCGCTCGAAGCGATCACGGCAAAGGTCGCGCAGGGCGTCCATGGCGGGTTTCAGGAATTTTCGCGGATCGAATTCGCGCGGGTCCTCCGTCGCGACGCGGCGGAACTGCCCGGCCATGGCCATGCGGCAATCGGTGTCGATGTTGACCTTGCGCACGCCGTAACGAATGCCGCGCTCGATCTCCTCGACCGGAACGCCAAAGGTCTGAGGCATCGCGCCGCCATATTTGTTGATGATGTCCTGCAGTTCCTGCGGCACGGAGGAAGAGCCATGCATGACCAGATGCGTGTTGGGCAGCTTTTCGTGGATCGCCTCGATCACCTGCATGGCCAGAATGCCGCCGTCGGGCTTGCGGCTGAATTTGTAGGCGCCGTGCGAGGTGCCGCAGGCGATCGCCAGCGCGTCGACCTGGGTGGTGGTCACGAAGTCGACCGCCTGATCGGGATCGGTCAAAAGCTGGTCGTGGGAAAGCGCGCCTTCGGCGCCGTGCCCGTCCTCGGCCTCGCCCTGGCCGGTTTCCAGCGAGCCGAGCACGCCGAGCTCGCCTTCGACGGAAGCGCCGACCCAATGCGCCATGCGTGCGACACGTTCGGTGACGGCGACGTTGTAATCGTAGCTTGCTGGCGTCTTGGCGTCTGCCATCAGCGACCCGTCCATCATCACCGAGGTGAAGCCGTGGCGGATCGCCGAAAGGCAGGTGGCTTCGTTGTTGCCGTGATCCTGATGGATGCATAGCGGAATGGCCGGATGGATTTCGGTCAACGCCTCCATCATCTTCGCCAGCATGATGTCGTTGGCATAGGAGCGGGCGCCGCGCGAGGCCTGGATGATGACCGGCGCGTCGCAGGCCTTGGCCGCCTCCATGATGGCGAGGCCCTGTTCCATGTTGTTGATGTTGAATGCCGGCACGCCGTAGCCGTGCTCGGCGGCATGATCGAGAAGCTGGCGAAGGGTGATGCGGGCCATTGTCGGGTCCTCCTAGATGATGAGCTTCAGCGCCGCTGCCGCGACGGCTTCGGGCGTGATGTCGAAATGCCGGTAGAGATCCGGGGCAGGGGCGCTGGCGCCGAAACCGGCCATACCGACGAAAGCGCCGGTGTCGCCGATCCAGCGGTCCCAGCCGAGCCGCGCCGCGGCTTCGACGGCAATGCGTGGCGCCGAGCCGAGGACCGCCTTGCGGGTACCGGCATCCTGTTCCTCGAAAAGCTCCCAGCACGGCATCGAGACGACCGCGGCGGCGATGCCGTGCTCGGTTTCCAGCCGTTCGGCGGCGGCAACAGCGATTTCGACCTCCGAGCCGGTGGCGATCAGCGTTACGGCGCGGTGCTCGGCTGGCTCGCGCAGGATGTAGGCGCCTTGGCTCGACCGGTTCTCGTCGCGGTGTGTCTGGCGCAGCATCGGCAGGTTCTGGCGCGAGAGCACCAGCACGCTCGGCCGGCTCTCGCTCTTCAGCGCCAATTCCCAGCACTCCGCCGTTTCGATGATGTCGGCCGGACGGAAGACGTTGAGGTTTGGCGTCGCCCGCAGCATCGCCAGATGCTCGACCGGCTGGTGGGTCGGGCCGTCCTCGCCGAGACCGATGGAATCATGCGTCATCACATAGATGACGCGCTGGCCCATGAGCGCCGAGAGCCGCATCGCGCCGCGCGCATAGTCGACGAAGCACAGGAACGTGCCGCCGTAAGGCACGAAGCCGCCATGCAGCGCGATGCCGTTCATGGCCGCGGCCATGCCGTGCTCACGGATGCCGTAGTGAATGTAGCGGCCGGTATATTCATCCGGTGCTATGCGCGCCATGCCCTTGGTGATCGTCAGGTTCGAATGCGTCAGATCGGCGGAGCCGCCGACGGTCAGGTCGGTTGCGGCGTTGATTGCGGCGAGCGCCATTTCGGAGGCTTTTCGCGTTGCAACCTTGGTCGCCTTCTCGACATGCTCCTTGCGGAAAGCGCCGAGCGCTTCGAAGACCGCGTCGGGCAGTCTGCCGGCGACCGCGCTCTCGAAGGCCTGGCGCCCTGGCGAAGCGGCAAGCCGCTGCTCCCAGTCGCGGCGCGCCGCTTGGCCGCGGCCGGCAATCTCGCGCCAGGCAAAAAGGATGTCGTCCGGCACCTCGAACGGCGCGTAGGCCCAGCCGACGTTTTCGCGCGTCGCTGCGATCTCCGCATCGCCCAGCGGCGCGCCATGCGTCTTTTCCGAGCCGCCCAGATTGGGCGCTCCCTTGCCGATCACCGTGCGGCAGGCGATCAGAGACGGCTGGTGCGATTGCTGCGCCGCTTCGATTGCCGCTCCAACGGCTTCTGTGTCGTGGCCGTCCACCGATTGGACATGCCATCCAGCGGCTTTGAACCGTGCCGGCTGGTCCATCGACGTCGACAGCGAAGTCGGTCCGTCGATCGAGATCGCATTGTCGTCCCAGAAGACGATCAGCCGGGAGAGCTTCAGGTGACCGGCAAGGTCGATCGCCTCGTGGCTGATGCCTTCCTGCAGGCAGCCGTCGCCGGCGATCACGTAGGTGAAATGGTCGACGAGATCGGCGCCGTGGCGGGCAGCAAGCATGCGCTCCGCCAGCGCCATGCCGACGGCGGTCGAAATGCCTTGTCCAAGCGGACCAGTCGTCGTCTCGATGCCAAGGGCATGGCCATATTCCGGATGTCCGGCGGTGCGGCTGCCCAGCTGGCGAAACCGCTGCAGTTCCTCGATCGGCATGTCTTCGTAGCCGAGCAGGTAATGCAGCGCATATTGCAGCATCGAGCCGTGCCCGGCCGAAAGCACGAAGCGGTCGCGATCGGGCCAGTCCGGCATCGTCGGGTCGATGTTGATAAAGCGGCTGAACAGCACCGTCGCGACGTCGGCCATGCCCATCGGCATGCCCGGATGACCGGAATTGGCCTTTTGGACGCTGTCCATCGCCAGTGCGCGAATGGCGTTCGCCATCTCGCGCTCCGAGACGGCGGCGACAGGCTTCAGGGCTGCTGCTTGGCTGTTCATGGCGTCCTCCTCACGACACGCGATTCTTGCGTTCGATCAATTGCAGGATGAGCGGCGTCAGGATCAGCTGCATGGCAAGGTCGAGCTTGTTGCCTGGCACCACGATGGAATTCGGCCGCGACATAAACGAGTCGTGGATCATCGAAAGCAGGTAGGGGAAATCGATGCCGCGGGGATTGGCGAAGCGGATGACCAGCATCGATTCGTCGGGCGTCGGAATCCAGCGCGCGATGAATGGATTGGACGTGTCGACGATCGGCACGCGCTGGAAGTTGATGGCGGTCTGCGAAAACTGCGGGACGATGTAGCGGACATAGTCCGGCATGCGGCGCAGGATCACGTCCATCACCGCCTCGGTGGAATAGCCGCGCGTTGCGCGGTCGCGATGGATCTTCTGGATCCATTCGAGATTTATGACCGGCACGACGCCGATCTTGAGGTCCGCGTGCCTGGCCAGGTTGATCTTGTCGGTGACGACGCAGCCATGCAGGCCCTCGTAGAAGAGCAAGTCGCTGGGAGGAAATTCGCGCCATTCGGTAAAATTGCCCGGCGGCGTGCCGTACTGCTTTTCCTCGTCCTCGTCATGGATGTAGGTGCGGGTTCTTCCCGTTCCCCGGCGGCCATATTCCTCAAACACCTCTTCTAGGATTCCGAGTTCATTGGCTTCGGCATGGAAGTGGGTGAAGTTGGGATTGCCCGCCTTCTCTTCGTCGGCCACCTTCGCCTTCATCGCGGCGCGGTCGTAGCGATGGAAAGCGTCGCCTTCGATGAAGGCGGCCTCGATGTTCTCACGCCGGAAGATCAACTCGAAGATGCGCTTGACCGAGGTGGTGCCTGCGCCCGACGACCCGGTGATGGTGATGATGGGGTGCTTTGCCGACATGGTGTTCAGGCCCTGAAAAGGCCGCGGCGGCTGAACAGCGGCGCGCGCTCGCCGATCGCGCTCGGCTCGGTGTGATAGCGGGTGATGCGCGCCACTTCCCGCGCCGATCCGAAAACCATGGGCACGCGCTGGTGCAGGCTCTCGGGTTGGATTTCGAGGATGCGGGTGATCGTATCGGTGGCGGCACCGGCCGCCTGTTCGATGAGATAAGCGATCGGGTTGGCCTCGTAGACGAGGCGAAGTCGCCCCTGCCTGTAGCCCTTGCGCTTGTCGCCTGGATACAGGAATACGCCGCCGCGCATCAATATGCGGTAGCAGTCAGCGACCAGGGAGGCGATCCAGCGCATGTTGAAGTCCTTCTCGCGTGGGCCTTCGGTGCCTTCGAGGCAGTCGTCGATGTAGAGCCGCACCGCCTCGTCCCAATGCCGGTAGTTGGCGGCGTTGATGGCGAACTCCTCGGTGCGCTGCGGAACGATCCGGCTCTCGTAGGCCTGGACGAATGTGCCGAGCCTGGTCGAGAGAACGAAGACATGCGTGCCGCTGCCGAGTGACAGAACGAGCGCCAGCTGCGGGCCGTAGATGAAGAAACCGGCGCCTAGCTGGTTCACCCCCGCCTGCAAAAAGGAGGCGGCCGGGTTCCCATCCGGCGTGCCAATCGCAGGGAGGAGCGAGAAGATTGTTCCGATCGACACGTTGGTGTCGATGTTGGATGAGCCGTCGAGCGGGTCGATGGCGATGGCAAGAGGCGCTTGCCTGTCGAGCAGCACCGGCTGCTCCAGTTCCTCGGAAGCGTAGAGCGCGACCGGAGCGTGGCGCATGGCGTCGAGGAAGATGTCGTCAGCGAAGATATCGAGATCCTTCTGAACATCGCCGTCAGCATTGGCGCCACGGGTTCCGGCAAAGGCGGTGCCGAGTACCCCTTGATTGATGGTATTGCGGATCGTGGTGGCCGCCTGCGTCAGCCGACGGACGGTCATTACGACCGCGGCGCGCAGTTCGTCCGGCTCGCCGAGATAGGAGTTCAGAAAAGCGTCGAGCGTTGCCGCTGGCATCGTAACCTCCCCATCCAGCCGCCTCTCCTCGGATCGGCCGGATTGGGAAATGAAAACAAATCGTGCTGGATAAGTAAAATTCAATAACTTTACTTTGGCAGTAAAAAAATTTTAGTATTGCCATATGAGAAACCTCACGCTCAAGCAATTCAAGACCGTTCAGGCAATCATCAGCCACGGAAGAATCGTCAGCGCAGCCAAGGCGTTAGGCCTGTCTCCTCCAGCGGTGACGATCCAGTTGCGGCAGGTGGAGGAGGAGTTCCAGCTGGCCTTGTTCGACCGGACGTCGGACGGCATGCGTCCCACTGCCGCGGGTCTGGCCTTCGTCGAGACGGCACAGGCCATCGAAGAGCGGCTTCGTCTGCTCGAAGACAAGATGGATGCGATCAAGGGCGTGCGCATCGGCAGCTTGCGGCTCGGCGTCGTTTCCACCGCCAAATATTTCGCGCCGCGGCTGATGGCCGGCTTCATGAAGGAGCATCCCGACATCGACATGCGGCTTGCCATCGGCAACCGCGCCGAAACGATCGACAGTCTGAAGAACCACGACATCGATATCGCACTGATGGGACGCCCGGCGAAGGAAGTCCCGGTGCGAGCTTCGGTTTTCGGCGATCACCCGCTGGTCATCATCGCGCCGCCAGACCACCCGCTTGCGTCGGCACGCGAGATATCCAAGGAACGGATCGCCGAGGAACATTTCCTCATTCGCGAGCCCGGCTCCGGCACGCGCATCTCGCTGGAAATATTCCTGAGCGACGTGCCCGGCCGCATCGACGATCTCGGCGTCGAGATGGGTTCGAACGAGACGATCAAGCAGGCGGTGATGGCCGGGCTCGGCATCGCCTTCATCTCTGCCCACACCATCGCTGCCGAAACCGAAGCCGGCCGGCTGGTTATCCTCGATGTTGTCGGCATGCCGATCCGGCGGCAATGGTTTTCGGTGATGCGCAGCGATCACGCGATCTCGCCGGCCATGGCGACATTCCACGATTTCCTGATGCGCAAGGGCGCGATGTATCTGCCCCTGTTCGGCAAACTCTATCTGCACACCGGAGCGGGATGACGTTGGACGGGCGAAATTCAACCTGAACGACCGCATACCGAAGGCCAAAGATCGTCGTGATAGCTGCGAAGGGAGTGGAGAACGCCCTGCGATCATTGGCGTTAGATTAGCGGCATGTTATGTTGCGGCGCGAAGGGGGGGCCACGTCCTTTCACACCCGTAAGCGATCTGTATGTGCGACCCCTGCAAATTGGTCGGTATCACGGAAACCTCCCGGGCATGGGGTTCGGGATTCGATGGGGACAAGGGGTAATGCTTTACACGCTCGTTATGATGGTCTGCCTGACGGATGTGCCGCAGACCTGTGAACAACGCGAACAGATGGTGGACGGCCTGGCGATGAATCCCGGGACCGCCTTCATGCAGGCGCAGCCGCTGGTAGCCCAGTGGATCGAGATGCATCCCGGTTATTTCGTGCAGCGCTGGCGCGTGCTGCCCGGCCAGGGATCGTGAGATCCGCCGCGAAGACCGAATGAGAGCTTATTTCTTCGCGGCGAGCGCGTCCGAGACAGTCTTGGACAATTGATAGAGCCGCTGCTCGATGATCGTCGGCACATCGCAGACGTAAGTCAGCGACTGTACGCGTTCAGTGAAAATTCGCGTTGCGAATTTCAGCTGTTCGCTTCGCCGTTCGATCTCGTCGGGATCTGCATCCGGCTTTGCTCGCAACGCATCGACGTCGGACGCTTCCTTGCGCAACGCGGCGGCCATTTCGAGCTGCTTGTGGGCGTAACGGGAAATGCCGGAGATCACGTGCGAACGCTCGGCGTCCATGTGATCGAACATGCCTTGCACCAGCATCGCCATTTTCGGTGCAAGCTGCTCGGCCGGCAGCGAGGCGGCGAAAACCTTGATCTTCTTTTGGGCTTCGGCAATCGGCATCCGCCGGGCTGCCACCTCCTCGACCAGGGCGGAGACGGCGGGGTCCTTCGACAAGTCCTTTGCCGCTGGCGGAAGCTCCGGCCCGTTCCAGATCTGGCCGAGCGAGAGTTGCGGCACCTTGCGCTGTATGCAAGGCCAGTCCGGATCGGTGTTCGCCGCCATGGCGTTCACGCCTGGCGCCAGCATGGCAACCACAGCCAGGCTGCGAACAAGGCTCATTCGTGCCATCAGGCATTTCCTCCCGTGTCCTGTTTGCGGGTCATCAGGCCGCGCGAAGGGTCGTATGCAATGATGGCGCCGGCAAAAAACAGCAGCGTGCAGCCGGCAACCACGCCCAACGACAGCCAGTCAACCTGGCCGTAGAAGGCGAAGCGGATCAGTTCGACGGCATAGGTGAACGGATTGGCGAGGCAGATCTTGTAAAGCAGCGGACTCGCCTCCTGGATGCGCCACAAGGGATAGAGGGCCGGAGAAGCGAAATAGCCGGGAAAGATGACGAAGTTCATGATGCCGGCGAAGTTTTCGAGTTGCTTGATCATCGAAGACAAAAGCATCCCGAGCGCGCACAGCATCATGCCCGACAGGAACAGCGCCGGCAGTACCGTGAGATAGCCGAGCGGCGGCGCCTTGACGCCCCAAAACCAGGCAACGATCAGAAACGCGTAAACCTGCGCGATCGACACGGCGACACCGGCGAGCATCTTCGACATCAGTAAGAACCAACGCGGGAAGGGGCTGACCAGCAGGGTGCGCATGTTGCCCATTTCGCGGTCATAGACCATCGACAGCGAAGACTGCATGCCCGAAAACAGCAGGATCATGCCGCACAGGCCCGGCGTGATGTAGACCTCATAGAGCACGTAGGTCTTGTAGGGCGGGATGATCGATACACCGAGCACCTGCCGGAATCCGGCTGCAAAAATGAACAGCCAGACAAGCGGCCGAACCAGCGAGGATATGAAGCGCTCGCGCTGGTGCAGGAAGCGCAGGCACTCCCGCAGGACGATCCCTTTGAGGCAAATGAGATAGTGGCGGAGGCCAAATTGTTCGAACTTCACCGGCGTGAGGGCGGCGACTTTTCCGGGCATTGCGGGAGCGCTCATGACGATATCTCCGCCATGTCGGCGGGTCCGATGCGGTTGAGCTTCGAAAAGGCATCGCGGATCGAATTGGCGCTCGTGGCCATGACGACGTCGGCGACCTTGCCCTTGGCAACCAGGTCGCCCTGCCGCAGCACGACGACATGGTCGCCGTCTTCAACCTCATCGATCAGATGCGTCGCCCACAGCACGCCAATGCCCTCGGTTTCGACGAGCTTGCGGATGGTGGCGAGAATGCCCGCACGCGACTGGATGTCGAGACCGACCGTCGCCTCGTCGAGCAGCAGCAGGGAAGGGCGGTGGAGCAGCGCCCTCGCGATCTCGATGCGCCGAATCTGGCCGCCGGAAAGACTGCGTGCCTTGTCATGCTGACGTCCCTGCATGTTGACTGTATCGAGCAGCGCGGCAATGCGCTGCCGGGCTTCGTGTCCGCCAATGCCATGCAGCGAGGCGTGGTAGGAGAGGTTCTGGTGGACGCTGAGGTCGAGGTCGAGCGTGCGTGCCTGGAACACGATGCCGACACGCCTGAGCGCTTCGCCGGAAGCGCGGCTGACGTCATGGCCGAAGATGCGGATCGATCCGCGGCGGGTGTCGTAAAGATGGCTGATCAGCGAGAACAAAGTTGTCTTGCCGGCGCCGTTGAGGCCGAGCAGAACGGTGAAAGTTCCCGGCGCGATCGAGAACGAGACGTCGTCGAGCGCCCGCTTCGGGCCATAGGAATGGCTGACGCCGGCAACATCGAGCGCCGCCACCTCGTCTCCAGGGCCGCTTGTCCTCACATGCTGCATGCCGCTGACTCCTTCGGGGCGTGCTGGTTATCTAGTGCACTTGCAGCAACCACGCGGCAAACATTCATCATGCCGGCCTCCCTGATAATCACTGCGGTCTATTGGGGCGATATGGCCACGCCCCAAGGCTGCTGGCCCACCGTGACCGATTGAACCGGCTCGTCGGTCGCCGTGTCGATGAAGGTGATGTCGTTGGAATTGCCGTTGGTGGTGATCAGCGTCTTCTGATCGGGGGTGAAGTCGAGATGCCAGACGCGCTGGCCGACGAGGATGTATTTTTCCACCTCGTAGGTTTCGGTGTCGATCACGGCGACATGGTTCGCCGGGCCGAGCGCGACATAGGCTTTCTTGCCGTCGGCGCTGATGGCGATGCCGACCGGCTGGATGGTTTCGGGCCGCAATCCCGCAATCGCGAACTGGATCTTCTTCACCACCTCGCGTTTGGAACTGTCGATGACGCTGACGGTGCCGCCGATCTCGGCACTGACCCAGATCTGTGATCCGTCGGGCTTGAATTGCGCAAAGCGCGGACGCGTGTCGACCAGCACATTGTCGGTCACCTCATGGCTGTCGGTGTCGATGAAATGCGCCATGCTGGTGGTTTCGGAGGTGTTGACCATGGTTTTGCCGTCGGGACTGACGGCCATGCCTTCAGGCTCCACGCCAACGGGAATCTCGGTCATGACTTGCTTGCGCTCGATGTCGATCGCGGTGACGAGATTGTCGTCCTCGTTGGCGACGTAGAGCGTCTTGCCGTCGGGCGAAAGCACGAACAATTCGGGATCTGGGCCGGAAGGCAGCGTGCCGACGATCTGCAGCGTCGCGGTATCGATGATTTCGATCGTATCGTCATCGCTGGCGCACAAATAGATGAACTTGCCGTCATGCGAGATGGTGATGCCGCGCGGCCTCTGGCCGACTTCGACGGTCTTCACCACTTGCATCGTCGCCGTGTCGACGACGGTTATCGTATTGTCTTTCTCGTTGGAGACATAGACCATGTAGGCCGACGCCGGATTGGCCATGAAGCCGGTTGCGAGAATGGCGAGTGCGCAAGCTCGTCTCTGCACGAAAATTCCTCCCGATTGGTTCTACTTAAGCACGCATTTCGTTTCCGGCTGATCGACGCCGAGCGTATCGAGCTCGGAGATCTGGTGGAGATAACCCTCCTGTGGCGATGTCGAGACGACCGATTTGGTATCGCCGAGCAGGATGGGCTGGCGAAGCTGATGGTTCCATTTGCGGAAGGTCAGCTTCTGTCCCTTGAAGGCGGCGACCGAGAAATCGTCCGAGCGGATGTAGTCGCTGATCTTCTTCGGATCGTCGCCATTGGTCCGCGTGCTGGCTTCGCCCACGGCCCGCACCGCCGTCCAGGCCGACATGTCCTTGGACAGCATTCGCCGGCCGGTCGTCCTCAGGAAACGGCTCTGCATCTGGATGCCGCCCCATTGCTCGCTCGCGGGATGCCAGGACGATGCGACAAGGCCGGCCGTGCCGGCGACCAGCCGCGGTGTCCAGGTGCGGTAGGGCACGTAGGTTCCGAACACCTCGCTCTCATCGGCGACAAGCACCACGTCATGCTCCGGCAGATCCTGTGTGAACACGGAGATCTGCTGCTGTATCTGAGTGGCACCGGTGTCGGTGCGGCGCGCCGTGCCGGTGTCCTTGAATTCCTTCTCGGCGACGATCTGACCGCCGAAGCGGGCCGCCGCGCGGCGCAACGCGTTCGCATAGAGATGATCCTGCTCATGCGAACCGTAGAGCAGCACCCAATTCGGCCATTTTTTTACCACGAGATACTGCGCCAGCGCGTCGGCAAGCATGCTTTGCGTCGGCGCGACATGGAAAATATTTATGCGGCAGTCTTCCTCGCGCAGGCTGTCGTCGGTGGCACCGACATTGAAGACCAGAACGCCCTTGTCGCGGGCGATGTCGGCGATCGACAGCAATTGCTTCGCCGAGAGGTCCGCGACCACATAGCGGTCACCTTTGGCAACCAGATCGTTGAACGCCTGAACCGCATCGGCGTCCGGCTTGATCTCGGTTATGTCGAGGCTGAATTTCTGGCTGAGAAACTTTCCTGTCGTATTGTTGTCGCCGATCGCCACATTGGCGCCGGCGACACCCTCGTCGCGTGGCGGCAGGTCCAGCAGGGAAAGCGCCAGTTGCGGCGCGTAGGCCCGCAAATAACCTATCTTGATTTCTGTCATCTTTTTTTCCGGCCTGTCCGTTGCAGCCGGTTGCTTGCCCGTCACTTCCTGGGCCATCACGTCCGGAACGTTGGCGGTCTGGGAAAAAAAGCACAAAAAGGCCGCGAGAGTGCCTGGCACCGCGCTCGTCATCGATAAAACTGCCCGTTCTTGCACTAAAGTCCGATTGTTCCCGGACCAGCGCGAATTCAAGGTGCCCACGATGAGCTTAGCGGACCCACAAAATTTATCAAACCCCTGCAAGTGGACTTACGTGTCTGCTTTAGTCCTATGCCTTTTCGCGGGGATACGGCGGTGACTGAGCGGATCGCGGTCTTCGATTTCGAGATCATCCGCAGCAATGTCGGAAGTGAAACTTTGTCGATTGCCTTGGGAGGATTGCCTGATGAAAACCCGTGCCGCAGTCGCTGTCGCCGCCGGAAAGCCGCTGCAGATCATGGAGGTCGACCTCGACGGTCCTCGTGATGGCGAGGTGCTGGTCGAGATCAAGGCAACCGGCA
>NZ_JAMYUP010000069.1:0-28052 GCF_040323155.1 Mesorhizobium sp. M0060
CAATTCCTCCAGATCGAACACTGAACTACTTGACCCGTTGCCTTGTCACGAACCCCTTGCGAAAACACGCGATGAAGACCGAGTGCGCGTGATCCAGCTTCGCCCCTCGCAACGAAATCGGGAGGGCCGACATGCGTTTGCCAGCCAAAGTTTGGTGGGGCAGGTTTCCACGTAACTTTTGATCCATAGGCCGCTTTGCCCGGAGCTGTGCTATCGAACCGGCAGTCGATCGCTGCGGGCATCATGCCCTTCTTAGCCATTGCGTCGGAAACCGCCATGATTGTCGATCAGCCGGCGGATGGAGCCGACGGCGCGCGTCTGGCTTTCTTCGGATAGCGGCCCTTGGGGACGATCTCTACGTCGAACTCGCCACAGAGCGCGTCAACTCGCGGGTGACGTAGAGTGCAGATCCGCGGCTCCAGCCTTCTCGCGCAAGCATTCGGCGTCTCCGCATGATCGAGGCACGATGTTTGCACAAATGTAACGGCCGCTGCAAGAGTGATGCACGATGGACAGTGGTGGGCACGCGTTGACGAGATGTCAAGCGTTCAGGATTTTCGCTTCCTTGGCGGCGCTGAGAAATGCCACGCGCGCTATCTCCGGTGCGCTGCCGCCGCCGAGCACCTTCATGCACGCCATGCGAGCCTGGATGCGGCGCCCGGTTTCTCCAATGGGCCAGCGGTAAAGCAGCATTTCGGCGGCTTCGCGGGTGCTCGAAACACTGACTTTGCCCGAGGACAGCAAAACGGTCACGGGCTCTTCGAACGTGCCGACGTCTCGTTCGCAGGTCATATGCTGGTCTCCTTTCGCAACCTCCCCAAGACCTTACGGGTGAACCCTCCGTTCCGTTGCGTCACGTTTGTCCCGGTGGGCGAACATTCTGTGAGGATGGGAGCTCGTCCAGAGCGCGGGCTTGATCGCTCAGACTGGACTCGCCAACGCGTTGCGGTTCTCAACAGCGAGAACCGTCCTTATCGCACGGGCCACTTGCCGGCGCAGGCATCCGCAGACGGAAGTCAATACTCATTTCTGGGGATGGAAATCTCGCGTGCAGATCGGCGAAGCTGGGCAACAGGAGTGAACGTCATGACCGTTATTGCCCATAGCATTGCCAGCGACCCCCACGGAACATGGCGGGTTGTCTTCTTGCCTGAAGAGCTGCATCTCTACGTGGAGTTCAATCGGCCAGGCGCCGGCACGAATCCCGTCGACTGGATAAGTCTCGACGACTTCCTTGCACGGCGCCTAAAAGATGCTCTCCACCAGCGGGCGCGCGACAGACTGGTCTCGCTTATTTGCAAGGCGCTTGGGGCCTGTCCCGGCTGACGCCCAACCGTTCTATCGACTTGGGAAATAGCCTGTACTTCTATCCAAAGGCGATGGGGGAAAGCGCCATGGGCAGGCGGAAGAATGATCGCGGTTTTGGCCGCGGCTCTGGTGATTGCCGGTTGCCAGAACAGCGGGTACTTGCTGAAAACATACAGCGCTTCTGTCGCGCGCAAGCACGTCGTCCAGACCGCTGGCGGTTCATTCTGGGTCTTCGATCGTCCGGACCTTGGCAAGATCATGACGACACCGTCGCCAGGCACTATTGCCGCTCCGGCGATCATCAGTGGCGCAACAGTCGGGCTCGTGAAGCTCGATCCGGTGGTTGCTGCGCACCAAGCCTTCGCCCTGCAGTACCTCGCTCAAACTGGCCGGACCTGCGAGATAAAAACCAGCGTCGAGATTTGGCGCCCGGAGTTTGAACACACCTACGTTTGCTCAAACTGAGGGTCGGGAGTCGCGAGCGCAAGAGCGAATCGTTGCTGCGTTGCGCATCGCCCTCTAGGCCGCCGGCGTCGAGTTCATCCCGGAGAACGGCGGCGGCGCCGGCGTGAGGCTCCGCAAACCTTAGCTTAGGTTAGCACTACTTTGGCAGATTTTTAGCTCCGGGAGCGTTTCGAGGATTCCCAAGAGCGGTTTTGCGTGATTCATGAGAGGTCGGCTGTTGGAGGGGCCGGCCATGAACAGGGATTGGCAACTCGATCTGGAGCGGTGGCTTGAGCCGTTCGTCTCGGCGTTGAGGCACAAGACGCGTGCGCGGATGTGTCCGGCCTATATTGCTGGGCTGATTGGCCTTGGGGATCGCAAGAGCGTCCAACCGATGGCGGCGCGCGACGCAGCCGTCAACTATGACCAGCTGCACCACTTCATCGCGAGCGGCGTGTGGGATGCTGCGCCGCTGGAGAATGTGCTGCTCGCGGAGGCCGACAGACAAGTTGGCGGGAACGATGCGTGGCTGATCGTGGACGACACCGCGCTCCCCAAGAAGGGGCGCCACTCGGTCGGCGTCGCGCCGCAATATGCCTCGGCGCTTGGCAAGAACGCCAACTGCCAGACGCTGGTGTCGCTGACGCTGGCCTCTGGCGAAGTGCCGGTCATGGTGGGGCTGCGACTGTTTCTGCCCGAGAGCTGGACTTCCGATCCCGCCCGGCTCGACCGTGCCGGTGTGCCCGAGGACCATCGTGCCTACAGGACCAAGCCCGGAATCGCGCTGGCCGAGATCGACCGGGCTCGCGCAGCCGGCTTACGCTTTGGCTGCGTGCTCGCCGATGCCGGATATGGCTTGAGCGCCCCCTTCCGGCAGGCGCTCACCGAGCGCGGCCTTACCTGGGCCGTGGGTATCCCGTTCAAGCAGAAGGTCTATGCCGCCGACGTGGCGATGATCTTCCCCGTTGCCGGACACGGCCGCCCGCGCCGCCGGCATATCCCCGATGTGAAGTCGATGACCGCGCAGGCGATGCTGGAAAAAGCCCAATGGCGGACGGTCAGTTAGCGGCGTGGGACCAAGGGCCGCCTCTCGGCCCGCTTCGCCGCTGTCCGTGTCCGGGTTGCAGATGGCCCACCCCAGCGCATCCGCGACATGGGCGCTCAGCATCTGCCTGGCGAGGAGGTCTGGGTGATCGGCGAGCACCGCTCGACCGGCGAGCGCAAATACTACCTCTCCAACTTGCCCGCCGACACCTCGCTCAAGCAGATCGCAGGCGCCATCAAGGCGCGCTGGGTCTGCGAACAGGCGCATCAGCAGCTCAAGGAGGAACTTGGCCTCGACCACTTCGAGGGGCGCTCATGGACGGGCCTGCACCGGCACGCGCTGATGACGATGATCGCCTACGCCTTCCTGCAATCTCGCCGCCTCAAACAAGCGGGAGGGGGAAAAAAGAATCCTCGGCCCGCCGCCACAACCGAGCCTACCCGCCGTCAGGCAAGCCATCCTCACCGCGCTCGCGCAGCCGCCCCCAATCTTTTGTCCCCACTGCCGCAGAACCCTCTCCGCTAAAAATCTGCCAAAGTAGTGTTAGGCCGTAGACTCATTACTGCGCAGCCACACACCTGCTTTTCGCCATCGGACGAAGCGGTTGCAACAGGTGGTGCGCGGGCAATAGCGCTGAGGCAGGTCGCGCCATGGCGCACCGGAGCGCAGCACCCAGAAGATACCGTTCAGCACGCGGCGATCATCAACACACGGCACACCTCTTGGCTTGTTGGGTAGCAGCGGCTCGATCACCATTCAAGGTCTGTCAGACCATATCGGCTCATGGTGAGCCCTGAATCAGAATCCGGCGCGATGTGGAGTGTCAGTAGGACGTTTCGTTCGTCACCTCTCACCTTATCGAGCAGTGAAGGAAATGCATCGCACATTGCGCGGCGAACGTGCTCCGCAGGGATTTCCGGCAGAAGCTCTTGGTTGCGGTCGGGCCGAGCAAGGGGCGAGCTTCTTGCCGGGCCTGCGCCAACACCAGAGTGAGTTCGGGGCGGAGACAAGCTGTAGAACCTCGCCTGGTTCGAATGCTTCCGACACGAAAACTCATTCCCGACCGCCTGTGCCGATGATCTCCGGGGATACGCCACGACGCCTGCTTGATTTATGCGGGAGTCTCCCGACTACGTTGCTGGATGGGTAGCACGCCACAACTTGATACGGTTTTGATCGAGATGATTGTCCAAGCTGCAGATTTTCCGGCGGCCAGCTTCGATTCCGTAGCAGGCGACTGCGCCGATAAATCTGGAGGCCGAATACTCTTCAATGTTCGCGTTGACAGTTATGTGGATGTTCAGCGAGTTGCGCCCTCGCGAGCAAATCTGACGAGGGAATGACTCCTTTGCTTCTGCTGTTGGATCGTACGGGGACGTCGATCAAGATCCATGAGGTGCGGGTTGAGGACTACCCGTTGGTAGTCTCCATCGCCGATTGGGCCAATCAGCCCCTTCACTCGCAAGCCATTACCAGCGTCAATGTCGAGGTTACCCTGCTCCTGGACTCTGTCGCATCGGAAGCACGGCCGGATTAGCTGAATTGCGGACTCAGCCGATGTTAGCGGGGCCTACGCGTTATGAACGGGCCCGCACTCCTCCTGCTGCTTTGTGCATTCCACACTGCCATTTATTCGACTTTCGAAGCACGAAAAGCGAACGTTTAGTAGGGGCATATGTGGGTTTCGACGTCAATTGCTCTGGCTCAGTTCGGCGATCGGCGCGCCTCGCAGCGGGAGGCGGATCGACTGCCTCCCGCCGAACCGTCCATCCAACTGGTTCCCCAACAAATGCGAATGAATGTCTGGAATGATTTGCGTATCTTATCGAATAGCAAATCACAGGTGGCGACTTTATTGCGGAGCAAATTGTTTCGAGGTAGTTGTAAAATCATATTTGGGAGATACTTCAGGTGGGGAAGCCGCTTTTTGTTGGGATCGCAGTTCACAAACCGCGCTATATGGCGACCCTTCCGGGGGTTTTGGAGGCCAACGACAGAATTTGCGCGTGGGCGGCGCGACGCAATTATGATGTTGTCCAGATAGATGACAGGAAGGCTCCAGTTACCGTCAGCCGTATTCGGGAACTCCTGACGCCGAACCACAAGGACGAACCGGATCCATCACTTCTGTTGGACCGTGACCGTATCGTGGTCTACTTCTGCGGGCATGGTATTTCCGCGTGGCCTGATCAGTACTGGATATTGTCACCTGGCCCAAACCAATCTCGCGATCGGATAAGTGCCAATGCCTTTCGTGATGTATTGGCATCCTATGATCCTTTGCAGGTCGCTTTCATAAGTGATGCTTGTCGGTCACCTGGCACACTTTCGGGAACGGGAGACCCGGTGCTAGATCGACTCGAGGGGAGCTCCCGCAATCCGCAGAAGGATATTTTCTATTCGTGCCGAGAGGGAACAAGCTCCTTTGCAATGCCAGCGACAGGTAGCGAGCCAGCATATCTGATTTTCTCCTCCGTTTTGATGAGGGCGCTGTCGGCCCCAGATGGCGCGAACATCGACCCCCTGCTAACGCAACTGAACCGACAGGCAGTAACCAGCCAAAGCCTGTCCGACTATCTTGAGAGCAACGTCCCTGCAGCTGCGTTGGGAGTTGATCGACAACAGGCGCCGCAGTGTGACCCGGGCTTTCGGCCACTCAATCACATCTACGAAGAGTTCTCATTTCCCGACGCTCCCAATCAAGATTCGGACGTCGATGATGCGACCTTCAGCAACGGCAGCGCCAATCCTTACCTTTTCGAACTCGACCTTGATGACGCTCCCGATTTCAGCGATGGCGCATCCGGGGAAGGGGGGGATGACAGGGAACATTCTGGGCGCTCGGTTTTTGCTGACATTGCCGCCTACCTCCGAAAGCAATACCGGTCGAAGGAAGAGGATCGCATCAAGCGAGGGCAGGCAGAGCGGTTTGAGTTGTCCCGTTCGGAGTGGCGCGCGCCGCTCGTTACGCTCATCGCGGAGGAACTCTATAAGGCGAGTCCAGAAAGATCATCGATTGCGATCGTTGGAAGCCGCCGGCCCAACATCCTGTTCCAGAGGCCGAGACACACTAAGTCCCGACGTCTGTTGTCTACGGACGCCCTCGGTTCTCGGGTTGATTTTTTCACCGTTGGAAATATCGGTCGTCGATTTAGCAATACGGCTTGCCTGCGGTATGGCAACCGTTCGCTCAGTTTCGTTCCGATCTTTGCGGATATGCACGCAGTAGCATCCGTTGAGAATTTTGAGCACGAGCAGGGGATTGAATTTCTTAGCTGGGTGTCTGTTTACGGCGACCCTCGCGAAGATCGCCTACTTCATTCGGCCGAGGCACTTAAGGGTTTGTCTCAAGGGTACCTGAGATCCGCCGACGCCAAAAAGATCGCCGGCCTAATTCGCTACGCGAAGCACCTTGACCCGATGATGGGTATCGTGGCTGCGTATCTCTATAATGCGGTCGGCGACATCGATAACATCCGGCGCATGGCCTATTATTACACGACACACGGCCAGCCGATTCCGTTCGATATCGCCATGCTCGCGGGACTTGAACTTATCCCGTCTGACAATGGCTTCTCGGTAGAGGTTCCCGCGGTACCAAGAGCTCTTGAACAAGATCAAGGTGCGCCGAACTTCACGCAAGTCGCGACTCGTGACGCATCGGGGAACGTTGCTGGTCTAGCGCCTGTTCTGCGGATGGGATGGCCCTACCTCCGCGAGAGCCGCCATCCATTTCACAAGAGTTGCTGGAAATTCATCGACCATTTGGCGCCGTCGCCGGTGACTACGTTCACCGGACGCTTCCCCGTCAAATACATCGCCGCTGCCTTCAGAGGAGATTGATCGTGAGATTAGTTTTTGTTCATGGGATCAATAATGAATCGTACAAGGTCGATGACATCAAAGAGAGATGGCTATCGGCACTCGAAAAAGGCTGGCAGGACCAGCAGCTCGTTCCGACCGGAACGTTCACCGTCGACACTGCTTATTACGCAGACATCCTCGCGCAGGCCAGCGATGGAAAGAACGCGGCCGTGGAAATGGGTGACGGCGACGTAAGCTCGGGTTTGGCAATCGAATTTCTGAGAGCATATGCCGACGAAGCCGACGTTAGCGAAGAAGAGCTTCGGGCCGCTGCGATTGCCGAAGGCATTCCGCTGGAGGCAGTGGCCCAAGGCGTGCCCCACGAGGGATGGGTCATTGCCTTCGCTAGGGTCCTGGAGAGGCTCCTACCGACAAAAGGGAAATATGTCGCAAGGCTATTCTTGAGACAGGCCGCGATCTATATCGGTGATCCGGTATTGGCCGCTAAAATTGAAAGGATCGTTACAAAGCAGGTCTTCACCGGAAAGCAGGATCCGAGCATCGTCATTGGTCACTCTCTGGGTTCCGTCGTCAGCTACCGGATGCTTGCGGGGCAGGCACTTGCGGGGCGCTCGCTTCCCCTTTTTGTGACGGTGGGATCGCCTTTGAGCGTGGACATGTTCCGGCCGATCCTTCCGAAGCGGGGCCGGCTCCCGTCTCCACCCGTTGCGAGATGGGTTAATGGTCGGAACAAGGAAGATTTCGTGACGATGGGTAAGGCGATTACAAAGAAATCGATCGGCTTCGAGGGCGTCGAAGACGTGACCGATATTATTGACAATGAAGACGATCGTCACGATATCTCCGCTTATCTTCGCAGCCCCAAGATAAGTAGGGCGATTTTTGACGCAGTTGAAGCGTAAGCCACGTCAGACGGGCGGGCATCATCCGCTTCCATCATGATCGTCATCTTGGCGGTGAATTGAGAATTATGGCATCATGACAGTCTTGTAAAAAACTCTTGCATGTCGGAATTTCCGACATTATATTCACAAAATGTCCTGGTTAACGACGGGGGCGTCATCGTGCCGACTACGACCGCTACGCTTGGCAGTGTTACATTCCCTGCATCGTCAATCGAGGCGACGCTGCGCGCTGATTTGGCCGATGCGATCAAGAATGAGGCGGCGATGAAGGGGATTGTCCTCCCATCGACTATCGCTGCGATCTCGAGCATGCCCGTGCCGGTAGACTCCCTGGTTGTGGTCTCAATCTTGTGCAATGTCGAACCAACGCTCGGGTTCCTGCTGCCCGACAAGGTCGTAAAATCGGGCGGATATTCATCGGTCGACGAGGCCATCCAGCATCTGCTACCGAAAATCGAAGATAGGTGGAAAAAACACAAAGGTATCAAGGTATGAAGAGTTCCGCGATCGCTAAGGACGATGATGATGATGTCGAGCGAAGACGTTTGGGTGAACGCCTTCGTGAATCTCGGAAATATCTTGGGTTGAAGCAAGAAGAGGTTGCTCAGTATCTTAAAATCCCAAGAACCGCTTTCACAGATATAGAAAATGGTCAACGCAAGGTGGAGGCCATCGAACTTAGTCGTTTGGCGAAATTATACCGCCAGCCTGTTGGCTATTTCACGGGCGAGGATAAAAGTACGTCGGAGCTGCCCGTTGATGTCGCCCATTTGGCAAGGCGCGCTGCGGACCTGTCGACTCAGGATCGAGCGGAACTTGGAAAATTTGCCGAATATCTGCGTTCGCGATCCCGAGCGAGTAGGTGACGTTGAATGGTCGCGCAAAACTACGCAGGGGCAGTGAGGGCAGGCGCAATGGCGGCTGCGCGGGTGCACCGAGATATGACCCTGAAGGAGACGATTGAAGCACGCGGCGGAAATATCGACGTGTTCAAGGCGATTCATCAACTTGATGTGCCGCTCTTGCTTCGCCCGCTTAAGGGACTGCTTGGTGCATTTCTAAATGAGCCCTCGCCAGGCATCCTTGTCACGACCGAACGTCCCATGAGTATCCAACGGTTCACCGCTGCTCACGAACTCGGTCATTATGTTATGAAACATGCGCCGAGTTTAGATGACGAGAGCATGCTGCGCCGGATGCCGATCAATGCGCAACCGGCGTCCGACCTTCAAGAAGTCGAAGCGGATGCATTTGCGACAGCCTTTATGTTGCCGGTTTGGCTGTTAGGCTGGCACATGATGCGGCAGGGATGGACGGTCGAGAATTTTCGGCGACCAAGTACGGTTTACCAATTGGCGCTACGTTTGGGGGCCAGCTACGAGGCTACCTGCTGGACCCTCGTTCGCAATAACCTCGTTGACCGAAAATTGGCGCGCGAGCTGCTGCTGACAAAGCCCCGGCAACTGAAAGCCGCCCTTTTGGAACCTTATGAACCCGAGAACTATCGAGGCGATGTCTGGCTGCTGACGGAGCGAGACGCGGACACGCGTATTGATGGCAGTCGCAATGATCATTTCGTTTTGCGGCTGAAGGAGCATAGCGGCGGCGGCTATCTCTGGGACATGGATCAGCTAAATGCGAGCGGATTCGCAATCGTCCGTGAAGAACTGGAGGTGGTTGATGGCGGTGGGGTCGGCGGGCCCGTCGTTCGCCGGGTGACCGCACAACCGGCTTCCTCTTATCGAGGAACGATGGCGCTAGACGAGCGTCGACCTTGGGACCCCGATGACGCACCTCTGACCTCTCTCGAAGTGGAGTTCGATCTTACGGGCCCCGAAGAGGAAGGGCTCTCACGGGCAGAGCGTCGCGATTTGCTTGAGGCGGCATGAGCGATATCGTCGTTATTGAAGATCTTCGCCTGCAGTTCGGGCCGGCGCGAAACCAAGGTGCACGGCCGACATGTCTCGCCTTTGCCGCCAGCGATACCCACGCAGCGGCACGCGGGGAATGGTCCCCGCTTTCCTGCGAATATCTGTTCTTTCAGGCTCAACGCCGATCCAGCCGGTTGCCCACGCAGGGGGCTCTGCCGGCTGCAATCCTTGGCGCTCTGAAAAAGGCGGGACAGCCCGAGGAGGATGGGTGGCCATACTTGCCCAAGTCGCCGGAGGACGAAAATACATGGCACCCCCCTGGCAATGCTATCCCGCTTTACGGCCGCAACGGCCGCGGGATAGCGGCTTCGATCGCTGATGTGATCGGCTTGATCGATAAAGGCACACCACTAGTGCTGCTCATGAGCCTCTCCCGTTCGTTTTTCCGTCCCACGGGCGAAGGCGTCGTCACGCCGGCGATAGGGGAGCAGCCGGAGCCAGAACGCCGACATGCTGTCATCGCAGTTGCCCACGGCTTCGTCGACAACAAGCGCTCTGTGCTCGTGCGCAACAGCTGGGGGCAGCGCTGGGGAGTGTCTGGTTATGCCTGGCTTACCGAAGACTTCCTAGCACCGCGTCTGTGGGGCGCACTCGAATTACTGGAGGACGTAGATGTATCTGGCAGTTCCGCCGCAGCCTGATTGCGGTACCGCGTGGCGCGAGGCCGTTCGTTTGGTCGATGCGAATCCAGGCCATGAAGCGCACAATGTAATCATTGATGTCGTTAGCCCCATAGCTGGGGCCGATCGCGCCAATCCGAAAATCGCTGTCGTCAATAGCTTCCTTGAAAAGCACGAGAAGGCCGTTGAGGCCGTCGCAAATACGATCTTCCCGCAAAGCCTCTATTATAGCTTCGGCGCTCCGGAATTTTTTAAAGTCTTCGATGAAAAAGTGCTTTCGAAAGTACGGAAGAACGACCGATGGTCGGGCTACTACTTTGAGCGGATGACCCACCTCCCTGGGGGAAGTGACAATTTGCCAAATCCGCTCTGGGACATTGTCAGACGAATTAGTGATCCTGACGTCACCGCTTTAAACAAGTTCGAGCTGGCCATTTTTGATCCCCTCCGCGACATCGACGACTCACCCTATGGCGGTCAGTGCCTGAGCTTTTTAAGCTTCAAGCTTGCGCAAAGCGCCAATCGGAAGAAATTGAACCTCACGGTGATGTACCGCAACCACTATTATATCGAAAAGCTGCTCGGAAACCTGATCGGGTTAGGTAGGTTGATGGATTTCGTTGCGCGGGAAGGTCAGGTTGAACTCGGAAGCCTGACGGTTATCTCAACGCATGCTGTTATAGACCAGCCAGGCAAAGCGACCAAGCGAGCTGACATCGAGAAGTTGCTTGCCGATTTCGACTCGGCGTAAGTCCGCGATGCTATGTTAACTCTAAAAAGGCAATTCTAAAGTGGTGCCCTGTCGGCTGGTGGCCGTTAGGCCGTAGATCTTGCGAAGACCGGAGATGAAATCGGCCTGACCTCCGTAGCTCGGATGCCGCACAGTGGATACTGGCACGCTGATCCCGTCCAAAGCGAGACCGGCGTCCCGGCCGATCGCGACGATCCTGCGAGGCTTTATCATTGAAATAAGAGCCGTCAAAAACGGCCACGCAATGTCGCGCTCCTTGCGAGTATGGCACCGGTTTGAGAAGGGATCTCCGGCGTCGTACGGGTGCAAAGGAAAGACGTTCCAAAGGACGGCAGGTTCGTCTATCGCCGACAACATATTCCATACGACGGCCGCGGTTCGCTCTGCGACAACCGGACCGGTGGTCGCTTTTTCGAGCCTGTGCCCTCCAATTAAGCGAGAAGCATCATCGAGATGCACTTCGTCCGTCAAAGGGAGCCCGGTACGGCGCCCACCGCGATAGCCGAGGTCCCGTGCGATCCAGATTGTATCGACATGAGCTTCCAACGCCGCCGCGAGACAACGTTCGAAATTGTCGCGACGGATCTGAGCTGCATCGGCTCGATCATGCGTGGTGCAACATTCACGATAGGGATTGAAGACGTTCTGAAGCTCGAGTTCGGCCAGCGCGGCGGTGAAAGAGCGAGGTGTGATCACGGTAGCTCCTCGATCGTGAGGCGTCTCTGCGTAGAATCAATATGTAGCAACCCTCGGCGGTGTTCCCGGAGAAACCGGAAGGCTGCATACCCTTGGAGGATCGCATCTTCCCAAAGCCACAATGGCACTGCTTCTACCTCATAGCCGCTGACAAACTGCCGAACGTGTTTGAGGAGGTCGAATGGCAGATCTCCTGCGCCCATACCAGAGAAAAGATTTAGATTCACAGCCTGACCGAAAATCCAGGTCGTGACCCCTTCTTCAATCAGGATAGCGCGGGCCCCATCCTGTGCCTCGTCGATCTTGGCTGTACTCTTCCGCTTGAGCCTTAAAAGGGCGCGTATGACGGGAGACCAGCCGAGGGCAGCGACATAGGCGTAGTGAAAAACATCGTGAAAGCGGTAGTCATCGGGCGTCATCGCGTTGTCGGTGAGGCGGTCACCTATATTTAAGCCGTTGCAGCGCTGGAAAACATAGCGTTGCGACCCGACTTCACGTTCGAAGATCTCGACGCGCAGGTCGCGAGGGAGTTGCTCTTCCGGAATGGCCACATAATCGAGGAGATCCGGATGAATCCGTTCCGCCGGCCAACGGTCGTCAATCTTCGCTAAGTTCTTGATCGCGGCTGCTTCAAGCGTGGTGCCGGATTCACTCGCGGCTTGGACAAGATATCCCATAACAGTTTTCAGGCGCGCGATTAGTGTCGAATGGTCGTCCGAAAGGCGCCCCGCTTCATGATCCGCCAACAGGCTGCCAACGGCCCCAGCCAATTGCAGCAATGTTCGCTCAAATGCTGGCGTCGGCTGCGTCCGTCGCGGCATGATCTCCGGCTGAATCGATGAGAATGACAACGTGCCCTTTTCAGCGGTTCTCTCGCCGCCGACGATCTCCGACAAAGGGATACTAGCCCGTTCGGCGACGACGGTGAGATACCATAACACGTCGCCGAGCTCCTCAGCGACCGCGCTCGCGTATCCAATATAGGAGGTTCGGTCACGTTGTTTCTTCTTGACTTCGCTGAGCAGGCTGCCGGTTTCTCCGAACAACCCCAGCAGCGGAAAAGCCATCGACCCGGAATCGCTTCGCTGATCGGTCCTTATCGCCCTGACGGTATATTCATCTACTGACAGCGGGGTAAAGGCTTCGGTCATGTTCTGCGCGTCCTGCGTCTGTCAGCGATAGACCCGGCCGGAACTGTGAAACCATAGGCATCCAGGGCACGAAGGACCACCATTCGCAAGGGCTCGCGAGTCTCAGCGGAGCGAATATCAAGCTGCCGCTTGGTCGAAGCGGGGATCAACACCTGGAGATATTCTTCCTGCTGCTCATCAGAAGCAACTGCTGGATGTTTCATGAGATCATGATACTATGATTTCAATAAAAAATGCAATCATGAGATATTGGAACCCAGTGGGAGGACATTTGTGTCAGAGCGGGCCGTGTTTCTTCATTTGACCGACGTGCATTTAATGGCTTCGGGAAATCCCCTGCCCCGTGACGATCACAAAGTGAACATCCCCGGCATTACGCAAGACACCCGCGAGGGCGTGCTCGAGCTGATGTTGAGCCGACTTGCGGAACGGTTGCGCAAGGAATCGCTGCAACTTGATGGCGTTCTCTTTTCGGGCGACGCTCAGGACAAAGGCGAACCAGGCGGGCACAAGATTCTGTTCGAGATGCTAGTAAAGCACTTGGCTGATGTGGGGATTACGCCGGCAAACATCGTTGCCGTTCCCGGTAATCACGACGTGGTGAAAGATTCTGAGCCGGGCTCGCCGGAGCGTTACGGGCAATTTTTGGAGGGCTGGCGTGCCGAGGGATGTGTGACCCCGTGGCTGGACGGGATCGACCAAGCGGCTGCCGACGGCGGACCTCATGTGCTCGTGGCGAAAGATCTCGCTTGGGCCGTCTTCCCGATCAACACTAGTAACTGGTCTCAGGTTAACTCAATTCTTCCCAAACCCCTTTCGGGTGTCTGGGACAGCATTCCATCACTGCTCGCGCCTGAAAATCCCGAGATGGAAAAAACCTTGCGGAAGCAACTCAACGGGCTTGCGAGATATGACATGGCGAGGGTGTCGTCCCGGCAACTGGAAGTTCTCCGCGAACAGATTGAAGGCGCTTCCAGACCCGCGGCCGGCCAACAGCTTCGCATCGGGCTCCTTCATCATCACATTCGCGCGCCCTCGTTGAGGGAAGAGCTGAAGCCTTTCGCCGACTTTTCGAATCTGGAACAACTTCGCGCGTTCGTACGCGACCGCCGAATTTCAGTTCTGATCCACGGCCACAAGCATGAGCACGCGGTGCAGTTCGAACATCTCTACATGCAAGACTCCGACGAACATTGGAAAACGTTGGTTATCTCGGGTTCGACGTTCGAAGTCGGGCGGGAAACGGACGCAGCGCGTCTAATTTCAATTTCCGGGATGCCATTCAACCCATCTATCTCGATCGAACCAATTTCCCTTGTTCGTGGTGGCGTCGATACGAAGCCCACCGTATTGGCCTCCACGCGGATTTGGAACAACAAATCGGTTCCCGGCGCTCCAATCATCATCCAGGGAACCGACATTGACGAGGTCTACAACCGGGCATGCGAGGCAGCCGCTTCGGAGGCGAAGGAGGGTACCCTAGTTGTCCATCTTGACCTTCCAGTCTCCTTGCCCGGCTCTCTTCCATTGCCGAAGGAATACCCAATTGCAGAGCCCTTAAATGAAAAAGAACGGCAACAATGGCTGAAGGAACTTGTTGGGTGGTGGCAGTTGGATCGGTCGGGTCTCGACCACCGGATGCCATATGTGCATGGCGGGCGGCTTCGTCGGTTCGGAGGCAAGATCGATCAGATAGCCCGTATCAAAAGCCTCCTTCGTGAGAAAGCGAGCACGCGTGCACTGGCTGTTCTGATAGACCCTTTCCGCGACTTCACCATAGATGGAAAAGAAGAGGAGTTCGCCTCTTTCTGTCTCGTTGAGTTCAAGCGCCGTGATCTCGCTAGCGGGCAAAGGGAACTGGACGCGATTGCGTTCTACCGAGCCCAAGAATTCGCCCGGTGGTGGCCTATCAACGTTGCCGAGCTTCGCTTTCTACAATGGGAGATCTGCGGTGACCTGGGCTTTAGACCGGGCCGCATCACCACCATTTCCGCCGATGCTCGAACCAGGTCCCGCACACCGACCCAAGTGGCGATGCCGATTATCGATCGATGGCTGGATCAAGCCCCGGAACGACTTCACCTGCTTGCAATATCGCTGGGACAGAAAACGATCGAAGGGGCGTCGCAGGCAGAAGCACTCTCCGGCTGGAAAAGGACGTTGGATGACCTTCAAGCAGCAGCCGAAGCCTACAATCCAGACGGCGTGCCGACCGCAATCGAGGGTCTTCAACTTCTAGCCACGTACCTCCGCGTCGGAAACGACGGAGATGCGCAAATCGATGAGGCCGTGGCGTTGATTGAAGACTTGGCCAACAGAAACCGGGCATTCGAGCGCGGTGCGAAGGAAAGGACCGACTTCGACACTTGGGCACCTACCGTTACACGGCTAGTTCAAAGACTCCGGGATTTTACGACATCTCGCCTTGAGCCGCCGACTCAGGGGTAGAAGCTGCAGATAGTTCAATCTGTCTTATCAATGTCTCTCGCAGGCACGGAAAAACGAGTCGATGTTGGAATGTCCAATTTTTCGTAGAAGGGCCGGTCGGCGTCTGCCGAAGTGTTGGTAGGCTGCCGCCGCTATGTCGCTTTCCTCTAGCATGCTCATCTCTGCGGCAAGCTCTTTGTCGGTGAGTCTCGGCTCTAGCCATTTCAGTCGAAGAACCTTGAGGGATTCCAGCAGGAACTCGTCATCGATCCTATCGAGATCAGAGATTTGGTTTTCCGGATACGCTCGAACATGCTCCTCGGCTGCAAACCATTGCTGGAGCACCCTATCGAGGTCGGCCCACGTGACCGAAAGAGGCACGCTTCGAATGCCGAAATCATAAGGCGAGATGCCATGAAATTTCGAAACGATGGCTGGCGCAATGTTGAAGTGCCGTTCGTAGAGATGGAACGATGCCGCGAAAAACGTAGCCGTTCCAACCTGAGTATTTGTCCAACCCGCAAGGAGCTCATGCATTACGCTCCATTCGAAAGCGTTCGCCCCCGAGAAACCCCACATCGCATCATTGCTGCGGATCGCGATGCTCATATTCAGCCGACCACCACGAATGAACCATCCGATCCAATTGTTGCAGGGAATATCGAGGCTCGCTGCATAATCGAGCTCCGGATCGAAGATGCTCATTACCGCCCGCCGGGTCGAAGGATCGCTGATCAAAAGTTTTCGGACCTCATCGAGTTGATCAGATCGACCGCGCCAGTTGCGAAGTCGCGGACCATATCCGGCACGCCACGTCTTTCCATCATCAGAAAAATCCGGAGCGCGCGGCAGATAGTGAGAGAGCCAGGCGATATCGTTTCGTCCTGCGATGAGCCAGATCGACTCGGCGATCTGGGCAAAGCAGTCGTTGAGGCGGCCGGGGAGAAACAGAAACCGTTCCAACGGCCGTTCAAGGACGGTGACCTGGTTGCAGATTTCGCGGGTTAGCTGCCCTCTTACGGCGATCTCATCGCCCTTTTCCATGATTTCGGCAAAGCAACCAGGTGCCGCAAAGCTGATATTTCGGTAGACGGGCGACATGGACCGCAAGACTCGCGCTGAATTTTTGTTGCCATAATCTGGATATTTGCACTGAATTCTACAACCTTAATTAAATGGTGGTTTTGAGCCCATGCTGTTTACGGTGCCGATTTCACTCGACGAACTGGCCAAGTACATTCAACCGTTCATGGCGTTAGCCGGCGAAAAGCGTTGGATGAAACGCCTCGACCAGCTGGCGACCGACAAAGACGCATCTTATTTTCGGTGGAAAATTGTCTCCGACTATCATTGGCTGGAACTGGCCGTTGGATTTCAAGCTGAAGTCCTTGCGAAGGAAGGAAAGCTTCGTCCGGATTTGATCGACGAGCTCATTACGGCATCTCTCAATTTTGCAGCGGTAACGGTGGAAATCCATTCCCACCTATCGCCCAAGGGACGACAAGTGCTTGAAGGGCGTTTGCGCGACGCGTTGAAGGCGGAAAACGGTTTTGCCCCCGTCTATTTGGAGTTCGATCTTGCCCAACGCTTGATGGATCACGGGTACGAGGTTGAATTCGCGGATCTCGAAGGACGAGCTCAATTCGACCTCCTATTTCGTCGAGGCTCGTTTGCTGGCGAAGTTGAATGCAAGAGCCTGTCCGCAGATGCAGGTCGGCAGGTTCACCGTAAGGATTTCTACCGTTTTATGGAGTCGATTAGTCCTGCATTGACGCAGCACGCGGAGCTGAAACAGCGGGAGGTCTTGATCGTGACACTTGAGTCCCGCCTACCATCGAACCAGGCAGAGCAGCGCGAGCTCAGGAGGGCCTGTGAAACAGCTTTAATTCCGGGAGCGGCAACGACAATCGAAGGCCGAGGATTTCAATTGCTTCGAAGACCCCTCGGTGGTCTTCTATACAGCGCCATAGACCAGATGGCCTTGTATCGAAAATTCAAAAGCGAACTCGGTGAAAACATTCATATCTCTGGCGCATTAGGGGAAGATTTTGGCTGCCTCGTGGTAATGCGAAGCAGTCGTGAAGACGACACTTCGAAACCGTTGCTCGAGGCGATGCGGAAGGCGGCAACCCAGTTTACGGAGACGCGGCCATCGTTCATCGCTGTCCAAGAGCATGGCATTGAGGTCGCTGATCTGATGCTGCCCCACCTCCGTCAACGCATGGCGATCTTGTCGTACGCTCTCTTCAGCCACTATGGAGCTTCGCACGTAAACGCGACCTATGTCTCCGGATTTGGAGCTAACGTCTTACGCGATGGGATTTTCGGTACTCCGGCCTTTAGTATTCCAAATCCGCAACCGAAGTTTTCGATTGAGGGGGGCGATGTGGAGCCGTTCCTTGGAGGCGAACTTACAGATAAGCAGTATGCGGACCTAATAGGCGTGCCGCTTCCGGCTTCTAACATTTCTTTTCTACCCCTTGAGGCGGTACCACCTTCCGAGGAGGCTGGTTGAGCTTGCATCCAGAAGAAGCATTGTGCACATCCCACACCCGAAACCTCGGATCCCGTCATCTCGCGAAGCCCAAGCTTCCCGACATCCCGGCGCGCCGCCTGCGGCGCGCCTGGCCGCTGCTTAAGACCTGCGCCGGATCGACCATGGCCTGCATGACCGGTCGCGTACGAATAATCTGACCGGGCGAGCCACTGTGCCGGACTATCGCGCCGTGCCGTGACCCGTCGCGATAGCGCGCGCCTGGTCATCGACGGCATGACGATTGTCAACGACTTTGGTCTCGCGACCATCATGCCCGCGAGGATCGAAGTGCTGATCGACGTGCGCTTAAAGCCAATCAAGCTCGGCAGCCAGGGCTACAATCGTGTGCCGCACGCTCACAGACTCTGGCAAGCGTTTCACGTGGGCTTTGCGACCCTAAAGCAGCAGCGACACATAATTTGATTCGAAAATCCGTTGCTCGCTCTCGATGGCCAGACGCAAATGGCAGTAAAGCGCCCAATATCTGCGCCAGACCACGTCGGTTGCCGGCATGTATTCGATCGTCAAGCCGATCTCTGTCGCAGCTTCCCAGCCGATCATCTGAGCGTGCGACTGATATTTGGCGACGTCCATCAATTCGGTGGTGATTTTCGAGAAATTCTTGCCCCGGCGTTTGAGCAAATTCTCGGCGAAGGACCGCGCCCGATCCCTGACCGACTGGAACTTGCGCACGATCGTGGGGTCGAATTTTTCGAAGGTGATCCGATCCGTAAGATCGCCAGGTGCTTCGCGAAGCGCCTTTTTTGCCGCGTCATAGGCGTTCAGATAGGTCAAAACGGAATAGACTACGTCGGAGCCGTTGCCGTCCTTGGATGAGACCTGAGGGTCGATCGGGCCGAGTTCCGACGAGTCGCTCATGACGATCGTGTTGGCGCCGAGCGCCATCAATGTTCCGGCGCTCTTGGCAAAATCCGGCACGATGACCCTTAGTTGCCCTTCCTCGCCGGCCGCGCTCCTGACCAGCGTGATTAGCTTTTCGGCTGCATCAATGTCGCCGCCGGGCGTATGCAGCAGGAGATCGATGGGATCGCCCGGATTGATGTTGTGAAGCATGTCGACGAAGCCAAGCCGTATCGATGCGGTCGACGGCCGCCTTGTTGCCCGCGACGTAGCAGATCAATTTGGGCTGATCCCTTTCGATGTCGCGGATGAGCGTTTGCCGTTGATAGCGCGCCGCATTCATCGCCGTGTACATGGGTGTCTTTTCGATCGCACGCGGCGGCTGCGGCGTAATTGGTTGCGGCTCTTCGGCTGCTTCTCCGCTATCATTCATCGGTCGCTATCCTTAGCCCAGGCAATCCTGCCGTTACGAATGAAGTAATGACACCGTCGTTGACTTCCTTTGAAATCTACACTTGGAGAAATGGTTAGTCGAACGACTTGGTTCAACGTCCAGTATGGCCGCCGACTTGGATCGGCGTTGAGCATGATCCGATGTCCAGTTCGACAAGGGCAATCGAAGACGATCCACTTCGTTCGATTGACGTCGCCAATGAGCGCGACACCGTTGCGCGGCAACCTGTCCGGCACCTCGTCGGCCGACTCGGCCGCACCGACCACGCGCAAGCGCCAGATCGGAAGCCATTGCCACCAGGAAATCTTCATGCCGTGCCCCACAACTGGCCTAGGAACGGCTCCTCATCGCCCGCCCCCCACACCACATGGCAATAGTGGCCCTGGCGCGGTAGGGACTCGTTGGTCGAGATCTCGCGTTCGTGAAGCCTCAGCAGCGTCTCGGTCGGCCGCTCAGACGGGCCGTAGCCGATCAGGCGATCGAGCAGTTCGTTGACTGCGGCGGCGGCGACGGCCGTCGTGAAGGCAACGACCGCCGGTTCGACCTGGCCTAAGGCCGGCGCGTAGCCCTCGTCTGCCAATCGCTGTCGCTCCTCGGGCGTGCGCATCTCGGCGGCCGCACGTACCATATCGATCCGACCGCGGCAGACGAGGCAGGCCGCGCCAGCCGTTAGCGTCGTTATCCGGCCGTCAATGCCGGTCAACACCCCTGCACGATCGCTGCTGAGCAAAACGCCCACGTCAATCACCGGGGTCAACAGGAAGGTCGACAGTCGCGACAAGACGAGCCGGCCTGCGTTGTCGTCGGTACAGCCGAAGACGAGATCGCTTGCCCGAAGAGCCTGGGCAACATGCTTGACCGTCACCATGCCCTGGATCGTTGAACAGCAAAGTTCGGGAGCGATCCGCGTCAGATGCGCCGCCAGCACATCTACCTTCGGCTGGCCGACTTCCCGCGGTGTCGAGCCATACACGCGAGTGACGTTGCTCGCCGACAGGGTATCGTTGTCGATCAGCAGGAGATGTCTCACGCCGAGCCGAACAAGCTGTTCAGCGACGGCCGACCCCGTGCCGCCGGCCCCGACAATTGCAACCCGAATATCGCCGAGCACACTTTGAATATCGGGGCCAAAAGCGCGCACATTGCGATCGAAGATCGCGTCTGGCCTCGCGACTCGGCTCGCGAAATTCGGCAGAAGGCGCCAGCGATCGCCGACCATCCACACGCGATGAATCGGAACCGTCTCGCCATCTTCAGGCGTGACCTCGCCGCTGAAGACAAAGTTCTCGCCACGCGGTGACGCTATCAGCTTCGCGTATAAGCCAGAGCCGCTGCGCAGTTGAAAGAGATCGCAGATTTCCCGGTCGACCTGTCGGTCGTGGGGGCTCGGCAGCGGAACGCCCTCCTGGCCGGGATGGGTGTGAAACCAGATCGGGACCGCACCGTCTTTTTCGGCAGCGCCGAGCGCGCCGACATAGCCTTCGGAGCGGATCAGCATGTGGTGCGAACTCTGCTCGCAATAGGCCGCCTGCGGCACCCAGTGCAGCGATCGCCCAAGAAGACGAACCTCGGCGCCAGTGTCGATACGCCGCGCAAGAAGGACCGCTGCGCATTCAAGCGGATTGCGCGAGGCTGTCGCGATCTCGTCGGCGAGCGAGCTCGGGAGGACCAAGGTGGTGATCATGCGGCGCGCGCCCTCCCGGCAACGTCAAGTTCCTTCTTGACGAGCGTCAGGTAGCTTTCGAGCGAGTCGATGCCGGACCGCCACTGTCCAGCCTGAAAGTGGCGCGACCAACGCTGCCATGTACGGCCGAGATAGGCCTCCTGCGAATGGGTCGCCTCGATCACCTGCCCATCCGTACGGCGCACCGCAGGCTCAAACCACCACATGTCTGGTGCAACATCCGGGTACCCGGGCGACAGCCGCAGCAGGAGATCAGCTGAGACGGCCGTGAATCCGGACGGCAGCGGAAAGGATGGGATAATGATAGCGATCATGCCGCCATCGAGCGAAACGCTATGGCCCGGTGCCCGCGCCTGCAGATAGTCCTGGTCGATCGCTGGCAGCATCGTCGCCTTCCCTCACCCACGGCCAGGATTGATCTGCGCCGGCGCCGTGAAAAAGCGCAGACCATTGCGCATCTCGACCTTCGCGTCAGCCTCGATCTTTACGTCGGATCCGCCCGGCACGACCTCGAAGAGATCGCGATCCGGCCCAATGTCGGGCTCCGGCTACTGCCGCAACTGCGCTCCCGTCAGAACCGCCTCGGAGACCTTGTAGTTCATTCGATCTATCTTGATCTCGAACATCTTGGGACAATCGGGACGCCCGTGCTCTTCATTCTGCATTTCGCTCATCGTCACCTCCATGAATTGATACCGTGATACCATGATACCGTGATGGTTGACAATAGGCTTGTTTTGGTGCAAAAAAGCGCCATGAAACAAGCTAAAGCGATGACTGTTCGCCTATCCGAAGAGCAGGCTCAGGCCCTGGAGATGGTCGCCAGCGTTGAAAATCGGCCCGTGTCCGATATTATTCGGGCAGCGATAACCACTCATATTGAGACCCGCAGACGTGACCCAAGCTTTCAGGCCGGGCTCAAGGACCGCATTTCACAGGCGCGTAAGCTGCTCGACCGCTAGTGGTCAGTGTTGCCTTCGATGACAGGGGAAGCATGAAGAAATCCACCAAGGGTCTGACGCCTAGCGCGCCAAGCCATATCCTCGGACAGCGCACATTCGCGGCGATCACAGCCGTCGAAGGCATCAACTTGAGCGCGGCCAGCCGTAAGCGTCTCGCGGATTTAAAGAAGCGCAAGCTTTCGCCTGACGATCAGCGGGCCGAGATCATCCGCGCTTATCTGGACGCCAAGTCACGCGGGTGATGTCGGTCGGTTACGACGCCTTCGACGATCCCTACGCCTATAAAGGTACCACGACCCTAAAGAACAAGCTTGGCTTGCGCGATCCCGCATTGCTCGAGGCCTTTGAGCTTGAAATGACAACGCTGCGCGCTGGCGAGCCGCTACCGCGCGGTCGTTATGACCCGAGCCACTATCGCCGCGTCCATTACCAGCTGTTCCAGGATGTCTACAGCTGGGCTGGCAAGTACCGCACGGTGCGAACTGCGAAGGCTGGCAATCCGTTCTGCTTTCCGGAGTATATCGACGGCGAGATGAAGCGGCTTTTCAATGCGCTTCCGTCGGTGATCGGAGCGGAGACCGCTGAGGCTTTCGTGGCCCAGGCGGCCCATTTCCTAGGCGAACTGAATGCGATCCATCCTTTCCGGGAAGGCAATGGCCGTTCGCAACTGTCATTCATGGCGATGCTCGGCGAGCGCGCGGAAAATCCCATGGATTTCAGTCGCGTCAGAAGAGAAACATTTTTGCCGGCGATGGTTGCGAGCTACGCGGGCGATCTCACCAGCTTGGTCCTGGAGCTTCGTCGTCTGCTCCTTTGAGATCTTGGGTGCGCGCCGTTCGAGTCCTTTTTCAAGACGGGCGTCTCGCGCGTGCGGCTAAAGCCGGGCTGAGGCACGTGCCTCCAGGCATCTTGACGGCATCGAGGCGGCGCCGCGGCCAGCGCGCAACAGGCGCCTGTCTCCTCGGCACCAAAGCAGCCATTCAAGCAGAGGAGCTCGGCTCTGCCTGCTAATCATCGACATCGTCGAAGATCGTACCGCTGTCTGCAGCAGCCGAGGTCACGGAGATACTTGCCGACGTAGCCGCCTGCGCTGACCATGCGGAAGGCTCGGGGGAGAGCCTGTCCTCCTCGAGCGTGCTGATATGGGCGCTGATGTCGGCATAGAAGGTCTCGAGCGGCTCCGTCCGCCCATCCGGGAAAAAGAAAGTTTCGGCCTTTTCCATGCTGTCTTTGAAGTCCGTATAGAGGCTGAGCTCGTTGTCCGAGGAGAAACTCCCGCGCAGATGATCCAGCAGGTTACCGAAATCATTCAGCCAGTTTTTGCGGAAGCGCGCAGCAAGATCGTCAAACTCGTCGTGAGTGAATATCTGCTGGTACATTTTGTTCGCAAACACATCGGTCCGCATCCAGGTGATCGTGTCATCGTCCATGCGCTCCACGATCCTCTCGCGGGCTGCTTCCGGCAGGAGACCGTAAGAGTTGAGGGCCGCCAGGAGAAGCAGACTGCCGAACGAAAGGTAGCTGGTGTTCGCCGTTGCCGCCCATTCGAGAATGTCTGGCCGCGCAGCGACGATCTTGCCGAGAAAGCCGTCACCGGCACGGGCTCCGAGGAATGATTTGAAACTCTCATCGAGCGGATGATCCTGAAATCGCTCTATGAGCACTGCAAACAGCGAGGCCGGGACGCGGACATGGGCGTGTTCAGCAGTCAACGGTGCGCATACCACCTCGCGCATTAGCCGATCGACCTTGGCGCCATGCACATAAAGCTCGATCAGTTCGGGGGAGCGGGCAACTATCTCGGCGAATGCATCAGTCACGGTCGGATGTCGGAACACCCATCGATCACTGTCCTCAGCAGAAAGGCGCCGCGTGAGGCTGTCATTCAAATGCTCCATTGCCATGGCGACAGCTGCCGGCTGCAAGCCCAAGAGCCGCGTGACCATTTCGAGCGCCGGGTGCTGCCCGATCGGCGACGGCACGCCGCTTTCAGAATTGAGGAAAATCATTGCGATCGCGCCAAGCGATGGCGCATCGAGCTGTTCGAGCACTTCGGTCAGAAACTCGACCGGCTGCTCGACAAGCTCCTTCATCCGGCCCGCGCTCAGCTTCAGCTTGCTGGTGAACAGCGGATCCCCGAGCCGTCGTGCGGTTTCTGGCAGAAATGCTTTGTTGGCAGCGACAGCGGGCATAAACGGCTTTAGCCGCTGGCGCATTGCCTGGGGCTGGACCCGGCGGACGTGATTATAAAGCATCTGCGCGCGCTCATTATCGGTCAGCTCTTGGACATTTACGACGACCTGGCTCTCCTTGAACAAGGGGAACGCGCTCTGCTTTAGGTGAGGTCGGGCCGCTCCCCAGATGTAGTTGCGGGATGTAAAGATGATGCGAGCGCCGCCCTCGATCGCCGCACGCATCGTGCCAAGTTCGGCATTCCACCGGCTCATCCGGTCTATGTCGAAATGATTGGACCCGAAGGCATCGTCAACCCATAGCAACTGTTTCTCTCCAGGATGCCAAAAGTGCAACTGGTCTGGCGCGTTGATCTTCACGGCGCCGATACAGCCGTCGTCGAGTGCGCCCAGCGCCAGGATCGCCGCGATCGTCGACTTTCCCGAGGCCGGATCACCCAGCAAGATTACGAAGCGATGCTCTTGGAGCGCCTTGATCGCCTGTCGATAGGCGTCGGTCGGCACGAAGCAGCTGAGATCGGATCCCATATTTTCGAGGATCGCCTTGGCCTGCTTGTAGGCATTGTCGGTGATGATGTGCGAGAGGTCACCGATCCCGTAGATGCGGGGCACCAGCATGCGCAGACGGGCACTCTGGTCGAGCTGTTGCTGGATCCACGAACCGCCAAACACCTGACACCGCTTGACGCCGGCCGCCCTGAAGGCTGCGCAAATATCCCTGTCCGCCTCACCCGAGACGCCTGCATTGGTCAGGATCACGTAATCCTCAGCGAGCCCGTTCTGAGCCAGCAGCACTGCCTTCGGCAGCTCGCTCTTGAGGTTGGCCAACGTCAGGTTGGCGCCCGGCTTCCCCGTGTACTTGCACTGGAGTGTCGACTTGATCGGCCGACCGTCGTCACCGGTCCAAGTCCCAAGAAACGCTCCGTCTCGACCTCCATCGTTCGACCCGAGGAAGGTCTGCACCGGGCGTTTCAGAGTCTCCGCCGCGACGGCGGTGGCGAGATCCTGAAAGGCTTTCCAGCCCAATTTTGTCAGATCAAACGTCATCGCTGCGTTTCGCCTGCCGCAAGATCAATCATCCTGGTGGTAGATCGGGACCTATCGCCGAGGACGAGATCCAGAGACGACCGCTGGAGGCATTTCATCTTCAACGACCTCTGTCTTTGGCTCCTCCTCGTTCCCGTCACTCTCCCCGCTCGCCAGCCCGGCTGGAATATCGCCGGCCAGCAGCTTCTCCTTCGACAGCAGCCCAGCGTCTTCGAGCGCCTCGAAATCCGGCAGCTGGCGCAGCGTGTCGAGCCCGAACTGCGACAAGAAAGTCTTCGTCGTCACATAGGTGTAGGGCGACCCCGGCTGCGGGCTGCGCGGCCCCGAGGCGATCAGCCCCTGTCCCCGTAGCACGCCGATCAGATCGCGCGACACCTCCTTGACGAAGAAGGAAGACAGCTCGCCCCGGGTGATCGGTTGGAAATAGGCAATGCACATCAGCACGAGCGCCTCCGATTGCGTCAGGTCTTTTGTCCCCTCGCCCGCCGCGGTGCCGAACGCGGCGTGGATGGCGTCGCCAAAGGCTTTCTTGGTCCGGTGCTGCCAGCCGCGGGCGACCGAGACCAGCTCGTAGGGACGGCTGGCGAGCTCTGCGCGGATATCGTCGATGACCAGCTCGAGATTGCAATTTCTCCCAACAACCCGCGCCAGCACCTCTCGCTGCACCGGTTCATTTGCGGCAAAGATCACCGCTTCGACGCGGCCCATCCATTCACGCCAGCGCAGTTCGGCCGGCAAGTGCTCGAGCTCGGTGTCCAGCAAGGCAGGCTGATCGTTTGCCTTGCGGCGGGCGGAGGCTTCGGCCATCGCTAGAGTCCAAACAGTCGGAACGAGGCGCGACCGGTGAGCTCGCGCACCGCCTCGAGTTTTTGCAGCCGCTCGAACAGGCGCCGCGCCGCAAACCGCGACAGTCTTTTGGTCGTCAGCGATCCGGAGAGAGCGTCGTCATCGAGCAGTCTTTGGATCACATCGCCCGCCCCCTTTGCCCTGAGCTTCGGTGCGACGGCGATGAGCCGCTCCGCGCGCCGCGACAGCTCGGCGGCCAACCGGCAGGCGTCCGCCGCCGCCTGCGCCAGCGCCAGGCACACTGCCCGCTCGAACCCTTTTTCGCCTGGCCGGATCCGCTTGCCGCCGCCAGGCTTGGACCGAAACGCCGGGCCAAAAGCGTGTGCCATCAGCAGCGGCAGCGGGCGCGGCCAGCGCAGGTTTTGCGCCAGCACCAGGTCGGCGAGCCACCAGGCAAAAAGCTCGGAGTCGGACTGCATGGCGACGACGCGAGCGGCGATTGCCGCCGCGGCGAACGGCGCCGGCCGCCCCGAGCGCGCCAGGTCGTCGATGTGTTCACAAACCGCGGCCAGCGCCTCGACGTCTCGATGGAGACCCAGCTGGTCGACGATCTTTTTGAGCTGATCGGCGCTGGCGGCTGGCGGCTGCCCGGCCAACTGCCGCCAGGCGCCAAAGGTGGCGCCCGCCGGGCCCGGATCGGCTCCGGCCTGGCGCAGATGCCATGCGTCGCGCAAGGCGGCCTCGTCCTCCGAGCGCCCGGCCAGCCGCATGCTGGCGGCAGCGCATTTCAGCGCCAGCCGCTGGCGCCAGGCGCCGGCCCAGCCGGCTTGCGTGCGCGCGAGCGTCTCGAGCGCGCTCAAGGCGGCGCCGGCACAGAAGGCGGCGTCTGCGTCGGTGACGACAGCGCCGTTGGCCAGCGCCCAGGCCGGGACGACCGGCTCGAGAACGGGAACGGCGGCGGCGGGGTCGAGGCGAATCATGATTCTGGAGGGTAAAGCAGCCGTGCGCTTTTTGCGACAAACTTTGCACCAAAACGCACAGGCTGTCGTCAGCACACAACGAACGATAATGTTGCCTTATCGTTCGTTGTTTACGAGCCTAGGGAACCATGGTAGAATACACCCGAAAGGTAGATTTTTGGAGTCTTTCGTGTCCCTGAACATCAAAAATCCGGCCACCGTGGCTCTCGCCGACGAACTCGCGCGCCGCCAGGGTATCAGTAAGACAGCAGCCATTCATCAGGCCCTGAGCGAGCGCTTGCATCGCTTGGGCTTTGGAGAGACCGCTCAGGAGCGTCTGCTGGCAGAATTGCGCGCCATCCGAGAAAGAGTGGCACGATTGCCTGAACTGGATAGTCGCAGCGACGAGGAGATCATCGGGTATGACGAGCATGGAATCCCTAACTGATGGTGATCGACACCTCAGCTGTTGTAGCGATCCTTCGGAGCGAGCCTGAGGCAGCAAGGCTGGAACGAGCGCTGGTCTTGGACCCAATCCGTCTGGTCCCGGCAACCTGCGTGCTCGAGGCACGCATGGTGCTGGTCAGCAGGCGCGGCGAACACGCATTGGCCGAGATCGATCTTTGGCTGCGCAAAATCGAGGCCGACATCATTCCTGTCGACTCCGAATTGGTTGATCTGGCGACCCAAGGTTGGCTGACCTACGGCAAGGGCCACCACCCGGCGGCGCTGAATTTTGCCGATTGCCTGTCCTATGCTTTGGCAAAGCGTGCGGATGAACCGCTGCTTTTCGTCGGCAAAGACTTCTCCCAAACGGATATCGAAGCGGCATGAGCATGGCTGGCGACGCGCAACGATCATCCGCTGCTTCCGGCGAGGACGACATGCCCGACATCATCGATATCATGCAGATGGGCGATGCCGACCTAGCCTCGTCCCCTCCCCTTCCAGCCATTGCCAATCCCAGCCTGCCTGCGCATCTTGAGGCGCTCGCCGGCCGCGCGCGCGATTATATCGAGGCGGCGAGTTCAGCCAACACGCGCCGCGCCTACGCAGCCGACTGGAAGCATTTTTCGAGCTGGTGCCGGCGCCAAGGCATCGAGATGTTCCCGCCCGATCCTCAGGTCGTCGGGCTCTATATCGCCGCCTGCGCGTCAGGTACGGCCACTGGCGACAAAAAGCCCAACACCGTTTCAACCATCGAGCGCCGGCTTTCGTCGCTCTCGTGGAATTTTGCCCAGCGCGGCCAGCCGCTGGACCGCAAGGATCGGCATATCGCCACGGTGATGGCTGGCGTTCGCAACACCCACGCCTCCCCTCCCCGGCAGAAGGAAGCGATCCTGCCTGAGGATCTGATCGCCATGCTCGAGACCCTCGACCGCGGCACGCTGCGTGGTCTGCGCGACCGCGCCATGCTGCTTTTGGGTTTCGCCGGCGGCCTTCGCCGATCCGAAATCGTCGGCCTCGA
>NZ_JAMYUP010000070.1:0-27553 GCF_040323155.1 Mesorhizobium sp. M0060
CCTCTTCGTTCCGGTCCTTCGGATGCGGTCCGCCTACCACGGCGGGCCTTTCCGGTCGCGACTCGCCGCCCACCCCGCTTCCGGGGAAAGGCGCGGCGATTGGTGAGCGGAGGATGAAACGATGCATGCAAACAGCAAGCGTTGTGCCAGCGGAGCGGCTGGCGCAGGCAAGGGCAGGCGCCCCGGCGCCAGCCTTTATCAGGAGATCACCGACCGCATCATTGCCGAGCTGGAGCGCGGCACCGTGCCATGGGTCAAGCCATGGGGCAGCGCAAAGGCAGGCCTTGGCCTGCCGAGGAATGCATCCTCTGGGCGCACCTATTCCGGCATCAATGTCCTCCTCCTGTGGGGCGCGGTCATCGAGCGCAGCTATCCCAGCCAGAACTGGCTCACCTTCCGACAGGCGCTCGTCCTTGGCGGCAATGTCAGGAAGGGCGAGCGCGGCACGACCATCGTGCATGCCGACCGCTTTGTCCCCAAGGACGAGAAGGAGCGCGCACGCCACGAGGGCGATGAACCACAGGCCGTGCCTTTTTTGAAGCGCTTCACCGTCTTCAATGTCGCGCAGTGCGATAATCTTCCGGAAGACCTCTATGCCGCCGCCGAGCCGCTGCCTCAGTGCGAGATCGTGCCGCACGCCGAGACGCTCATTCGCGCCAGCGGTGCGGATTTCAGGGTCGGCGGCGATCGCGCTTTCTACATGCCGGGCAGCGACCACATTCAGGTGCCGCCGCAGCCGGCGTTCCATCACCAGATCGACTATTACCGGACCTGCTTTCACGAGCTTGGCCACTGGACCGGCCACCCGACGCGGCTTGCTCGCGACCTCTGCGGCTCGTTCGGCTTCAAGGCTTACGCGCGTGAAGAATTGGTCGCCGAAATCACTGCCGCCTTCGTCTGCAGCAACCTCGGTATCGAGCCGACCGTGCGTCATGCCGATTACATCGGCTCATGGCTGAAGGTGCTGCGCGAGGACAACCGCGCCATCTTCCGTGCCGCCAGTCTTGCCTCCAAGGCCGCCGATTTCCTGCTTGGCCTTCAGGCCGATGCCGAAGGCGAGGCGCAGGAAGGGATTGCGGCATGACGATGCGCGATCCTCAACTGACCGCGACCGAGCCGACGCCGCAAGGCGAGCAGATGCTCATTCCCGGCGTCCGGCCGATCACCACGCGCGATCGGCTCACCCTCCTGATGGACGCGCCGATGCGTCCGCGCGCGGCGCAAACCCGCTCGATGAAGCCAGCAGAAATCAACTCGACCTGTTCTGACAAGGAGTCTTTCCATGATCCTGATCACTGATCCACTGCGCGCACGACTGCTTGCCAATGGCGCCGCCGACGCCGACATCGACCATTTTCCCGTTGTGAAACTGTTTAATCCCACAGGTGCCGCGACGTGGCTTCTGAGCGAACTTGACGCCGATGGCGACACGCTGTTCGGTCTTTGCGATCTCGGCTTCGGCTTCCCCGAACTCGGCAGCGTCAGTCTGGCCGAGCTTGCATCCGTAAAAGGTCCGCTTGGCCTCGGCATCGAGCGCGACCTGCATTTCCAGGCGCGCTTTCCGCTCTCGGTCTATGCCGAAGCCGCTCGCATTTGCGGCCACATCACCGAGGCCGAGCGACCTCTGCGGCAGGCAGCAGACGCCCTTTCAAAGCCCCATTCCGAGCTTCCGCCCGACACGGCGGAATAGCAGCGCCGATAGACGCAAAAACCGTCCCGCCGCGCCGGCCTTCGGCCTCTGCGGCGGGGACAACCTTAACCAAAGCGAAGGAGAGTAACCGTGCAGCTTGCCCACATCCCCTTGGATCAGCTCAACATTTCCGCGCTCAACATGCGCCATGGAAAACGCGCGCCCGACATATCCGACATCCTGCCCTCCGTGCGTGCGCGCGGCGTGCTGGTGCCTCTCCTTGTGCGGCCCGACGGCCAGCCGGAAACCTTCGAGATCGTTGCCGGCAGGCGGCGCTATTTCGCCGCGAAATCGCTTGCCGACGAGCGCGGCGAAGGCGATCCCTTGCCCTGCGCCATCATGGAGGACGGTGACGACGCCGATGCGCTGGAAGCCTCGCTGATCGAAAACCTCGCCCGCCTCGATCCTGACGAAGTCTCGCAATGGGAGACGTTTTCGCGGCTCGTCAGGCAAGGCCGCACCGTTCCAGACATCGCTGCGACCTTCGGCATCACTGACCTCAAGGTCAAACGCATTCTGGCGCTTGGCGACCTCTTGCCCAAAATCCGCGAAGCCTATCGCCGCGAGGAGATCGACGCCGAGACGGTGCGCCATCTCACCATGGCGTCCAAGGCGCAGCAGAAGGACTGGCTGGCACTCTGTGCCGATCCCGATCAATACGCGCCGCGTGGCTATCAATTGAAGCAATGGCTGTTCGGCGGCCAGTCGATTTCCACCAAGGTGGCGCTGTTTGCCATCGAGGAGTATCCCGGCCTGATCACCTCGGACCTGTTCGGCGAGGACAGCTATTTCGCCGATGCCGACCTGTTCTGGCAAAAGCAGAACGAATCGATTGCCGCCAGACGCGACACCTATCTCAACGACGGCTGGAGCGAGGTGGTGCTGCTGGAGCCGGGCCAGTATTTCCACCCATGGGACTACGAGAAGACCCGAAAAAGAAGGGCGGCAAGGTCTTCATCGCGGTGACCTATCGCGGCGAGGTCGAGTGTCACGAGGCTGGCTGTCACACAAGGAAGCCCGCCGCGCCCGCGAGGGCGGTGAGTAAGAAGAAACAGCCGCCAAGCCGCCCCTGAACTCACCGGCCCGATGCAGAACTATGTCATCTGCATCGCCATACTGCCGTGCGCGCCGCCATGCTCGACCATCCCGCCGTGGCGCTGCGCCTCGTCGTGGCGCACGCCATCACCGGTTCCGGCCTGTGGCAGGTGCGCCGTGAGCCACAGCGCGCAGTCAACGAGACGGTGACTGCCAGCCTTGCCGGCTGCAAGGCTGAAGCTGCATTCGGCAAAAAGCGGCGCGAAGTGTTGGCCCTGCTCGGATCACCGGATGAGGATGGCGTGGTCGCCGGCGGCAATGGCGACGCCTTTGCTATCGCCGGCGTGTTCGCGCGCCTCTTGGCGCTGTGCGACGACGATGTCATGCGCGTTCTCACCCTTGTCATGGCCGAGACGCTTGCAGCCGGCAGCACCGTCATCGAGGCGCTCGGCAACCATCTGAACGTCGATATGGGCACATGGTGGCAACCGGACGATGCCTTCTTCGACCTCTTGCGCGACAAGGAAATCGCCAATTCGATGCTGGCCGAGGTCGGCGGCAAGCTGGTCGCGGACGGCAATGTCGCCGAGAAGGTCAAGACGCAAAAGAAGATCACCCGGGACTTCCTGGCGGGCGAGAATGGCCGCCTCAGGGTCGAGACCTGGCTGCCGCGCTGGATGAAATTCCCCGCCGAAAGCTACACCAGCCGCGGCGGCTTCCGCACCGCCGATCAGTGGGCACAAGTGCAGCCGCTGTTCGTGCGCGAATGAACCGATCAGCCTCAAGCGGCGGTTCTCTCGAGTGCCGCCGCTCAGATCGCGCGCGCCGCTCCGGGCCGCGCCGGCTGCCGATTGGTCGTCTTGTCGAGCCAGTGCCTTGCGCGAGAAATCCCGACGCCAACTCGCCCCCATTTCGGCAGCCCTGCACCGCGCCGGGTTGCTTGCCGAGGCGCTCCGCGCATGGGCCAATTACCGATCCGGTTGGCGACAGAGCCCCCGCAGCCAGCGCCCTGTAATGCCGCCTGCTCGTTTGTGTCATCGGATCGCGCCACCTGTCTCCATGTGTCTCAGGGACCATTCCCCTGCGGCTGGCTTGACGACCTATGGGCGGATCCGGCCCGCCCGAAACCCTCGCCAGCAGCTTTTTTCCCCGCCGCCTGCGGCGGCTTCCTCGCGCCGCTTCGCTTAAAAAAAGCTGCCCGCTCGGGTCCTCCGCTATCGCTGCGGCCGTCCCGGTTCCGGCGGTCCGGACGCGCCCATCACGGTCCGCCATCGCAGGGGAATGGTCCCCGGCGAGCACCAAAGGAGACTAAAAATGACCGCGATCGGATACGTCACCAAACAGGAAAACGGCGGCTACAAGGGCCAGCTCAAGACGCTCAGCGTGCGCGCCGACATCGACATCGTGCCCAATCAGGCAAAGAGCGCCGACACCCATCCCGACTTCCGGGTGCTGACGCAAGGGGTCGAAGTAGGGGCCGGCTGGATCCGCACCGGCGAGACCTCCGGCAAGGACTATGTGAGCCTGTCGATTGCCGCCCCGGAGTTCGGTCCGCGCAAGCTCTACGCCAATCTCGGCCGCGCCGCCGGCCAGGATGACGACGACACATACGCCATCATCTGGAACCCCGTCGACTGAACCGCCAGCCTCGAGCCCCGCGCCGCAACCGGCGCGGGGCTCTTCTCAAGAAGGGGCGGCGAAAACTCGCCCCCCACTCTTCGCCCGTCCCCAAAATGATCTCGCTCGCCGATCCTCGCCTTCGCTTGTCCGTAACGAAACGAGGACCATCATGGACGACGAAAACGAACGCGCGGCCCGCGCGAAGAAGGGCAGTCCGTTTCTCAACACCGCGCAGGCCGCTTTCTATATCGGGCTGTCCCAGCGCACGCTGGAGAAGATGCGGCTCAAAGGCGGCGGCCCGCAATTCCGCAAGCACGGCCGCTATGTCCGCTATCACATCGACGAGCTCGACGACTGGTCGAAGGGACGCGCGCAGGAGACCAGGCCCGAGGATGGCGGGCACGATTCCGGCTCGGCCGGTGCGGGAGGCCGCTCATGAGCCGGCGTCCCACTATCCGTCTGATCGGCAGCCATCTGCGGCGCATTCGGGCGCGCAAGACGATCGCCGTGGCCACAATAGGCCTCGGCCTGATCGGCTTCGCCGCTTTCGACAACCCATCGCCCTGGCTGGTCTGGAACGCCTCGGCCAGTGCGCCGGTCGGCCTCTATCGCGTCGCGTCCGGATCACCGGCTCGTGGCGATCTGGTGCTCGTCCGCCCGCCAAAACCGGTCGCCGATCTCGCCGCCGAACGCTTCTATCTGCCCAGCAATGTGCCGCTGGTCAAGCGCCTTGCCGCGCTGCCTGGCGAGCATGTCTGCGCCTTCGGCGACGCCATCATCATCGGCGGCGAGATTGTCGCGCGCCGGCTGGCAACCGACACGCAGCACCGTCCGCTGCCTTGGTGGAATGCCTGCCGCAAGCTCGCCGCCGACGAGTTTTTCCTGCTCGGCAACGATAGAAACCGCTCCTTCGACAGCCGCTATTTCGGGCCGGTGCCGGCCGAAAATATTGCCGGGAGGCTCTTGCCGCTATGGACCGAGTAACCCTCCTGATGCTGGGCATGGTCGCGATAGCGCCATGCGCCTGTTCCGCCGCGACCGACGCTCAGCCGGCCGCCATCTCCCGTGGTCCGCAGCTGGCAAGATGGCAGCCCTTGGTAGCCGAAGCAAGCCGGCGTTTCAGCATTCCACAGCCCTGGATTTATGCCGTCATGGATGCCGAAAGCCGGGGGCAGACAATGCTGGACGGACGGCCGATCGCCTCACACGCCGGCGCCATTGGCCTCATGCAGGTGATGCCCGGCACCTACGAGGAGATACGCGCAGAGCTTGGCCTGGGGGCCGATCCGCACGACCCTCGCGACAACATTCTGGCAGGCACTGCCTATCTGCGCGCCATGTATGACCGCTTCGGCTTTCCCGGCCTGTTTGCCGCCTATAACGCTGGGCCGGACCGCTACGAACAGCATTTGCAGCGTGGGCGAGCGCTGCCCAGCGAGACGGTTTCGTATTTGGAACAGCTCAAGGCTGCCGGGATTTCGGCCGCCGACATGGACGCGTTCACCGGCAAATCCCGTTCCGGAAAAGTGCTGGAAATCCCGTCCGGGCAGTCGCTGTTTTTCCTGCGAAACGGTGTTTCCGCGACCGATCCGAATGGCCAAATTGTGGTGCCGCTCGGATCGGAGCGAGCAAGGTCAGGCCGGCCGGATCGCAGGTGAGGGCAGGGGTACCGTGGGTCGGGCCGGGCAGGGAGGCAGGTCCGCGGAAGGCAAGATAAAGGCATCGCCTCCTGGAGGCGGCGAAGTCTTTGTCTGCACATCGTTTTTCACGGAGGCTGCCTTCAGCGTCAGGAGAGCTTCTGCCGACAAACCTTTGATTTTGTTAAGGGTGACTAGGAGGCTCAATGCAGGATGAAGAGTTCAAGCCGAGCCTGGGCAAAATCGGATCGCGCGGCTCGAAGGCAGGCAAGCGTTTCGCCGGCCAGATCCGCGCCGCGATCAACCGAGCCGGCGGCGGCAGCGGTCGCCGTGGCCGCTTCATCGGAAGCCGGGCGGGGCGCGGCGGGGCTGCTGCCGCCGTTCTCAGAGCGCGCGACCCCCACGCGGCGTTTCGGCAGCGGCGCGCCGTCGTCAAGGCGCGTATCGTCAAGCTGGCCGGCAAGGGTGTTGACGGGGCACGTGCACACCTTCGCTACCTCCAGCGCGACGGCGTCACCCGCGAAGGCGAGCCTGGCGAGCTCTATAGCGCCGACAGCGACCGCGTTGATGGCAAGGCCTTCATCGATCGTGCCGATGGCGACCGGCATCAGTTCCGCTTCATCGTCGCACCTGAAGACGGCATCGAGTATGACGACCTGAAGCCGCTCACGCGGCGCCTCATGGCGCAAATGGAAGAAGACCTCGGCACCAAGCTCGACTGGGTCGCTGTCGATCATTTCAACACTGGTCATCCGCATACCCATATTATCGTCCGCGGCAAGGACGACCGCCGCGAAAATCTTGTCATCGCGCGAGACTACATCTCGTCTGGAATCCGTGAACGGGCGGCCGAGCTGGTCAGCCTCGACCTTGGCCCGAGAACGGACCGCGAGATCGAGCAACGCCTGCGCCAGGAAATGGAGCGGGAACGCTTCACCAGCATCGATCGGCAGCTGCTCCGCATGCGCGACCATGATGGGCATGTCTCACCGGCCAGCCGAGACACGTTTCGCCAGACGCTGCACCAGGGCCGCCTGCGCAAGCTCGAGCGGATGGGTCTGGCTGAGGAAGTCGGCTCGGGCCGCTGGCGCCTTGATGGCGAGCTTGAAGCGACGCTGCGCCGCATCGGCGAGCGGGGCGACATTATCAAGACCATGCACCGCGAACTGACCGGCAAGGGGCTCGCCCGCAGTGCCGCCGACTATGTTGTCCATGATCGATCTGCAGAGCCGATGCAGCCTGTCGTCGGCCGCATCGTTGCGCGCGGCCTGGCCGACGAAATCAATGACCGCCATTACCTCGTCGTCGACGGCGTGGACGGCAAAAGCCACTATGTCGATATCGGCAAAGGCGAGGCCACCCAACCGACGCCAGAGGGCTGCATAGTGCGGGTCACGCCGAGGGACACCGGGCCAAGGCAAGTCGACCGCACAATTGCCGAGATCGCCACGGCCCATGACGGGCGCTACAGCATCGATATCCATCTCAAGCATGACCCGTCGGCCACCGAACGCTTTGCCGAAACGCACGTGCGGCGACTGGAGGCGATCCGCCGGGCCACCGGTCGTGTCGAGCGCGAGCCGGACGGCACCTGGATCGTCGCACCGGATCATCTCGACCGTGTGTCTGACTACGAGCGTCAGCGGGCCGGGGCCGAGCCTGTCACGGTTGACAAGCTCTCATCAATGCTGCTGGAACAACAAGTCAGCTTCGACGGCGCCACCTGGCTCGATCGAGAGCTGGTTTCCGACACACCGGAGGCCTTGCACAGCTCTGGTTTCGGCCGCGATGTCCGAGAGGCGCAAGGCCGCCGGCGGCAGTGGCTGATTACGCAAGGTCTTGCTCGGGAAGAGCAGGACCGGATCGTCTATCGCGCCAACATGCTTTCGATCCTGCGTCAACGTGAGCTGAACCGTGTTGCCGGTCAACTGTCTGACGAACTCGGACTCTCGTATTCCGAAGCGCAGCCTGGTGATCGAATAGAGGGTCGATTGCGCCGCTCGATCGACCTTGCCAGCGGCAAGTACGTCATAGTCGAGAAGGCGCGCGAGTTCACGCTGGTACCATGGAGGCCAGTGCTTGATCGGTCGGTTGGCAAGGAGGTGTCTGGTGTCATGGGTGGGGAGGGGATTTCATGGACCATCGGCCGGCAGAGAAGCGGACCAAGCATTTCGTGACATGACTAGACAACTTCTTTTGCCCGCGTTGAAACAGGTACTCAGTCCGGACGGAGTTCGCCTGCTAACTGCCCGCGGCATTGATCTCGCGAGGGATTAATGGCTGGTCGTGCAAGACTTATCGTTCGCTCTACAAAAAAGCGCCGCGATGATTCATCGTGTTCCATGATTCTGAGCCAAAACCCTCCTGCGACACCACGGCACTCTTCCCGGTGCCACGGAGCCGCGCCGACGACGGCGGTGCCGGCCTGGTTGCGCAGGGCTGCCCCGACCCAAACAGTTGCGGCGCATTGAGGACATTGCAATCACTGCCGGTGCGGCCATCGGCGCGCTCGATGAGATGGTCCGCCAGCTAGAGAGGTGGGCTGGCGCCTTGTGACAGCGCCTAGGGCTTTCGGCGGCCGCAGTACGGCGAAGCAGGCTCGCGGCGTCGAGGATGAGGCCGCACTTCGCGATGTTCTTCTGCTCACACGACCGGGAGACGAGGTCGGCCCTGCGGGCCGGATGCTGTTGGCCGGGCGTGAACTGGCAGCCCATCCCGCTGAGGATCTTCTAACGGGAGAAACCTCGCTGCGGTGGGGAAGATTTCGGTCGTCGCCCGCGACGACGAGGCGGTCAGCGACCTGGCCGGACGAGCTTCGGCAGCTTTCCGCTGCGGCATGGTGACCGGCGCGATCATGGCCGCCGAATGAGATCGCTTCGAACGCACCGTCGGATGCTGGCTCGCCGACGCGTTACTGGCGCAGCGCCTGGGTGGGGCCATGCGGTGCCGCTACTGGGCACCGAGGCAGCTTTGGGCATGAGACCCGATCAATCGCGCCGGGCCGCAACGGTCATTGCGGCATCTGAAGTCGAGGCCGGGTTCAGACCGGGGGAAAAACTGCTCGTCGCGTAGGAGCCCCGCGTTGCGCGCCGTCGATCTTTCCGCCCAACTCGGCGCCGCGCGGACCGGGGCTTGCCATTGCCCCGAAACTGAGGCCAAGGCGACGGACCCGCCGTGCGTATACCGACGCCCGCCGCGCCGCCGTCGGCGGAAACGAGCGAGCCGTGGACCTCACACAATCTGAGGTGCTGGTGACGATGTGCATCACCTACTTCCATCCGCACTCCTGCCCACGAGCTCACCCGTGCGCCCGCGGTGCTGCGAACCCGCCGACGAATATTTGGCAGAAGCCGGAGTGGGCGCTCAGCCCCGACGAGTTTTTTGGCTTTGACCGGCCGGAAGGCGCGACCCGAGCGTCGGGACAAAAAGCCGGGAAGGGGAGGGCACCAGCCCGGTTGAAGCCAAGGGCATGATGATGTGAGGACGATCTGCTGGCAAGAATTTGCGGAGATCGATGCTGTCCTGGCGCGCTCGTCGAAGAGCTGAGCGGCGCCGACGTGGCTGCTCGAAGGGAGAACACTTCACTGCGTGACCGGCCGGACCTGATTGCGATCTCCATTGGAATAAAGAAGACGACGGGCCGAATGGCAGGATTGATCGCCAAGATGCGCGATCTGCCGGCTGTCCTGCGCGCGTGCGGGAGTCGCCACCATGAGCTTTACGACAAAATTGCCGGCACAGGCCGATTTTGTTGCTCGAATGCTATCAGGAGGCGATCGCACGCCCCGCAAGATCGGCCAGTGCGGATGCTTGGCCAAGCTGCTCGGCGCGTCGTGAGATGTTGCCCGTCGGATGGGTGATGCTTTAGATCAGGCGGATCTCCACCCAGTCGCTGCGCAGGTCGAACCCAGCGATTTTGTGGCACGCGCTCGAAAGGTGCTGCACCGCGGGAATTGCTGCCTCATCCATGCACTGCAAGAGTCGCGAAAGGACGGTGACCTCCGAAGCAAAGTCCTATCCGTGGGCGGTCACGTGCCCTGATGCGCATGTATCCATCGTGCGCATGCGTTCCATAAACACAATCGATTTTACCGACCAAAGAGAATAGCGGATACGGTCCGTTTTCTTGAGGAAGGCTTATGGACCGACCGGCGCCGCTTGACCATTCGAAACCAATCGAAGTTGGCCGGCGCGAGCCCTGAGTTCCGGTTGATCTACATTCCAGGCGGCGGCACTGCCGCTATTGAGGCGATGAGGACGAAGTTCAATGGAAATATTGCGGCCTTCTAGCCCAGAACAGGCCTGTTCCGCTTGTGTCGTGCTGCGGCCCTCCATCCTCTCCGATTGGGGTGCGACAATCCAGAATGGGATCCGAAGATGCCGTGCGTGAACAGCTCTAGAACCAAAGTGGAAGCAGTAACGGCAGGATATCGGCTGGAGGTCTGATGCTTAATCACAAAACAGTCGGTTCGAAGGGGCGCGACTCGCGCCAAGAAAGGGTAAAGGACCGAGACCTAAGCTTCGATTTCGCCAAAGGCGTACTCATTATCTTGGTGATAGTTGGGCATCTATTGCAATATGTTGTCTATCGAGGCACTGACGCCTTTTGGCTGTCGCCATATTTTAAGTTAATCTACATGTTTCACATGCCTCTCTTTATGGCGATAAGTGGATATCTTTCTTCGGGAGCGATTCTGCGCAAATCGTTCCGTCAAGGCGTCAGTGATCGAGCAATGCAACTAGTATTGCCCATGCTTTTTTGGTGTGCGTTGATTTGGATATCGAAGGCCGCCGTAATGTCTTCGGCGAACAGTTTAACCAGTGGAATGTTGGATTTTTTTAGGGAGTTCATTGGCACATACTGGTTCATCTGGGCAGATTTCGCGTCCTTCGTCCTTATTAAGTTGCTCACGACTTTCAATGGCTCGTCGGTGTGGATCATAGGCGCATCTGCAATTGCGATCGCGATCGCGCCCGTCCCGTGGTCAATAACCCCGTTGGTACGATACACATACCCGTTCTTTTGTTTGGGGTTCTTGTTTGCGCAGCCGATCGGATGGCAGGCAGCTAGCATCAGGCGCCACAAGGTTATTTTTGTGGTGTTACTTTCGATGGCTGCGTTCATGTGCTTTCTTGTTTGGGGAAAGGAGACGTACGTCTACAACAATCTCGTTTTGATCTACGATGCACAGTCGGACAAACAAGTGTTGCTGATGTTCGCTGGCTCGGTAGCAACTTCTGCAGTGGCGATGCAGCTTATATTCCTATGCTGGAGAGTTGGCTATTCAACTCGCGTAGCTCGCTTTGTCGCGGTGGAGCTTGGTCAGAGCACACTGCTGCTTTACCTGCTTCAGGGTGCCGTGTTTCGCTTCATGGATCTCATACCGTTCGGAGAACTTTGGGATCTCACGAGCAGAATCGAGTTCGCCACTTTGCTTGGTGCGGCGATTGCTGTCACAGCGATGACAATTCGCAGGATTGTGCGCCACCTTGGATATGTGTCGCGGAGCTATGCTTAATTTATGATGTGACTGCCGACAGTTGGCATTGAAGTCATTGGCGAGCCATGCCGGCGTGGCATTCCCCTCACGGATCACTTGATCCGCCGCCCGAAGTAAGGCGTGCCTGTAGGCCGGGATCGGTCCCGAATGCTCGTAGGACGGCAATTCGCTCGGGAGCCCGATCAGATTTGAAGCTCCGCGACCGTCTGGCGCCGACGGCAGCCAATAGAAGCGCGTCTGACCGATCGTCGCGTCCATCTCCAGAAGCCCGCTAGCAGGTTGTGACCATTGCTATGGCAATGCAGCAGTCCTGGATGGCTGCATCAAATCCACGCGCGCGCTGAAGCATCGTGAAAAATTCATGGAATATTTCAGCTGATAAAAATGAGCCGATTCAATTTCGATCGATCAATCAGCGCCCTTCTCGGGGCTGTCGGTCCGCGTCGCGCCTGACGGCGGCGCTATGCTGGTGCTCCTACGGCCGCCCTGTTGAACCGCTTTCTCCAGCACCGAACTGAATTGGTCCCGCTGGCGGACATTTCGATGCTTCCGCCTTGTAGGCCTTCTTTGTTGCGGCCGGCTCTGCGGCACGGCTGCGCCGACGTGAACGTGCTTGGCGGCACGTTTTGTGAGGGAGGGAAAGAGGCGCGCGGCCCTCTCCCTGCAAGCCGCCGATGGCGGATTCCTCCGTCTGCCCGCTTCGCTCCGTGCAGACCGGGGAGATCCCTCCGCCCCCTTGCTCGCCGCTGCTCGCCACGATGCAGGGGGACAGGCGACCTGAACCCGTGCCCAAGCCGATCTGATGGCAGAGGCGGTGGGGCTGGACATTGCCCGTGGTGGACGTACGTGCCACACAAATCCTCATGCTCGCCTAACCGGCCGCAACGTATGGCAATCCGGGCAGTCCCGACGAAAGATGGAGTAGGTCTCGGCCATTCCCGTGTCCGAACCCAGAAAAGTTACTGGTTTCCTTACGGGCGCGATACAAAGGGCACAGGCTGGACTTGGCTGCCGGGGGCGGGGCTTGTCGACCGCTCGATCGAAAGTGAGAGACGAGGAGGAGAATCACCGACCTGCAGAGCGGCAAGGCGCTCGCCTACCTCCCTGTCAGTCACCGTTAGCCGATGGTTTAGACGAAGATAGTCCGTCCATGTCGGCGTGCGGAATGTCTCGGTCCAAAGAGTCGAGTTCTGAAGATCGCGCTGGAGAGTCCAGTCCCGCGCACCGGCACGGCTCTGAACGCGCCGCCTTTCGCGCATGCAGCTCAGAAATTCCTCGATATTCTCCTCGGGTATCGAGTACTCCACCTTGATCACGATCGGGCCGCTCCTGGGCTTCAAATCGAGGGCCAGTTCTGGTGGCCTGAAGTCGAAGGCCCCTTGATCCGATTCCTCCCATAGCCGTACCGGCAATAGCTTTCCCACGGCTGCAACCAGCAACAGCGCCGCTGCAGCACCTTCCAAAGCCCACGTCAGGGAATAGTACTGCGCGACAGCACCCCAGATCCAGCTGCCCGCTGCCATGCCGCCGTAGGTCAGGGCGTAATAGATCGACAGGGTGCGACCAACGACCCACCTTGGGCTTGCCAACTGCACACACACGTCGGTTCCGGTCCAGGTGACAACCCAGCCTGCGCCAGCGATTGCAAGCGCGATCGCTGCTACAGCCACCGATGATGTGAGAGCCAGTAAAAGGCAACACGTTGCGCAAGCAACGGATGCGAGCGTGATCAATCGATTTTGGGACGTGATGCGTCGCAAGTAGCTATTGCCAATGCCCGCGATGAAGGCGCCTGTGCCGAAGCCGGCTAACAGGACGCCGTAAACAATTGGCCCCCCCGCCAGTTGGTCGCGAACCACGAGGGGGAGCAGAGCAAGGATCGAGATGCTTGACAGCCCGAACAGGGTTGCGCGCACGATCGCCACTCTGATCTCCGAGGAGATTGCCGTGAAGCGCATGCCATCATGAATGGCCGTCGTCATCCGCTCGCGCGGAAGAGGCGAAGAGCGAACTTGCCACTTGGAGCGCAGCACAGCGCTCAACGGGACCAGGTCGGTCAGCGCAGCGAAGGCGAAAGCCGTAAGGGGGCCCAGCAAAGCCAAAATTACACCGCCCAGCGCCGGTCCTATACTCCGAACCACGTTGTACCCCACCGACATCAGCGTCACTGCAGCGGGTATGTCGCGCTTTTCCAGGATGTCGCCGACCGAGGCGTGCCAGGCTGGATCATTCAAGGCAAAGCCGCATCCCGCCAAGAAACTCAGTCCCAAGATCAGCCATGGACTGACAAAGCCCAGTCCAACAGAGAGAGCCAGCGCCGTGGATGCCAGTGCGATCAGGCAATGTCCGGCAAGCATCACGCCGCGGCGGCTGAAGCTGTCTGCAATCGCTCCAGCAAGGATCGACAAGAAGAAGGCGGGCAGTGTCGATGCAGCCTGCACGAGCGCAACCATCAGATCGGAGGCTGAAATCGTTGCCATAAGCCAGCTTATAGCCACGCTCTGCACCAGCCAGCCAAGGCTGGATATCTGCGTGGCTGTCCAGATCGAACGAAAGACCGGATTCTGAAGAGGGATCAGTGTGTTTGCCGCAAAGGGCGGGGAATCTTGACGCCGCATGACTTCTCACCTCCACCACGTAGTTCTTTCGCTCACTCACTTGCTGACAGCGGTGCGCTTACGCACAGCTGCGTCACAACCAAGTTCCGATATCGCGCTCGCAACAAAGTAGATGTCGCATCCACGGTGCTGATGCGCGATGAGTGTGCCAGTTGGGCGTCAGCTGGTCTGGGTCGCGCAGCCCGATGGGGTGCGGTCTGCCCTGCGACTCTTCGCCTTGGACGGTGCTACCGCCCCGATGGCCGGGTTGTCAAACTGCCACGGTGCTAGCAGCGAATCCTCTGCCGATCGTCGGCCGCAGGATCGCGGTGGTGGCGGACGAGTATTCTGATCCGGAGAAAGGCAGCGGCGCGGTCAAGATCACGCCGGCGCACGACTTCAACGAATTTGGGTCGGCAGGCGCCATAAGTTGCCGGCGATCAATATTCTCACCGTAGAGGCGGCGGTCACCCTCACGGACAATGACGACTGTCTCGCCGGGCTGGAGGTGACGCCGTAGCGCCATGCGGTCCGGGACGAGCTCGACGGTCTGACGCTTACATCTCGCCGAACTGGTATCCAAGCAAGCATGAATTCCATAACCAGGTGCCGACGTGGAACTATCTCGTCGTCCACGCCCACGGACGCATCACTGTCCGGGATGATGAGCGCTATGTGCGCCGTAACGTGGCGAAGCTCACTCACATGCATGAAGCCTCGCAGCCTGCCCCGTGGAAGATGGGCGACGCGCCGAAGGACTTCATTGACACGATGGTGAAGGCGATCGTCGCCCTGGAAATCGAGATCACCAGCCTGGTTGGTAAATCAAAACTCAGCCAGAACAAAGAGGTGCGCGACATTCAGAACGCTGGTGAAATGCTGAATGCCCGAGGCGTCAATGGGATGGGAGAAGCGATGCTCGCGGTTGCGGCGGCCAAATCCCAATAGCAACTATCTTGTCCCGACAAGCCGCTGGTGCTGGATTTCCAACGGGTGACCTTGAGAGACAAATGCTTCGGCTCGCCGGAAACGCGACCAGCATCTGACCACCCGCTATGCGGCAGATGGACAAGAACTCAGGCCGCCATCGCCAGCCACATCCGCAATGCCGCCGGATCGATGGAAGCTGCTTACCCCGCCAGCCTCTCCGGTCATGCCGCTTGAGTCGTTAATACCTTGAACAGCAGCCTGGCGGTTAAACCGCCTTGCGTGTTCGGTATGGCGGCACAGCGGTTTGGAGGTCGGAGCCGACTGGCAGCGAACGCCACGCCCCACGGTAGCGATGCCTCGCAGCCAGGTTGGATGACCAAGCAGCGGCATGTGCGGCAGGCTTGCACCCGCTTCAGATGCGAGACGGGTCAAGACAATCATCCTGCACAACGCCACGCGGCGGTGAGCCGGTTTCGAAAAGGGCCGGCCCCGGCCGTTCATACAAGTGGAGTTGGGGGCGCGGGGCCGGATCAAGCCTATCGCGTTGGACCCGCCGGGACCGCGCGTACATCATCCCGGCAACGCCAGGCGCTCGCCTGGCGTCATGCGGGCTTCGGCTTGGCGCGCCGAATGTCTGGACCGGCATCGCGGAGCAATGGCGCACCAGTCTCCGACATGGTGCGTAGTCGCCATGCTGCCCCTGGCCAGATCGTAGATGACCTCGGCTTGTTCGCCATGGCGAGCCGAAGCACGTTGACGGCGTGCCGGGTGACGCGCCGTCCCAGACTATCATCCCAAAATCGGCGCGCGCCATCTCCCGGTCCTTGGCGGCGTGGATCCAGTATCCTCTAGCGCCTTCAGGAGACGGGACCCGGTAGGCAGCCCAGTCGCCCAGATCATTGCGGGGTTCCTTGGCCGCATGGAAGACCCCGACATGTTTGTAGCCGTAGCCCGCGAGCAGGCCCTGCGCCTCGGCATCGGCTCCAGACGCGTCGCCAATCAGCACGCCGTGCACGGCAACAACGATTGGGCGGATCCGAGCGATGGCAGGTTCCGGCAGCTCAAATATCTCGCGTGGAACCACCTATGAATATCATCGACATCATGACTTTCCCTTCTCTCCAGGGCTCCCTCGCTCTGACCGCCGTCTCCCTCTGGCCCTGCGTGAGGGGTCACCCGAACGCCGAGACGGCGAAGCCGGCTCGGGGAGCGGCGGGACGCCGCAACTAGAGCCCGGTCGGCGGCAGGCCGGCGCAGACCTGCCGCTTCCGGAGGCGCTACGCGCGCGGAGCTAGTGGCCTTTGTCGGCCAGCCAGAGGCTCACGTCCTGGATCGAGCCCATGAGCACCGACGGATTGTCCCGCGCGGGAATGAAGCCCCAGCTCTGCCAGTAGCGCTCTGCCTCGGCGTCGATCGCCCGCACCACCACCGCGCGGCCGCCGACGATGTCGGCGCCGGCGACGCAGCGATACAGCGCGTCCTTGACCAAGCCGCTACCGACGCCTTGTCCGGCATAGCGGTGGTCGACGGCGAGTTGTCCGATCAGCAGGCAGGGGATCGGATCGGGCGGGCGTCCGGTGCGGATGGCGCGCGGTGCGCTATTTGGCTGGATCACGCCCGGCGCGAGGCCGTAATACCCGACGACTGTTCCCTCGTCGTGAACGACCAGGACGCGGGTAAACCCGCGCGCCTGGTTCGTTCGCGCGAAGCCGGCCAGCCAAGCATGGAGCGCCGGCTTGCCGCAATCGAAGCTGTCGAGGCGGTGTGCGTGGTCGAGGAGTTCGATGCCTGAAAGCGCCACCTAGCGGTCCCAGGGCGGGGACCGACGCAGCCGCTCGGCCGCCTTCGCCCACTACGTTCCCTGGCGACGTCTCGTGGCGGATGGTCTCAGGATTTCTCGCCGCATCGGTTCTTCTCGGCTTCTCGCCCCAGTCGCCATTGCCGCAACCCAGAGCAAGGTGGCTTTGGTCAGCTCCGGCGGATCAATTACGGCTTAGGAGGCGCATTTGTTTTTGGCGGCCGGATGAGCGGGTCCACAAGCGAAGTCGCTGCCATGACTGTCGCCGGACGAGCCCCGGCTATCCCGAACCTGATGAACATCTGACGCGATGGCGACTTTCGGGCCGTCACGCCACAAAGGAGGAACGGCTATGAAGGCTGGGCGGCGGCACTTTCATTCTCAGGCGCCGCTCTATGCCACCTGTCGGCCAATGTGACATCGCCACTGCGGTCCTTCGAACAAGTCGATTCGATTCTGAATTTCGGCCTTTAGATGATTGTAGCGATTGAATCAGCGACAAGGGCTGGGCAATCGCGGTTGTGGTGACCGCGAGCCACTAAGCTTGTGCCGTACCCTTACAATGATTCATCAAGGCGTTTACCTCGGCAATCACGAGATCCGGCGTGATGTCGAACTTGCATCGGACTTTGACCGGACAATGCCGCACTTGGTCCAGACCACATCCGCGACATTCAATAACACTCATAAGCATGCTGACCAAGGGACCTCGAAACCCCCAAATCTCAGGTAGATGTGACGCCGTGAAAATGCCGATAGTAGGGCGGCCAAGCTGGGCAGCGACATGGCCGGTGCCTGAATTGTTCGAAACGACGAGCGCGGCCGAATTCACGAGACAATTGAATTCCAATTCTGACAAGTCGACAGCCGTCCGAATGTTCGCGGCTCCACGTTCCCTAGCTATCTTCGCAACCTCCTCAAGCGCTTCCAGGCATTCGCCACGGCCAACGAGGACCACCTCACCACGGGTCGAAAGAGCAGCGACAACTTTGCCAAAACTTTCAATCGGCCAATCTCGCAGGCTGGAATTGGAGAACGGAGCCACGACAATCGGGGCATTGCCTGTAGTCGAATTCTGTGGGTGACCCGCTCCGCTTTCGAAATAGGCAGCTGCCTTTGCGACCAGAAAGAGGAGGATTTCTGACACATGCTGGAGACGCACCTGCTTACGGTCAATGAACCAATCAAGCCATCTACGGGGGATTTTGTTAGCAAGCCCTATTTTTTGGACCAGCTTGTAGAAAATGGTTCTGCGCAGTTTCAGATTGAATGGCGCTATCGCAATATCGATCTGATGCATGCTGTACGGATCAACTATCGCCGCACGGTGCCTGGCGGGAACTTCAAGCAAGATCGGCCTTGTTTCTTCCGGAACACGCATATCAATGGCAAGATCAAACTCGCCGGTCAGCAGCGGCCTTATGTCCGCGGCTTCTTTGCGCGTTTTGACTTTTGGGTTGCGAGGAAAAAAGTCAAAAGCAACGTGATCGTCGGCGAGGTCGAACTGTTTTGCAGTAGCGATGTTCCAGCTTCCCACCACCAGCGTAATGTGGGCATGCGCAAAACGCTGACGAAGGTCCTTTAGAGGCCCTAGAGACATCCAAAAGTCGCCGACATGATCAAGCTTGAGGACCAAAATTCTCATCCTTGCGCTTGACTGTTCCGGCTCTTCCCAGCTGCGGTATATAATTTGATTGCCGTCGTGCTTTGTAAAATATGCCATTGCCATTCCGAAGATTATACGGTCAACACTGATAGCCCAGTGACGCGTGTGTAGGTTGGAGTGCTCCCCACTTTGTCCGCGTCTCCGCAAGAATTCTGCCATCAGATCCAAGCCGCGCTCCAGCAGGAGCTGTTGGGCGAAGTCTGCATCTCTAGCGATGGTAGCGCGCCAAGAAAGCCAGCTATGTCCCGACCCGCAATGTGAAGGGCTTCGTCACGGTCTCGCATGCAGTGAGTTCGGCAACGCCGAGTAGACGGTGATCGCCATGCCGCCGTCCCCAGATCTCGGAGCATAACGGCAGTGGCCTCGCTCTTTGGTCGATGCTGATCCTGAATGCGACCGTCGCCGCCGGCGACGACACCGCCGGCCGCATTGACCGTCTCGGGCACGCCCTGTCGCTGTGGTCCCGCATCACGGTGGCTAGCAAGGACCCGCCGCAGCCGCTTTTTTCTGCGCGTCCGGTCGTCCAAGGTGAAGTGGACGAATCAACCCTGTGATGAAGTCGACTGCCTGCCAGCGGTGAGGTGGCAGGCGGCATCGATGAACACCATTATTCGCCGAGCTTGGATAGCGGCACCTCTATCACGCTGAGAGCCTGTTATGCTGGTCCAGCGTTTGATCGCAGTCTTGATCCATGCGAGCAGCTTGTGAGGGATGCAATCGAACGAGGCGCTGCTCCCACAGCCGTCGCAGGCCCTCCATCAGAGCTTCACGCTTAGCCTGATCCGGCGCAATTGTATTGAGGAGATCTCCCAACACGGCTTCGCCCTCAATCCGCATCAGCAGATTAAACAAGTCGTGTGAAATTCGCACGCTGTCACTGCTCGAGTGGTTCGTATTGATCTCGCAGACAGTCTCCTGACGATCTTGCGCTGTGTACGCACGGTCTTGATGGAGGGACACATAGGGCGGCAATGAAACCGCAAGCGCAGTCCAATCCTGCAGCGTTGCAGCCCGCTTTTTTACCAGGAAGGGCCCGACCACAAGTCCATCCAGCTCTGTCGTCAGAAATGTGGCAATCGCGTCCGCAACCGAATCCACGATCGGTTCGGCATTGTTGTTGAAGGACGTATTGAGCAGAATTGGAGTGCCTGTGCGCTTCTTGAACGCATTGATGACTGCCCAGTAAGCGGGATTGGCGTTGCGCGATACTGTTTGCAGGCGAGCGGTACCGTCGACGTGCGTAATGGCGCCGAGCAAGGCGCGCTTTGAGTCACGCACGCGAACGACGAAATTCATGAATGGAAATTCGCGCTTGCCGTCCGGGAGGTCGAAAAATTCGCTCGCATCCTCCTCCAGCACAGATGGCGCGAAGGGCCGATAGCCTTCGCGCTTCTTGACCATCGCATTGATTCGGTCCTTGTTTGCGGCGGGCCGAGGGTCGGCAAGAATGCTGCGGTTGCCCAGCGCACGTGGCCCAAACTCCGAACGACCCTGCACCCAGCCGATCACGGCGCCGTTGGCGATCCAGTCGGCTGCACTGCTTGCCACGTCATCAGAGCGTTCAACCTCGAGATGTCCGGCCCATGCATTCAGTTCCTGTTGCACGGCGCGGTCGCTCCCGAGATCAGGACCCCAATAGACCTCCTGCAGTCGCTCACACGGCGCGGGGCGGCCCATCTCGTTAGAGACTATCAGCGCAGCTCCCAATGCGCAGCCAGCGTCGTGAGACGCGGGTTGCACGAAGATGTCTTCGAAAAGCCCTGAATACAGCAGCTTACCGTTCATCGTGCAGTTGTGGGCTACCCCTCCCGCCAGGCACAACCGCTTCATGCCAGTGGCCTCACGGTGATGCCGGAGAATGTGGAACACGATCCGCTCAAGCGCTTCCTGCAGTGACGCACTCACATCTCGATGCTGCTGGGTGAAGGGCATTCCCTTTCGCCTGACCTCGATGTTGCGGAGCAACGCCGGACCGATGCGGTCGAGGTGAACACGGTAGCCACCCCCGTTGGCGGAGAGCTCGTAGAACTGCTCGAAGAGCTCGCGATAGGGAGCGGGGTCGCCGTAGGGCGCGAGTCCCATTACCTTATACTCGTCGAACAAGCCGTAGCCGAGATAGCGGATCGTCTCGAGATAAAACAGCCCAAGAGAATTGTTCTCGGGGAAAGCCTCGACTTCCGTAATTTCTGTGCCAGACCCTACCGCCAAGAGGCCCGATAGGAAATCACCACAGCCATCAATCGCTAGAATGAGACTTTGTTCGAAGCCCGACATTGCAAAGGCGCTCACGGCGTGCGCCTGATGATGACTTACGAATGAAATACGCGAACTGTCCAACTTAGTGCCGAACTCACGCGTTAACAGATCCTGCACCAACGATTTAGCACTCAACGGAATGGAGAGAATGTCCGGGTGGGATGCGGAAATACCTTCAAGCATGGCATTGGCATAGGGCTCGCTTGCGTAGACCGCGACACGATCAATGTCGCTGAACTGAACCCCCGCCGCTGACAGACAGTATTGAATCGAACGAATTGGGAGCTTGTTGGAGTGTTTGATCCGATTGAGGCGTTCCTCTTCGACGGCGGCTATCACCTGTCCGTCTCGGACGAGCACCGCGGCGCCATCGTGCATAAAGGCGTTCGGAAGCTCGAATCGGTTTTCATGGACTTGGTCAAGTCCGCCGCTAATTCCTAGACACAGCATTTCTTTCTCCACATAGTGACGGGCAAGCCAAATTGGCCTGCCTCAGACCGTTTCCAACTAAATAGGCCGCGTTGTCGCTTGCAGCTGCAACCGCCTGTCAGGCATCACCGGCATCAAAGAACGCCTCATAAGGGTCCGCCTGAATCAACATGAGATGCTTCGATCGTGGCGCCTGCCGTTCCATGACGCCGAGAGCTTGGCTGGATCATCGAATCTTGAGCGGCTGCTGACTTGCATGCCGGCGATGCCGTTTTCATCTGCAGCACGAACTTGTGACGCGGGCTGCCTATATCCTTGCGAAGGGGCGGCTGTTGACGAATAATGCCGCGCCGTGAACTGGCCCGATTTCATTCCCCGAAAGACCGTCGCACAGGCGAGTGACATGTGCTGCACTGTCCGCCTGCTTCCCGGTCGCACATCCGATAACGCCTTCGCTTGTGCAGGAGGCCGCATCGCGTCATTCGTCGGCCAAACATGGCACCGACTGGAAGCCCGGCAATACCGCGTAGATGCGCTGATGTTGTATGGTAGCGCTGCCGGCCGGGTCTCCAATCCGCTGCCCAAACGAGCGGACTGCCTGCGGCAAAAAGCCCGCCACAAGCAGAATCGCGCTGGGCAGCTGGCTCGCCTGCAAGACTTCGCAGCTCAGGAACATTGGGGACGACTAGCGTCGAACCGCCGACATGATCGGCCAGTTGCAACTCACTTCTCGGCACGACCTCCACTGCACGTCAGGGCGCATGGAAGATTTTCTCCTTTGGATGGGTGACCGGTGCGGACGTGCTTTTGTCCATGCAAGATTTCCGAAGTGTTATGAAATCGTTTGTTTCGATCAAAGTCATCCACGCTATGAATAGCTGCCGGACATGCGCTTCAAAGGGGCTTCAGGCTTCCCGGATGGCTACTCCGATTCGAAGCGCGTGGCATTCCATGCGCTCTATGACAACATTTTTCAGCAAAGGGTATGAGAGCAAACCCACACTTCTTTTTCAGAAGTCGCTTCGAAGCAGCCGAGGCCTTGATGGGCTTCTTCACCAAGTTCGGCGATGGTGCCGCAGACATTCTTCCTCTTTCCGGGCTGAACAAGCGCAGAGTTCGCGCCTTGGCAGTGTATCTGGGCGCGCCGTCTGATCTTGTTGAAAAGATTCCGACCGCCGACCTGGAGAACCTCGTCCCGGTCTCACATACGATGAGATTGACGACTTCCTCGAAGGCCAAGAGATCAACGAAGCGGCGCACAGGCGCATACTTCATGCGCATTCCAGCACAGCCCATAAGCGAGCGCTTCCCGTCACAACGATTGCCATGACGGGTTCGATATTTAGGCATCGGCAATAGCGTCTCAACATACACGATCGATGGGCTTGCCGCAGTTAGGCAGCTAGCGGCCTGAATTACCGCTGGAGCGAAGCGCTGCTCTTTCAGCCCGCATGCGGTCATGAGGTTGACAGTGTCGGCACGTATCGCCGAGGCCGGCACGCGAACTCATTCTCCCTGAATGCCTGCTCTATCGATCTTCCGCAGCGTACCCACTTGACCGGTCGCTTCGACATTCCAGGCACCTGGATTGTAGCCGATCCTTGCCGCTCTCCTTCGGCCGGTCGCAATGCTAGACGTGCGGCCGTTACGCGATGCAGAGCTTGTTGTCAGATGCGTGATGCGAAATGTGAGATGCAGCTCCAGTTTTGGCGATGGCAGGCTCGCCGCATTGTTGATAATATGCGCACAAAACAGGCGCGCAAATGACATCGGATTCAGAGAAGGCCGAAGCGGTCGAGCAGTTGCTTGATACACCTGACCTTGCAACCGCACTGGAAAGCGAACAGTTCAAGAAATTCCTCGACCAGGTGCCGATCGCCATAGCCGTTTCGGACCTTGCCGGTGAAGAGCGCGTGGTCTACGCCAATCCGGAATTCGAGAAACTGTCAGGCCTGACAGCCGCCAGGCTCACCCAAGAAAACTGGGCGGCCCTTTTAGGCACAGGCCTCCATCAGCAAAAGGACAGGCCGCTAGCCGAGGCCGTGGTCGAAGGAACCGATTTGGTCGGCACCTTCAGGCTGGAACGCGGCGAGGACAAACCCGCGATCGTCGACGTTTATTCCAACGTGATCGAAGACGACAACGGCAAGGTGTGCTTCCGACTGGTGGCCCTGGTCGACGTATCCGCCCATGGCGAGGCGGGAGATGAGCGCTCGGCGGAGGAGCGTGTCAGCGAGAAGGACACGCTGCTGCGCGAACTGCAGCACCGGGTGAAGAACAACCTGCAGATGATCACCGCGCTGATCCGGCTGGAAAGCCGCAACGCGACCGAGGCCGACCGGAGACGGTTTGAGCGGCTCGCCGGTCGCGTCGACGCTCTGGCGATCCTCTACCAGACGCTAACGGCCGACGAGCCGAAGGAGGAGGTCGATCTTGGCGTCTATCTCAGCCAGATCGCGTCCGCGGTCATGAGCTCGCATGCGGTCGAGGGAATCCGGCTGGATATGAAGGTGGATACATATCCCGTGTCAATAAACGTCGCCATGCCGGCGGGACTGGTCGTAAACGAATTGCTGACCAATTCACTAAAGCATGCGTTCCGGGGCCGCGATGGCGGCACGATAACACTGCACAGCGTCGTCGATGGCGACGGCTGCCGAGTTATAGTGGCGGACGACGGAATCGGCCTGCCGGAAGGCGAGGTGTGGCCCAAACCAGGCAAGCTCGGAGCGCTGATCGCGCGATCGCTGACCGAGAACGCCAAGGCGCAGCTAGCCGTCGAGTCCAGCGCCAACAAAGGGACGAAGGTGACCATCGTTTTCAAGCGGTCGGCGGCAGCAAGCTGAACGGTTGCTGTCGACTAGCAGGCTGGCGGCTGGCTTCATGTCGCGGCTTTGAGCAGGTGGCTGCAAATAGGCTAGGTCGCCCTTCACGGCCTGCTTCACATGGTCGAGGTCTTCCATTATGCTCCAGGCTTGCTGCTTCTGACTTCGGCGGCCAGTCCATCCCCACCTAGCGGAAGGCACTCCCGCCTGATTGCGTTGCGGCTTGAGTCTTGACGGCGGGGGCACCTGACGCCTTCGCGCTCATCACGCGCGGGCCGGCAATTCAGCAGCGAGTCATCACTTGGCCAATCTTGCCGAGGACGAAGGTCTAACCTACAAATAAAATTGGTCCGACTGTTCGTGGCCGGAGGTAACCGCGAATTTGCGCTATCGGGACAGGAGAGCAGTGCTGTAGGCAAACCGCGATGCGTGCATTCGTTCGATTGGTTCTACGATTATCCTGACGCCTGGGGTGACCAGTTGCACCAGTATTTCCTACTACGCGCAATCTTTGCAGGGTCATGTGCAGATCATCGCGGCCCGCCAAGACATCGGAAAACTGATCGACGATCCTTCAACCCCTGAGATATTGCGGGCCCGAATGGCATCGGCGGCCGCCATATAATAGTTTGCGGCAAAGACGGCCGCGATCGAACGGCTGAGGACGCGCTCGCCAACAGATTGCGCGACAGACGATGGGGTGGATACCGCGGATACGACGCCTGGTTCGATGCTCCGATCAACAACGCGAAGCTCGCCGCGACTTCCGTCTACAGCGATTCGGTGCAAAGGCTTGGCGCGTTGGACAAAGCTCGCCGCGCCGAAGCGCGATGCATAGAAGCCGGGATAGTCGCCCGAACACAAGTCGAACAAGCGGAGTGGTCGACCGTTTCGTCCTCCCCGGGGACGAGCCGGTTGCTCTGGCCTGGGGCGACCTGATGGGTCTTGCGGAGCACCGTCTCCAGCATGGCGATCAGGTCTTCGGGAAGTATGGCCTCATTCTGCACAGACGGTTTTGCGTGGCTGTTACGGATGCCGGCGGGCACGGTGGCGATATGGCGGTCCTTTCGATCGAGCGGCTCGCCACGCTGCGTATAATTCCACGCCAGGGAGGAGAGACGGCGCTCGATCGTCGCCACAGAGTTTGGTTTCTTGTCTCCTGTAACCTTTCTGGATGCACAGGCCGTGATGTAGAGGCCGACGGTCTGCGGATCAGGCGGCAACACCTCGAGGTGCTGCCGGCGCGCCCAGGCGCAAAAAATCCGCTCTCGACCGAGCGGCGTCAGACCGGTATTCTTATGGATGTTCATCCGGTCCCCCTGGAGTCACTGAAGCTTCGACAATCTCAGCTTTCCCGGTTCGGACCGGATGGACAACCTACTGAAAGCTCACAACTAGCTACCAATGCGATCAGCTTTCGGGCTATCGGGCGCATCCAGGGAGGATGGGTATGTTCTTGGCTAACGGGCTCAAGCTGCGGGACCGCGGGTGCACGCTGGCACTGATGTTGGCGATCATATGTGTATGTGCGCCTGCACTGGCGGCAAACGCGTCGGATCAGGCGTGCCGGTCCATCGCCAAGCTCAAAATTCCAAGCGTGATCTTTACCGAGGCTAGCCTTCAAAAGCCGCAGGGGATCCCCGCAGATCCCTTCACTGCATTCACCGGCGCCTCGCCTCAGGCGGTAAAAGTGGGCGGGCACTGCCTTGTCCGAGGTGTTATCGGGAAACGCCAGGGGGTCGATGGTCAATCATATGGCACCCGGTTTGAGGTGCGTCTTCCGACGACCTGGAACGACATGTTCCTTTTCCAGGGCGGCGGCGCAGTTGATGGCTTCCTGGCGCCGGCCGTCGGGACCATTCCTTGCCGGAACTCGACCGCGGCTCCCGGGCTCTTGCGCGGCTACGCTGTTGTAAGCATGGATGGCGGGCACCCAAGCCCCGATCCGGCTTTCGGGGTCGATCAAGCCGCACGCATTGATTTTGCGTACGCCTCCATTGGCAAAGTCACTTCGGTCTCGAAGCAGGTGATTGCCAAGTTCTATGGGGCGGCTCCGAAAAAGTCGGTGTTCATGGGATGCTCGAATGGCGGTCGTGAGGCGTTGATAGCGGCTCAGCGATATCCGCTCGAGTTCGACGGCATTGTTGCAGGTAGCCCGGGTTTTCGTCTCAGTGCCGCCAACATTGCCGAAGCCTGGGATACTCGCCAGTACATGAGCATCGCTCCCAAGGATGAGGCCGGCCATCCCATTCTATCCCGCGCCTTCTCCCAGCAGGATCTGAACATCGTCGCCAAGGCGGTTCTCGCTGCCTGTGATGCCCGCGATGGCATTGAGGATGGCGTCATCAACGCCTGGCAGCAGTGCCGGTTCGACCCAAAGGTCCTGTCCTGCCAAGGCGATAAGACGGACAGCTGCCTCACGGCTGGTCAAGTGCAGGCCATGAGCCGCGCGTTCGCGGGTCCGGAAAGCTCCGATGGCCAAAAGCTTTACAGCGATTGGCCATATGATACGGGCGTTGCGGGCGCGGACTGGAGAATGTGGAAGCTGGGCAATTCCCCCACTTCCCAGTCGGATGCAAATAACATCGTTCTGGGAGCCCGCTCGCTTCAATACTACTTCATGACGCCCCCGGCGCCGAATTTTGACCCCCTTAAGTTCGACTTCGACAAGGATCCGGCACGCGTTGCGGATACGGCCAAGCTCAATGATGCGACCGGCACGTATCTCACCAGCTTCGCTGCCCACGGTGGAAAGCTGCTCTTGTTTCAGGGACTTTCCGATCCGGTCTTCTCAGCCAACGATCTGGTGCGCTGGTACAAGCAAGTCGTCGAGGTCACAAGCGGCGGCGATTTGGAAGCGACTCGCCGTTTCGTGCGCATGTTCATAATCCCGGGGATGACCCACTGCGGCGATGGCCAAGCCTTCGACGACTTTGATCCTTTGGCCGCCATCGAGGGCTGGATAAACCAAGACAAGGCTCCGGATTCTCTCGCGGCTGGCAGCAAGGCATTCCCCGGCAAGCACCAGCCGATCTGCGCTTATCCCACTCAAGCTGCCTATGGCGGTAAGGGAAATCCCGATGAGATCGCGAGCTATTCGTGTCGGGGATAAGAGACCTCGTCATTTGTTCGCTTCAATCTGCGCGCATTCCCGGAACAGGTCTCCCGGACCAAGGATCGGTTGGAAAAGCTAAACCCGGAATTTGTGGGCCGTGCCATAACGCAGTTGATGATCATGCCTGACTACGAAGCGTCGGCCGCCGATAGTCTGGACACAGCGCTCGCTGTGCTCGATGAGGTAATTGTTATCGCCTGAGATCTGACCGCATCATCCCAGCGGACAAAACGGGGGCATCAGAGCCCGGACGCCTTGGTGAGATTGACGCGGAAACGATCGCGCCGGCGCTGATACTTTCGCGTCATCTCGGCCGAGGCATGGCCGAGCTGTTTTTGCACATAGCGTTCATCGACCTCGGCCGACGAGGCGAGGCCGGCGCGCAGTGAGTGGCCGGCGAATTTCTTGGCCCGTTCGCCCTCCGACAGATCGCCGCGCACGCCGGCGGCGAGCG
>NZ_JAMYUP010000071.1:0-27398 GCF_040323155.1 Mesorhizobium sp. M0060
GGGCGCTCGCCCCGGCGCTTTTTTGTGTTGGTCGTCATCTCAATACATCCCCCCCCCGCCCTCCCGCGCCCCCCCCCCCCCCGCGGGGGGCCCCCCCCCCCCCCCCCCCCCACCACTGGTGGATCACTCGAAGTCCTTGACGTTCACGACTTCTCCGGCCTGGACAACCGGTTTCACCGGCTCATAAACGAGGCGTCGCCGAACCGCTTTATCGATGATTTCTACGACATCATCACGTTCATTTGTCACTACCACTATCAGTGGAACAAGCAGGACGAAAAGCAGCGCAACCTTGCCGCGCTCCACGAACACGTCGCCTATATCGATGCGCTTGAGAGCCACAATTCCACTCGGATTGAGGTGGCCTGCCGAGCGCATCTGGCTTCAGCAAGGGAAACACTGATGCGTTCGCTTACAGGATTTGATGAAACGAACGTCAACGCATAGCGAAAGAGCTTTGACCCTGGGGGGCAAACTCAGCGCGATGCAGGCGTTTTATGATCGAGGCCGAATTGGCGGTGACAAGTTCCCTTCCACAACAAGGGAACCGACGCACCCTTTGGGATGCGTCGGAACAAAGGTCTACGCGTGGCGGATTTCCGTCCCAAGCACCTTCAGGCATTCGCGGATAAACGCGGCAAGCGCCGTCCAGCCCTTAGCTGAAACCATCGTGCCGTCGACATATGCCTCCGTTGGAGACAGGTCGATATAGGTGCCGCCGGCAAGCGTCACTTCGGGCTCGCACGCCGCCAGTGCGCCGACCTTCTTGCCACGCACGACACCGTCGACCGCAATCAGGATCTGCACGCCATGGCAGATCGTGAAAATCGGCTTCTTGGTTTCGTGGAAGTGGCGCACCATCGCCTGCACGCGCTTATCGGTGCGGATGTATTCGGGGCCACGACCGCCGGCGCAGTAAACAGCGTGGTATTGATCCAGCTGCTTCTCAGCGTCGGCGAAGGTCTTGTTGATCAGCGCATAGTGGCCGAGCTTTTCGGTGTAGGTCTGATCGCCCTCGAAGTCGTGCAGCGATGTTTTGATCACGTCTCCGGCGCTTTTGTCTGGGCACACGACATGAACAGTGTGGCCCACCGCTTCCATCGCCTGCTGGTAGACGAAGATTTCGTATTCCTCGGTGAACTCACCGGTCAGCATCAGGATCTTTTTGCCTGGCATGGTCGTTCCTTTCCTGTGACAACTGCCGGGCGAGACATGTACTCGCCCGGCGGTTTGAGGTTTTAGAAGGGTGAATCGGGGAAGTAGTATTCCTTGGCATTGGCCTGCGTGATCAAAGGCATCGGGACAGTCTCAGTCGAACGCCAGCAACAAACGGTCGCGGGAATGCTCGATATGACGACGCATCGCCTGCTCGGCCGCGGCAGGATCGGCCGCAGCGAAAGCGGCCAGGATGGCCTCATGCTCGTCAAGCGCCTCTTCGGTGACGCGCGAATGGAACATCAGGCGAAATATGTGGAAGTGGGTATGCTGGTGCGCCAGCGTTTCGCGCACGAGTTCGTTGTTGGCGAATTCCATGACCTTGTCATGGAAAATAGCGTCTTGGCGGGCGAAGTTGGAATACCGCAGGCGCTCGTCCTTGCCCTCACGGCGCGCCATGACGCCGGCTGATTCCTGAAGCTGGGCGAGCTTCGCCTCGTCCATGAGCGCGGCTGCCTTGGCCGCGCCATGAGGCTCGAGCAGCAGGCGAAGCTCGTAGAGCTCATCAAACCGTCGCTTCGTGATCTGGGGGGCAGCGCGGTAACCGATCAGATGCGTCTTCAGCACAAGGCCTTCGCCTTCGAGCCGGCCGAGCGCCTCGCGGATCGGCGTGTGAGATACGTTGAATTCCTTGACCAGACTGTCGACCGTGATGCGGGAACCCGGCGCAATCTTCAGCGACATGAGTTGCGCAAAAATCGCTTCGTAGACGTCCTCAACCAAGCTGCTGGAGCGCTGGATACGCCCGCCGGCGAGGTTCGCTTCGTCTACACTGGGTAAGTTCATGGCCTGCATGTTTTGCCTCTTGACACATTGAGTTGCTAACACGATGCTCCGGACAGTACAATCCTATATCCTATACGATTTTATAGAGGATACGATTTGAAGCTGTTTCGAGATAACGCAGTGGCGCTTGCGGTGGCCCTGCTGGAGCAGCGTGCCGCCCCCGCGGCCCATGCTTCCTCACCTGCCGAACCCGAACGGACCGTCTGCATTCCGGGCGATGGTTCGACACGTCGGTATGCAACCGCGCTGCAGGAGGGGTTTGACATCGAGCCCAAGCTTTGGGCCGAGCTCAGCGCCCTTTCGCATTCCAATCCAAACAACACGACAGGACTCAGATTATGAGCCTTTTCGCTGCCATAAGGCTGCCGCGCGAAATCCTCTTCGGGAAGGGCCAGCGCCACATCATTGCGACCGTCGCGGCCCGGCTCGGGCGTCGCGCGCTCGTCTGCACCGATGAACGTTTTGCCGCAACGGGCCCTTTCGCGGAGATCGTAGCGGCGCTGCGGGCCGCCTCGATCGACGTGCTTGTGCATGACCGTGTGCTACCCGACGTACCCCGAGACACCGTCGCCGTCTGCGCCGAACAGGCGCGGAAGTTCGCGCCCGACATGGTGATCGGCATTGGCGGCGGCAGTTGTCTCGACATGGCCAAATGCGCCGCGTTGCTCATCAGTCACGGCGGCCAGCTCCAGGACTACTACGGCGAGTTCAAGGTGCCTGGTCCGACGCTGCCGCTGATCGCGGTGCCGACGACAGCCGGCACCGGCTCCGAGGTGACCCCGGTCGCGGTGATCTCCGATCCGGATCGCACGCTGAAGGTCGGCATCTCCAGCCCGTATCTGATCGCGGCTGCGGCTATCTGCGACCCTGAACTGACGATGACATGCCCGCCGGGATTGACGGCGATTGCAGGCGCCGATGCGCTGACGCATGCAATCGAGGCCTTCACTGCGGTCAGGCGTGGCACCGATCCCGGCCTTTCGCAGAAACATGTCTTTATCGGCAAAACCGCTTTGACCGATCATTTCGCCCTGCTGGCGATCAAGCTGCTTGGCCGAAGCCTTGAAACGGCATACCGCCAGCCCGCTGACGAGGACGCCCGGGCTGAGGTGATGATGGGTGCACTTGCAGCCGGCTGTGCGTTCGGAACGGCCGGCACAGCGGCAGCGCACGCCGTGCAATATCCGGTCGGCGCGATAACCCACACCGCTCACGGATTGGGTGTCGCCACCATGTTGCCGTATGTCATGAAGTACAACAGAACAGCCGCAGCGACCGAGATGGCCGAGATCGCCAACGCGCTCTGCCTCGATGGAAAAGGCCGGACGGCCGAAGAGTTGGCCGACGCGACCATAGGCGAGGTCAGTCGGCTGTTTGGGGCAATCGGGATCACTCCCTCGTTAGCCGAGCTAGGGCTTCCCGCCGATAAGCTCGATTGGACGGCGGAACAAGCGATCAGTATCGAACGCCTCATCAAGAACAATCCGCGGCCATTCGATTTGGGGTCCATGCGGCGCCTGGTCCAGGCTGCCTTTGATGGCGACCTCGCCAGCTGCGTCATGTAAACAATCGGGAATATCGAGATGAACACGTCTTCACAGGTTCTGGCGGATGATCAGGGCATCAGCGACTTCCACACAATCTCGCACGGACTGTATATTAGCGGCCAATGGCGGCAGTCCGCGGATGGCAGGGTAATTCCTGTCATCGATCCTTCGACCGAGGCTGTCATCGCCGCTGTGCCCGATGCGACCGTGGACGACGCGGCCGCTGCCGTTGAAGCCGCTGCCAAGGCAGCCCATGGCTGGCGAACAACGTCGCCGCGAAAGCGTTCCGAGATCCTCAGACGCTGCTTTGAACTGATGACGGAACGATCAGAGGCGCTCGCGACTCTCATCGCATTGGAAAACGGCAAGGCGCTCCGGGATGCCCGCGGCGAGATCGCTTATGCCGCGGAATTTTTCCGTTGGAATGCCGAGGAGGCCGTTCGCATCACTGGCGAATTTGGCACTGCCCCCTCCGGCACCAATCGCATTGTGGTCGACTACGAACCGATCGGCATCTGCGTCCTGATCACGCCTTGGAATTTTCCTGCCGCGATGGCGACGCGCAAGATCGCGCCGGCACTTGCCGCTGGATGCACGGTGATCCTGAAGCCGGCCAGCGAGACACCCCTCACGGCCTACGCACTCGCCGCGCTCTATCAGGAGGCAGGCGTTCCACCGGGGGTGGTCAACGTCCTGACAACCTCGCGTCCCGGCCCTGTGACGGCAGCCATGCTGGCCGATCCGCGAGTACGCAAACTCTCCTTCACCGGCTCGACGGGTGTCGGTCGCGCTTTGCTGGCAGAGGCTGCCAGGCATGTGGTTTCGTGTTCAATGGAACTAGGCGGCAACGCCCCATTCATTGTGTTCGACGACGCCGATCTCGAAGCGGCACTTGATGGCGCGATGGTGGCGAAGATGCGCAACGCCGGCGAGGCCTGCACCGCAGCGAACCGCCTCTATGTGCAAGCTGGCATCTACGAAGCCTTCTCTGACGGACTTGAGAAGCGGATGTCGTCGCTCAAGGTCGGCGCCGGCACCGACCCGGATACGGAATGCGGACCCATGATCACGAAAAAGGCGGTCGAGAAGATAGACCGCCTTGTCATTGACGCGGTCACACGCGGTGCGCGGATCATGTGCGGCGGCTCAGTCCTGTCCGGACGTGGTTTCTTCTACCCTCCTACAGTGCTTCGCGACGTGCCAGGCGACTCAAAGATGGCGCATGAGGAGATATTCGGGCCTGTAGCGCCAATCTCTAGCTTCGAAACCGAGGCCGAGGTCATCGCACGCGCCAATGACACCGAATATGGGCTTGCTGCCTACATCTACACCCGCGATCTGGCGCGTGGCATGCGGGTGGCCTCCAAGATCGAGGCCGGGATGATCGCTCTCAACCGCGGGCTGATGTCCGATCCGGCAGCTCCCTTCGGCGGCGTCAAGCAGAGTGGGCTCGGCCGCGAGGGAGGACAGCATCACGGCATTGCTGAGTTCATGGAGGCGAAATACCTCGCCATCAGCATGTGAGCAGAGGAAGAATGCAAGGCGATCCCTTTCGCATCCGCGACCACGTCGCGGATTTTGACGAAATCGTGCAAGACATCGTTGACCGCAGCGAGGCCGCCCGCGCCACCATTGCGATGACCGCGGAGGTGGCCTACGGCCCGGATCCGACCGAAACCATGGACCTGTTCTTTCCCGCGGGCAAAAGAACGGCCCTGCCGGTGCACATGTTTGTCCATGGCGGCTACTGGAGAATGTTCTCGAAGCGCGACTATTCATACGTCGCGACGACAATTACCAAGGCCGGGGCCATCGCCGTCATCCTCGATTATGCTCTGATGCCCAAGGTCAGAATGGCGACGATTGTCGACCAGGTGCGCCGCGCCAAGCAGTGGGTCCTGGCCAACATCGCCGATCATGGCGGAAACCCGGCGGCCCTGACTGTCAGTGGTCATTCGGCAGGAGCACATCTTGCAACGTTTCTGTTCAACGGCGAGCATACCCCTTCGAATGTGAGGGCAGCCCTTCTGCTCGGCGGGCTCTACGATTTGAAACCGCTCCAGGATTCCTTTCTCGCCGACGAGATTGGAATCACCGACGAGGAAGTCGCCATGTTTACACCTCTTGCCTGTCGGCATGATCCTCAAACCGAGGCGACGGTTCTGGTCGGAGCCAATGAGACGCCACCCTTCCATCAGCAAGCCGATCGATTCATAGCGAGCTTGCTGCGTCAGGGATCGTTGGTAACGTCGCTTGTGCTCTCGAACCGCAACCACATGGACAGCGTCAGAGATCTTGGCGTGCCAGGGACCCAGGCTGCTGATTGCCTGGCAAAACTGATCGCCAAGGCCTGCTAACTACCTTGGGTTCTCCAGGCGGTTTGTTTTGCGCCACTCCTCGTACTCCCCGCGGGCATCCTCATGCAGCGGATAATAGCGTTGCAACGGCCCGCCCTCCATGAGCTTCGCTCGCGAGAACTCCTCCCAATCGTGATGCTTCTGTGATTCTTCGATCACCTTCGGGGCCATTGCGACAGGAAGCACCACCACCCCGTCGTCGTCGGCGACGATGATGTCGCCGGGGATCACGGTGACACCGCCGCAGGCAATTGGAACGTTGACGGCGTTCGGATAGATGCTGGTCTGCACATGATAATTTGGCGTCCAGCCGCGCAGCCATAGGGGCAGATCGAGCTTTTCGACATTGGGCCGGTCGCGCATGCACCCGTCGATGACGATGCCCGCGCCGCCCCTGCCCTTAAAATACGTCGACATCATATCGCCGAAGACGCCCGAGCTCATGTCGCCGCGCGCGTCGACCACGACCACATCGCCGTCCTGCGCGTGATAAAGCACGTGCCGATGCAGCTGCGTCTCAGGATCGGCATATTCTCCCTCGGTGAATAGGTCCGGCCGCTGTGGCATGAACTGCAGCGTCAGCGCCGGCCCGACGATCGACTTCCCGTGGTTCTGCGCCACCGGTCCCACCATGTGCGGATTGCGAAAACCCATGTGGCCAAGCGTGCCGGCAACCGTCGCGGCGCCGATCTCCCTTAGCGCGTCAATCAGGTCTTTTGGCGGCCGCGTGATGTCGGGAGCATGTGTCATCGTGGACTCCGGTTGAAAGGGAACTACCAGTTCGTAACAGAACCGTCGCGGCGCTTAAGGTGAGGCGCTTCCCAGAAACGCAAACTTCCCGCCTGGATCGCCTGCTCGTTGATCTCGACGCCGAGCCCCGGCAGATCGCTGACCGGATAGTCGGGGCCGTCGAGCCGTGGTTGCACGGGGAAGAAGTCGGAATTGTCGAAGCCCAGCTTTATTTCGGGCGCCCTGGTCTCGAGCCACGCGAAATTGGGTACAGCGGCGGCGAGATGCACGGACGCGGCCGTGCACACCGGACCAAGGGGATTGTGCGGCATCAGATCCACATAGTGCGCCTCGCTCCAGCCAGCGACTTTCATCGCCTCGGTGAGCCCGCCGACGTTGCAAACGTCGAGCCGGTTGAACTGATGGATGCCGCGCTCGATGTAGGGCAGGAACTGCCACTTGCTGGCAAATTCCTCGCCGATGGCAAAGGGGACGTCGGTCATCGTACGCAGGGATTCGTAGGCCTCCGGTGTCTCGTCCCGTATCGGCTCCTCGAGGAAATCAAGCACGCCGCGGCCGAGCTTGTTGCAGAAGCTCGCCGCCTCTGCCACCGACAGCCGATGATGATAGTCGATGCCGAGAACGACCTCGTCGCCCAGCGCCTCGCGCGCCTTGTTCAGCATATTCGCGGTAGGGCCGATCGACTCGCGCGGCTCGAAGATGTCCCTGCTGTTTTGCCCGACCGGGAAAAAGCGGATCGCCTCCCACCCCTGTGTGCGTAGTTCGCGGGCTCGTTCGATGGCAACATCGCCCTCGGTCTCGTCGCCGGTCGACGCAAAGGTGGGGATGCGGTCGCGCTGCCTGCCGCCTAGCAGCTCGTAGACCGGCACCCCCAGCGCCTTGGCCTTAATGTCGTGAAGGGCGATGTCGATGGCGGAAATCGCCGCCTGCAGAACCCGCCCGCCTTCGAAGTACTGGCTGCGATAAACCTCTTGCCAGATCCGCCCGATTTGCATGGGGTCGCGGCCGATGAGAAACTCGCGATAATGCTCGACCGCGCCAGCCACGGCCTTCTCGCGACCACTCAAGCCGCTCTCGCCCCAGCCGAAGATGCCCTGGTCAGTCTCGACCTTGACGAGCATCTGGTTGCGCGTTCCTACCCACACTGGATAGGGCTTGATCGCGGTGATCTTAAGCTTCGTAGTCATCCACGCCACGTTCCAAACGCATCCGCCCTGTCTCAGTTGGCCTTGAGGGCCATTTCGGTTTCTCCGTCGAACAGATGCATCCGCTCCTGGTCGAACTCGAGCCAGATCTGTTCATCGGGCGCGACGGCAATGTTCGGCGGCACGCTGACGTTGACGATGGCGCCGGAGAGGAACGTCTGCACGAAGGTGACGTCTCCGGTCGGCTCCACCGTGTAGGCCTTGGCCGGAATGGCACCGGGGACCGCGCTCTTGCGCAGCTTGATCGTCGAGTGACGCGCGCCGAGCACGACTTTCTTGCTCGTTGCCCTTGCGACCTTCTGGGCGTTGCGCGGCGAGAGCTCAAAGCTCCAGCCCTCCGCGCTGGTCAACACAGAGTTGCCGTTTGCCGTCGATGCCTCCAGCGGAATAAGGCTCATCGCCGGGCTGCCTATAAAGCTGGCGACGAACATGTTGACGGGATGGGCGAAGACCTGCGCCGGTGAATCGTATTGCTGGAGGTAGCCGCCGTTCATCACCGCCATCTTGTCGGCCATGGTCACGGCTTCGAGCTGGTCGTGCGTCACATAGATGATCGTCGCCTTGAGGTCCTGGTGGAAGCGCTTGATCTCCGAGCGCATCTGCACGCGCAGTTTGGCATCGAGGTTAGAGAGCGGCTCGTCCATGAGGAACACGGCGGGGTCGCGGACAAGCGCACGGCCCAGGGCCACCCGCTGCTGCTGCCCGCCCGAAAGTTCGCGTGGCTTGCGCTCGAGCAGGTGCGTCATGTCGAGCACTCGCGCCGCTTCCTTGACCTTCTTGTCGATCTCGTCCCTGGGCAGTTTGCGCATCTGCAGCGGGAACGCCAAGTTCTTGTAAACCGATTTCTGCGGATAGAGCGCGTAGTTCTGGAACACCATTGCGATGTCCCGGTCCTTGGGGTCGAGGTCGTTGACCACCCGGTCCCCGATGACGATGTCGCCCGATGTGATCGGAATCAGCCCCGCGACGAGATTGAGCGTGGTTGTCTTGCCGCAGCCTGAAGGGCCGACGAGCGCAACGAACTCGCCGTCATTGACCGTCAGCGAGACATCGTTGACAGCTTTGAAGCTGCCATAGGTCTTGACGAGATCTTTGAGGACCACGTGGGCCATCGGCAACTCCCTAGTGCTTGACCGCGCCTTCTGTAAGGGCGCGTACGAAGTATCGTTGCAGGACCAGGAACAGCACCACGACGGGCACGCTCATCATAAAACTGGCCGCCATCAGGCCCGGAAAATCCGTCGTATTTTCCGAGAAGAAGCGCTGGATGCCGACCGGCAGGGTCAACTGGTCGTTCTTGGAGAGGAAGGTGTAGGCGTAGATGTACTCGTTCCACGCGCCGATGAAGGAATAGATCGCCGTAGCGATGATTCCCGGCATCGAAAGCGGCATCACGATCAGGATGAAGGCCTGGAACCGCGTTGCGCCATCGATGCGCGCCGCCTGCTCGAGTTGCACCGGGATGTTGTCGTAAAAGCCCTTGAGCAGCCAGATCGCCAGCGGCAGGCCGAAGGTGAGATAGGTGAGAATCAGCGAGCCATGCGTGTTCATCAACCCGAGCACGCGCATCAGGATGAAGAGCGGCACGAGAAAGATCACCGCCGGGAACATGTTGCGCAGCAGCACGGCGAAGAACAGGAAGTTGCGGCCGGGGAAACTGAAGCGCGAAAACGCGTAGGCCGCGGGGACAGCCACGATCACGGAAAGGATTGTCGTGACGGTCGACACGAAAAGGCTGTTCCAGAAAAAACGGAGGAAGTCCTGACCGACGCTGTTCTGCGGATCGAGCAGCTTTTGGTAGCTGGCGAAGGTAGGCTCGTCCGGCCACCATTGCGGCGGGAATTGCGTCGCCGCGAACCCGGACTTGATCGAGGTGATCAGCATCCAGATCATCGGCACCGCGGTGTAAAGCAGCATGAACACGAGGAAGATGCGTCCGGCCCACCGCCATCCGTCGACACGCATTCGGCGACGGGTCTGGCTTCGAGAGGCTGTCTCGGCGATCGCGCTCATGCGCTCCCCTCTTTCCGCTCGTTGCCGCTTAGCGCACGGACGTAGAAGTAGCCCAGCGTCATCAGAATGAGGAACAGGAGCACCGAATAGGCCGACGCCACGCCCCAGCGCTGCCGGCCGAAGGCGAGCTCATAAATGTGGGTTATCCAGATATGCGATGCGTTCGACGGCCCGCCGCCGGTCATGATCCAGGGGATGATGAAGGAATTGAAGTTGGCCACTGCGAGCAGCAGGATCGTCACCACCGAGACGTTGCGCAAGTGCGGGAAGGTGACGTGCCAGAAGCGCTGCCATGCATTGGCCCCGTCGACTTTTGCGGCGAGCAGTAACTGGTCGGGGACTGTCTGGAGGCCGGCCATCATCATGATCATGGCAAAGGGAAACTCGCGCCAGATGTTGACGACGATCAGGGAGGGGAGCACTGTGCTGACGTTGTCGATGAAATTCGGCGGCCGGTCGGCCAATCCGAGGCCGACCAGAACCGCGCCGATGATCCCGAAATCCGAATGGTAGATCCACTTCCAGATATAGGAGGCGGCGACCGCGCTGATGACCCAGGGAATGATCAGGATAGCGCGCAGGACACCACGGCCGACAAAGTCGCGGTGGAGCGCCAGCGCAGTGGCAAACCCCAGGACAAAGGAGATGAAAGTGGACCCCAGTGTCCAGATCATGGTGTTCCAGGTGACTTTCCAGAACACCTGACTGGTGAGGATGGCCGTGTAGTTGTCGAAGCCGATGAAGATCTTGTCGCGCAGTTGCAGGCCAGGCGGCGTCTTAAAGAACGACAGCTCGATCGTGTAGTAGATCGGATAGGCGATGACTATGAGCATCACGGCGATCGCCGGAAGCACGTACGCGTAGTCGGCGCGATGCTCCCAGATCTTCCGCAGCGCGCCGGACCTACCGGGTTGCAATGTTCGGCGAGCCTCGGCCTTGCCGGTCACGATCGTCACTGTGGCGTGCCCTTATTCTTCGGAACGAACCGGCTGCACTATCCGCGCAGCCGGTCAGATCGTAGGTCGGGCCTGGACTAGAGTCCGCCCATCAGGTCTTTTACCTTCTTGGCCGCGTCGTCCGCCGCCTCGTCGACAGTCATCGCTCCGGTCAGGGCATTCTGCAGCATATCCGGGACGATGATGTTCATGATCTCGGGGGCCTGCGGCAGCGCTGGGAACGGGATGCCGTATGGCAGCATCGAGGTCGTGACATCGAGGAACTTGATGTTATCCAGGCGTTCCTTCATCCATTTGGTCTTGAAGCCGTTAAGGTTGCCCGGGTTCGAGCCGGCGTAGGCCATCTTCAGCGACCATTCGGGGCTCGTCCACATACAGATGATAGCCTTTGCAGCCGGCTCGTCTACCTTGCCGCCCTCGACATATTCGGGCTTCAGGATGTGAATGTTCGAGCCGCCGAACACGACGGCGCGCTTACCGTCGGGGCCAGTCGGAATCAGGCCGTAGCGCATGTTGTCGATGACGGTCTGCGCTTTGTCCTTGTCGGTGCCGGTCGCCTTCGCCTGCAGGTCAAGCATGACGTTGTAGTCGGACGGGTGCGAGATCATCATGCCGAGCTGACCGGCGACGAACAGGGGCTGATTATCGGCCTGCTGGTTGGTGAGTGCCGAAACTGGAACCGACTTGTCGCGAACATACATGTCGTATGACGCTTGCAGCGCCGCCTTGCTCTGCGGGCTGTCGAGCTCGACCTGCTTATAGGTCGGGTTCGCGGTGGCTTCGTCGAAGACGCCGCCGCCATAGGCCCACAGCTGTGGCATGAAGCGATACGGCGTGTTGCCGGCATTCTTGCGAGCCACGAGGCCGTAGCCGGCAATGCCGAGCTTGTCGTGGATCTGCTTGGAATATTTGACGACGTCGTCCCAGGTTGCCGGAGCCTTGTCCGGATCGAGGCCGGCACGCTTGAAGATGTCGGCGTTCCAGATGAACGCCATCGTCTCGTTGTTGGTCGGAATGCCGTAGGTCACCCCCTCCCAGGTCACGGCCTTCATAGCGCCGGGCCAGAAATCCTCGGTCGAATACCCCACATCCTCGGGCTTGAGCGGCTGCAGATAGCCCTTTGAGGCGAACTCGGTACCACCCAGGATTTGCAAGCGGACCGCCATCGGCGCGGCATTGCCCAGGAGCGCGGTCCGGAACTTGTCGAGAAGGTCGTTATAGGTGAGGGCTTGTTCCTCAAGCTGGATGTTCGGATAGGTTTTGCGGAAGGTCTCGAAGAAATCCTTGTAGTACTGGCGCAGGAGGTCGGGGTCGCCCTCGAACACGCCCTGATACCAGAAAGTCAGTCGCCCCTTGTAGTCGAGCGGGGTGACCTTGGCGCAATCGGCCGCCGTGTCAAAATCCTGTGTGCCGGCGATGGAGCGCACATATTCCGGCGACCACTTGCTGAGGTCGACCGGCGGCGCAGCCAGCGCCGATGTGGGCATCAGGGATGCCATCAAAGCAGTGACGACAGTGCCGCGCAGGACCGCACTGCCGAGCGTAATCCTCGTCATAGGTATCCTCCCTGGTTCTCCCATGCCGCCCTGCGCCGAGGCAAAGCGGTCCTTGCTCGTTTCGATCGCGAGGATGCTCAATGTATCCTCTCGATCCCTTGGTACGTTTTCAGATCATAGATTGCCTGTCAACGCGCTGGATCGTACATTGTTTGCGAAAGCCGTGTGTGATATCGGGCAAGATATGTATTAACTTGGGGAGCCGGCCTTGGCCGAAATAAGCGATTTCAAAGCTATGCCACCCGTGGAGACTGATCCCATCGGGGCCTCCAGCGAGGGCGCCTCGCTTTATGAATTGATCAGGGAAGACATCATCGAGGGCCGGCTCGCCGCCAACGAACGGCTTGTAGTCACCGATCTCGCCCGGCGTCACGGCACCTCGACCAATCCTGTGCGCGAGGCCCTGCAGCTGTTGCGTGGGGAGGGCTTTGTCATCTTTGTCGCCAACCGCGGCGCGCGCGTCCGACCCATAGATCAGGATTTTGTCCGGGATATCTACGAGATCGGTGTTCTGATCGAGCCAGCCCTGACACGATGGTTTGTGAATATGGCTACCGGCGAGGACATCGCCGAACTCGAACGTCTCCAAGGCCTGATTGAAGAGAACAACTTCGCCGACACATTCAGGCACAGCGAGCTGGATACCGCTTTCCACACCGTGATGTACCAGCGGCACTATAACCGCCACGCCGCCGAGCTTTGGTGGAAGCATCGCGAAGTGCTGCGAGCCGTGAGCCGGCGTTTCAATTTCACGCTCGCGCGACGTGCCGCGATCATGCGCGAGCACCGCGAACTCATCGCGCTCGTAAAGGCGGGAGAAGCCGACAAGGCGGCCGAGCTCGTTTCCCGCCATGTCGAGGGTTCGGGCCGGCATATTCTCGAACAGATGCGTGCGCGCAACGCCGCTCGGGCCGGATAGAATGTCCAGTCTAGACCATCATTAACCCGACCCATTCCAGATAAAGGCAGTTGAGATGAAAATCACGAGCATTCGGCCGTGGCTGATCAAGTCCGATGCTTCTTATTGGGGAGAGTATCTATTCGTCGAAGTGATGACCGACGAGGGGGTGAGTGGGTGGGGAGAGATCACCACCACTACAAGGCTCGCCAACCGCGCGCTCTGCACGATCCTGCGGCAGATCGGCGTCGCCGTAACAGGCGAGGATCCAGCGCGTATCGAGCATCTTTGGCATAAGATTTTCCGCAGCTTCACTTACATGGGCAGCCGCGGCGCCGCCGTCGAATGCGTGAGCGCCATCGATATAGCCCTCTGGGACATCCGGGGCAAAGTCCTCGGCAAGCCGATTTACGAGCTGCTGGGCGGACCGGTACGCGATGAAATCGCCCTCTACACCCATCCCAACCAAGTCAAATTTACCAGCAAGGAAGCCGTGGTCCGTGAAATTCGAGACATCGTCGAGTCCGGACACACGGCGCTCAAGTTCGATCCTTATCCCCACCAGGGCCGCAGTGCCGATGGCCTGCCCCGCGAACAGCGGGACGGCTACCTCGATGGCAGCATGAGCCGCAAGGACGAGCGCGAAGCCGCAGAACTCACGGCTCTGATCCGCGAAACGGCGGGGCCTGATGTCGACATTCTCATCGATGCGCATGGCCGCTTCGACGTTCCCACCGCCATTCGCCTCTGTCGGAGCCTCGAGGAAGCCGGCCAGATCGACTGGTTTGAGGAGCCCTGTCCGCCCGAGAGCCTTAACGCCCTCAAGCAGGTGCGTGAGAAGGTCAGTACCGCTATCTCGTGGGGCGAGCGCGGCCACACGAAGTGGGATTTCGTGCCGATCCTGGAGAACAAGCTCGCTGACTACATAATGCCGGACGTGACCTGGACCGGCGGCATTACCGAACTCAAGAAGATTTCCGCCCTCTGCGAAGCCTACTACATCCCGGTCTCGCCACATGACGCCGCGGGGCCGATCAACGTGGTTGCGGGAGCGCAGGTGATGATGACCGTTCCTAACTTTTACAAACTCGAAACGTCGGAGTGGAACCTGGGCAAATACGATCACCTCATCGACAGACCACTCGACGTTTCGAACGGCAGCCTCAAGCTGACGTCGAAGCCTGGTCTCGGTGTTGCGATGGACCGCGACTACCTGCAGGCCCATGAGATCGAGCTGGGGTAGCAACGTTCTATGCCGGCCCAGAGTGAGGGGCGACAAGCCTCGCCCACCAGAAAGAGGACCAGAAAGAGGATAAGTCATGCCAAAGACGGGTGGTGCCGACGAGGCGCTCAATCGGGTGAACACGAACTCCAAGCCATCTGACCTTCGCATCACAGATATGCGGGTAGCCGAAATCGTCGGCGCGCCGTTCACCTCGGCGCTGCTCAAGATTTACACCAACCAGGGCATTGTCGGGCTTGGCGAGGTGCGCGACGGCGCCAGCGCCACCTACGAGCTGATGCTGAAGAGCCGGCTGCTTGGCGAGAACCCTTGCAACATCGACCGCGTGTTTCGCCGGATCAAGCAGTTCGGCGGGCACGGCCGGCAAGGCGGCGGCGTCTCGGCGGTCGAAATCGCGTTGTGGGATCTCGCCGGCAAGGCCTATGGCGTCCCCATCTACCAGATGCTCGGCGGCCGGTTTCGGGAGAAGGTGCGCATGTACTGCGATACCGACGCCACCGTGCCGAGCGGCACCGAGACCGGCAAGCGCCTCAAGCAGCGCATGGCGCTGGGCTTCACGTTCCTTAAGATGGATCTGGGGCTGATGCAAATCGCGGATGTCGCCGGTGCGGTCGTGGCCCCTGCCGGCTCACTTGAAGGATACCGCGTCCACCCTGGCCGCGGCCCGGTCAAGACCGTTGAAGAGCGGCGCGTCCGCAACGCCGTGTACGATTTGCATAACGTCCCCCACCCGTTTACCGGCCTCCACTTTTCCGACAAGGGCCTCGACTTGCTTGAGCAGTACATTGCCGAGGTTCGCGACGTTATCGGCATGGAGGTTCCGCTCGCCATCGACCATGTCGGCCACATCTCACTGCAGAACGGTATTCGCCTCGCCAGGCGGATTGAAAAATACGTGCCAGCCTGGCTCGAGGATGTGATCCCGTGGCAGTACACCGAGCAGTACCGACAACTGCAAGACGCAACCAGGGTGCCGATCTGCACCGGCGAGGACATCTACCTTAAGGAGGGCTTCGAGCCTCTGCTCAAGAGCGGCGGCCTCTCCGTTATTCACCCAGACCTGCTCACCAGCGGGGGCATTCTCGAGACCAAGAAGATCGGCGATATGGCGCAGGACCACGGCGTCGCTATGGCCATCCATATGGCCGAAAGTCCAATCGCCGCAATGGCCGCGGCCCATGTCGCGACCGCGACCGAAAACTTCATGGCGCTCGAATACCACTCTGCCGATGTCGACTGGTGGGACGATATCGTCACCGGCGTTCCCAAGCCGCTCGTGCAGGATGGCTTCATCACTGTTCCGGACAAGCCGGGCCTGGGGATCGACGACGTCGTCGACGAGGTGATCTCGCAGCATCTGCAGCCAGGTGTCACGGGCATCTGGCAGCCGACGGATCACTGGGACAACGAGTATTCCTGGGATCGCACCTGGAGCTGAGGCGAAAAGAACCGAAGATGAAGATCACCGACCTCCGATGTGCCGTTATCGGCAGGCACCCCATCGTTCGCATCGTTACCGACGAGGGCCTCTATGGCCTGGGCGAAGTCGAGTTCACCAAGACCTACCTCAAGCCTTGGGTGCTTCATTTCCGCGAGGCGCTGATCGGCGAGGACCCGACCGACGTCGAGCGGGTGATGCTGAAGATCCGCCAGCGCGGCTGCTTCAAGCCCTATGGTGCGGCGGTCAGCGCTATCGAGCATGCTCTGTGGGACATTGCCGGCAAGGCGGCAGGCGTGCCGGCCTACAAACTGCTCGGCGGCAAGGTGCGCGACAAGGTGCGCGTCTATAACGGCTCGATCCGCCAGAAACGCACGGGCGACCGGCCGGAGGATTACGCCGCTGACGTCAAATGGATGATGGAGCAGCCGCAGAACTTCTTCATGGTCAAGCAAGGAATCTCGTTCCACTCCAATATGAAGGACACCATCGAGGGCTTCCACTACGGCGTGACGCAGAAGAAGGCCGGCTATCACGGTGCCATGGATCAGGGCGTGATCAGCGAGCGCGGTTTCAACCATATGCTCGACTGCGTGATCGCGATGAAGGAAATGCTGGGCGACAAGGTCAGCCTGGCGCTCGACTGCGGCCCGGGCTGGATGCTGCCCGATGCGATCAAGTTCGCTCGCGCGGTCGAGAAGTACAATTTGATGTGGCTCGAGGACATGCTGACCGGTGACTATGTGCCGTGGGTCAATCCGCAGGCCTATCGGGAGCTGACCACCTCTACCTCGACGCCAATCCATACCGGCGAGCAGATCTACCTGCGGCACAATTTCAAGGAGCTGATCGAGACGCAGGCGGTGCGCGTCATCGGCCCCGATCCTGCCGATATTGGCGGCATTGCCGAGCTCAAATGGGTCGCCGAGCACGCCTATATGCACTCGATCCTGATGGCGCCGCATGGCACGGCGAACGGCTTGCTCGGCCTCGGCGCGTTGATCAATGTCTGCGCCACCTTGCCCGCCAACTACATCGCGTTCGAATACCCGAGCGCCTCCGACCCCTGGTGGGAGGATCTCGTAATCGGCCTGCCGTCGCAGATCGTGAAGGACAGCATGGTGGACCTGCTGGAAGCACCGGGGTTGGGCCTCGATATCGACGCCGAAGCAGCCAGGAAGTATCTCAGGGAAGAGGATGCGGGCTTCTTCGACTGAGCCATCCTTCTTGCGCCAACCTGCACCACGCGGACCGCTTCAGTAAGACGCCTGCTCAAAATGAACTTTCAACCAAGACAACGAAGCCGGAATCGACCATCTGGCAATTGTGGGGAAAGGCGGTAGCGCTCTCCCGCTACCATCGCTCCCCTGTACGGCCCGGAGACATGGGTAACAGTTTGTACCTAAGACATGGTGCAAGATGCGCTGGCGCGGTCCTCGTGCTGCGCGCATGACTGCCGTAGGCGCAAAGCAGCCATGCCGCCGTCGCGTGTGAGACTCTGCTTTGGTGACAAGCATAACAGCAGCCCCCTACGGCTCGTCCCTCTCATCGCGCAAATTAGACACAACGCGGCGGTTCTGCGACCTGCAGGCGGTGTCGGGGCACTCGCGGACGAGCCTGTCCTTGCCGTAGCCCTTGGCCCACATGCGGTTGCGGTCTATGCCGCCGGCGGCGAGGTAGTCCATCACCGCATCGGCGCGCTGCTGCGACAGCGCCGTTTCACTTGCGCCGGGATCGTCGGCGAAACCCTGCAGCTTGAGCAGCCAGCGCGGATGCTTTGCTAACCAGGCGATCTGGGTGTCGAGGGTGGCCTTGGCGACAGAATCGAGCGCGGCCGAACCTTGCGTGAAATAGGTGCGGCGGCCGACATTGAGGATAAAATCCTCCTCGCTGCCCGGCTGCACGTTCTGGAAGCCGGCAACCTCGGTGTTGGTGATGTCGGGCGTGGAAGGGGCCAGCGTGTTGCTGGTCGAGCAGGATGCGGCCAGCACCAGCAGGCCGGCGGCGAGCAGCCGGCGCGTGTTTTCAATCATGCGGTTCATGAGGCGCCAATCATTCGACAGTGGTGGAAGCGGGCGCCTGGTCGGCGATGTGCGGCAGGACCTGCACCGCGGTGCCGATCGGGCAGCGCTGGTAGAGGTCGATGATGTCTTCCGGGAACATGCGGATGCAGCCGCTGGAAGCGTCGGTGCCGATGCTCCACGGCTCCAGCGTGCCATGCAGGCGGTAGCCGGTGTCGGCGCCGTTGCGGTGCAGATAGAGCGCGCGCGGCCCGAGCGGATTGTTGGACGCGCCGCCTGCGACCATGTGCGGTAGGTCCGGCTTGCGCTTACGCATTTCGGGGGGCGGGACCCATTGCGGCCACAGCGCGCGGCGGTCGATCGTCGCGCGGCCGTACCATTTGAAGCCGTCCTTGCCGACGCCGACGCCGTAGCGGATGGCGGTCTTGTTTTCCATGATGACGTAGAGGAAGTGGTGGCGGGTATCGACCACGACGGTGCCGACCGGCTCGCTGCTGAAATACTTGACGATCTGGCGATGCCATCTCTTGTCGATCTTGGCGAAGTTGGTCTTGCGATAGACAAAATTGTTGTCGCTGGCGGTACCGGCGAAAAAGGATTTTGCCGCCGCGGCTTGAGCAATATTGCTGGTTGCACCCACCGCGACCAGCGCCAGGCCGCCGAGCACGACACCCCTGCGTGATAAAACCATCGGCAATATTCCCCCATGCCAAAAGCCTGGCTGACCATAGTTGAGAATTACTTCGCCTCAAAGTGGAAAATGCTGCGTTGCTCAGTCCGCCGCAAGCGGAATGGCGGCTTTAAGGCTCTGAATTCTGGAATCGGACGTTCACCGCGACGCAGTCCGTCAGGGTAAGTTGAGACTTTTTCTAGGGCGAGTTGCCAAGGCGCGCCTGTTCCGCCTGAGCGGGGGGGAACCCGATTGTCGACGTCCCGCGAGGTTGTGCATATGAGGGAAGGGTAACTCACACTACGCCAAGTTAGAGCGGCATGTTTGAGTGCGTTTTTCCCCTGTCACGCCTTGAGACGGAGTGCCTCGACAAGTAGAGCGAAGGCTGCGGTGTGTTGGCGTCGGCTGGGGTAATAAAGGTGATAGCCCGAGAAGGGTTGGCACCAGTCTTCTAGTACCCGGATAAGGCGTCCTTCTGCGATGAACGGAGCAACCTGGCATTCAAACGTGTATGCTAAACCGAGCCCGTCAAGGGCCGCAGCTTCGAGCATTTCACCGTCATTGATGACGAGTGGGCCATTCATCCTGACTTCAAGTTCCTCACCGCCTTTCTCGAACTCCCAGGCAAAGAGCCCGCCGCCGGTCGTCTGACGGTAGCTGATGCCTCTGTGTTCCCCAAGTTCGCGCGGTGTCTTTGGAACCGTTCGGTTTGCAAAATACGACGGTGATCCGACTACCGCCATGCGCAGGTCCGGGCCGATCCTTATTGCCACCATGTCCTTCTGGACCTGCTCACCGATCCGGATACCGGCGTCGAATCTGCCTGCAACGATGTCAACCAGGCCCTCGTCCAGGCTCAATTCCACTTCGATATCCGGATACTCCAGAAGGAGTTTGGCGATGACGGGCCACAGTACTGATTTGGCAGCATACCGGAATGTCGTCAGGCGAATTAGGCCAGTGGGCTTGTCGCGCAGGGCGGTGACGGCGGCGATCTCGCTTTCGATGTGATCGAAGGCCGGTCGTAGGCTTCGCAGCAAGCGCTCTCCAGCTACCGTCACGGACAGGCTGCGTGTGGTGCGTGAGATCAGCCGGACTCCCAGGCGCTGTTCCAGCGTCCTAACAGCGTAACTGAGCGCCGACTGCGATAGGCCGAGCTTTGCTGCGGCGCGTGTGAAGCTGCCTGCCTCTGCTACGGCGATGAAGACTGCCAGCTCGCTGAAATCTCCGCGCCTCATTTATCAACCCCATTTCTAACTTCATGCGGATTGTAACGGCTAATCATATCGAGTCCTATTCGCTATTTCACCCTCAGAGACAACGAAACGCGCGTCGAAAGGGAAACGCTGTGGACACCTCACGACAGATATTCCAGCCGTTCCAATTTCCGAACGGGTTAAGCGTCGACAACAGGATTGTCATGGCGCCGATGACCACCTGGTCGGCCAACGACGACGGAACGGTCTCTGATGCGGAGATCACCTACTACCGACGTCGGGCAACTGGCGTCGGACTTGTGCTCACAGGCTGCACCCATGTCTTGCCCGACGGCATCGGCTTTGCGGGCGAATTCGCCTCCTACGACGACCGTTTCACCCCAAGCCTCTCTAGGCTGGCGTCAGCGGCCAAAAGCGGCGGGGCCAAGGCCGTCCTGCAAATCTTCCACGCCGGGAGTAAGGCCGTGCCGGCGCTTATACCCCGCGGCGACGTCGTCAGCGCCAGTGCGCTCGAAGTCCAGCCCGGCCCCTTCAATCCGGGCGGTGTGAAGACACGTGCACTGACGAATGACGAAATCCTCGCGATCATTACCGCTTTTGGCGAGGCGACACGACGGGCCATTGAGGCAGGCTTCGATGGCATCGAACTGCATGGTGCTCACGGATTTCTGATCCAGAACTTCTTCTCGCCTCTCTACAATCAGCGTGGCGATGAATGGGGCGGCACCCTCGAAAATCGGATGCGTTTCCCAATTGCCGTAGTGCGTGAGGTAAAGCGAGTGGTCGCGGCACACGCGAACCGCCCCTTCCTCGTGGGCTACCGGGTGTCACCCGAGGAACCCGAGTCAGGTGGCTTGCGTATCGCTGACACATACGAGCTGATTGAATGTCTTATCGATGAAGGTGTGGACTACCTCCACGCATCGCTGACGAGCGTTCTCGAGGCAAAGCCTATAGAGGCGCCCGAGGGCGACACCATCGCTGGCCTGATCACTCGCCGAGCCAGCGGGCGGGTCCCGGTCGTTGCCGCGGGCCAGGTCAGGACGCCTTTTCAGGCCGAACTCGCCCTGCACAGAGGCCTCACGCTCGTCGCGGTTGGGCAGGGACTGGTGATGAACCCGGAGTGGGTCGAGCTAGCAAAGAGCGGACGCGAGGATTTGATCGAGACCGAAATCCGGCCGTCGAGCGTTCTGGGTATCGATATTCCAGCGAAACTATGGGGTGTGATTCAGTCCGCCACCGGGTGGTTCAAGATCATCGCTGAGACGGACGTGCCAAAAGCCAACGCCGCATAAATTGAAAAGATACTGCTAGGAAGGATACGGCTATGAGTAGAGTATGGATGATTACCGGCGCTGGGCGAGGCATGGGCCTCGACTTTGCCAAGGCGGTCTTGGCCATCGGCGATAAGGTCGTTGCGACCGGTCGTAACCCCGATCGGGTCGCCAAGGCGATCGGGCAGTCGGACAATCTTTTGGTCGTGACATTGGACGTGACCAAGCCGGCCGACGCCGACGCTGTGGTGAAGGCAACCCTCGACCGCTTTGGTCGCCTCGACGTGCTCGTCAACAATGCCGCGGGCTTCTATGCGGGCTATTTCGAGGACCTGACTCCGGCCCATATCGACTTTCAGCTCGCGTCCACCCTGACCGGGGCCATGAATGTCACCCGTGCAGTCCTGCCAGTGATGCGCGCGCAGGGTTCTGGCAAGGTCATTGCAATCTCATCGACGGCAGGTCTGGTTGGCTTCGAGTTCTGTTCTGCGTACGCTGCGGCAAAATTCGGCGTGGATGGCTGGATCGAGTCGCTGCAAGCCGAGGTGGCGCCGTTTGGCATTGAAACTATGATCGTGAACCCCGGGTTTTTCCGCACAGAGCTACTGACGGACGAATCCACTCAATATGCTCCGTCATCCGTTAGCGACTACAGCGAACGTCGCGCCCAGCAGATAACGGGCTGGAAAGCCGCGAACGGTCGGCAAGTCGGCGACCCGGCCAAACTTGCGCAGGCGTTGATCACTTTGGTCGACAAGCCGGAGCTGCCCCGTCGGTTTATCGCCGGCGCCGATGCTCTTGGCATGGTCAGGCAGAAACTCGCTCTGCTGCAGCAACAAGTCGACGCCCATGAGGAGGTATCCAGCTCACTGGCCTTCGACAGCTGACCGTCAAGTCCAGCACTGCCATTGTCGCAGGTCTATTTATGAGCGCCATTGATAGGCTCATGCGAATTCTGGTGGCTAATCCGAATGTCATGTCCGTGCTCTGCTGAGGGTTGACCCTTAGGCAACCGGCCAACGACCGGCCTTCGGAATAGACGTTCCCTTTCTGACTGATGCCGCAGGCTTCGCCGGTCCGATCAACTTCGCGAGAAGTCCTAATCCCGCCCGCCACTCGAGGAGACGACATGTCAGAGCCCCGACAGCTAGCCTTGGACATCAACAGCCGCTGCCACCAGTTCAATCTCGACGTGCGCGTGACCTTGCTAGACCCACTACGCGAGGATGCCAACCTGCCCGGCACGAAAAAAGGCTGCGATCATGGGCAGTGCGGCGCCTGCACTGTCCACGTCGACGGTGAGCGTGCCGTTGGCGGATGGTACACTGGTCGCCACCGCCGAGGTGCCGCCGGCCGAACTCATCCCCGACCTGCTGGCTGTGTCCGATGTGCTCGGCACCGGCTGGTATGCGGCCGACGCAGCCGAGGTCCGAGAAGGATCGACGGTAGTGGTGGTCGGCGACGGTGCGGTCGGCCTGATGGGCGTGCTTGCGGCCAAGGAGATGGGCGCTGAGCGCATCATCGCCATGAGCCGGCACGCCAGCCGCCAAAAACTCGCCCGCGAGTTCGGCGCGACCGACATCGTCGCTGAGCGCGGCGAGGAAGGTGTGGCCCGGATCAAAGAGCTCACTAAGGACGTCGGCGCGGACTCGGTGCTGGAATGCGTCGGCACGGCGGAATCCTTCGACCAGGCGCTGGCCTGCTCTCGCCCCGGCGGCACCATCGGCTATGTCGGCGTGCCGCATGGCGTGAGCTTCGATGGCCAGAATCTCTTCTTCGGCCAGAAGCGCATGCTGGGCGGCCCCGCGCCGGTGCGCCGCTTCCTGCCCGACCTTATGGACCGTGTGCTCAAGGGCAGGATCAAGCCCGGCAAGGTCTTCGACCTCAAGCTGCCGTTGGCCGAGGTCGCGGAAGGCTACCGCGCCATGGACGAGCGGCGCGCCATCAAGGTCATGCTTTCGGTGTGAACGAAGATTGGGCGGACGGCCTGTCCGCACCCACAAATCAGAAAAGGAACAACGACATATGACGATGAGATTGAAGATCGCCGCCCTTGCGCTTGCGCTTTCGGTCGCCGCGCCGGCTTTCTCCCAAGAGTCCCCGATCATCGGCGCATGGCGCATGAGGTCGCTCGAGGCCGGTGCCGAGGGAAACCTCAAGCCCGTGCCATATTCCGGCCAGGTCATCTTCACCGAGGCCGGCACCCTCTCGGTGCAGGCCCAGAACCCCGACGCTAAGGCGCCGGACACGCCTTACACGGCGAATGGCTACGAAGCCTATTACGGGCCGGTCGCCATCAACGACCAGGACAAGACCTTCGTCATTACGATCGGGTCCTCCCTGGTCCGCAATCTTGTCGGGAAGAGCATGAAACGCAAATTCGAAGTCTCGGACAATAAACTGGTCCTCACGCCGGACAATCCGGCCGAAGGCTGGCGCGTGACCTACGAACGTTACTGATCGGAACAGCCCCACTGTCAACGTTATCGGTGGCCACAATGGCGCGGACTTCAGACCGAAATGGCGCGATAGCGGAACTGGTGCCAATCATGGCGGCTGTCTTCGCCGGCTTCCTCCTGATCGGCTTGGCGCTACCCGTCCTGCCGCTGCATCTTCACCAGCAGCTCGGCTTCGGCCCCTTCGCAGTCGGGCTGGTGACGGGCAGCCAGTTCGTCGCCTCGATGCTGTCGCGCATTGGAGCCGGAAATTATGCCGATGGGCGCGGCGGCAAGCGGGCCGTCATCGTCGGCCTCATTGCCGCTGCCCTGGCGGGGTTCATTTACCTCGGCTCGCTGGCATTGCTCGACCGCCCGGTAGCGTCCGCATCGGCGCTCTTCGCCGGCCGGGCGGTACTGGGCGCGTCTGAGAGCTTCATCATCACCGGCGGCGTCGCCTGGGGCCTCTCCCTTGCGGGCGGACAGAACTCCGGAAAGGTCATAGCCTGGGTGGGCACGGCGATGTTCGCGGCGCTCGCGCTAGGCGCGCCGATCGGATCTGCGCTTTACGCGGCGAGCGGCTTCGCCGCGATCGCGCTCGCGACGGTCGGCCTGCCGCTTGCGACGCTGCTTGCCATCCTGCCTATGCGTGGCACCAGCCTCGCCGCGAGCGCCGCGCGACAGTCATGGACGAGCGTGGCGCAAGCGGTCTGGCTTCCCGGCGTCGGAGCTGCTTTCAGCAGCCTTGGCTATGGCGCGATCCTGTCCTTTGGCGCGCTGCTCTTTGCCGAACGCGGCTGGCAGCCGGTCTGGCTTCCCTTCACCGCTTATGCTGCGTCGCTGATCGCGGCAAGGCTGTGCTTCGGCCACCTGCCTGACAGGTTAGGGGGCGCGCGCGTCGCCGTGATCTTCGTGGCGGTCGAGGCGACAGGGCTGATGCTGATCTGGCTTGCGCCCGGGCCCGTTCTCGCCGCCATCGGAGCGGGCCTGACTGGCCTTGGCTACTCGCTGGTCTATCCCGGTTTCGGTGCCGAGGCCGTAAGTCATCTTCCGCCACGCAGCCGCGGCCTGGCCATGGGACTCTACACCGTCTTCCTCGACGTGGCGCTTGGCTTCGGCAGTCCGGCGCTCGGCTTGGTCGCCGCGTCGGCCGGCCTGCAATTCGTCTTCTTCGCCGTCGCGACGGCGACGCTTCCGGCGTTGGGCATCGCTCTGCTGCTGGGTCGCCGTAACGCTCCACTATAGATAGTCTGTGCTCGAGATGTCGCGCAATCACGATCGCTCCCGCTTCGGGCGACGTCTGCTCCAGGGCAATGGCAAGATCGACTTCTACGGCCGACAGGCTGCGCGAAGCGGTAATTCGCCGTTCGAGAGACAAAAGTTTTTTTCGGTGAACCCACGACATCGACAAAGTAGCACGGAGTGGCCCCTCTCCTGCCGCTCTCGAGCGATGACACGGTATTGACCCTGCGGCGCTGGCTGCCCCCGCAACGCTGGTGAATTCGAAGGAGTAGTGCGGCCGCTCCTACCCCGATGAACAAACAGAGGGCACCGATCTCGTTCGCCATCCGCCAATAGTCCCGGCAAAAAGCGCGTGGCGGCAAAGAGAAGCCGCAACATGTAGACTCGGACCAATATATCCATGGGCATTGAGAGATGTTCCGCACCTGCAAAATAATGACCGAATGATCTCAATCTATTATAGTTGAACACGAGTCTCACGAGATGCAACGCCGCACCGCCTCGCGAGTTGATTTTGAAGGACTTTTCTAGAATTCCATAGCGATTTGTATCTCAGTCCGTATCGCACGACGCGGACCTAGCCACTAGGTAAGTGGCCCTTCTTACGAGGAACCGAAACGACATTCAGCGTTGTCGTGCTTTCGCCAGTTGCGGCCATTCAGAGAGCTGACCCAAAGCTGCGGTTCCGTAGCGATTTCCGGCTCGGACCGTCGTCACTCATAACTTTGACGCGACATAGTCCGCACGGGACGACAACGATTGATCCAGATGGACTCGCAGAGTGCCCAACAGGGGCGCACGCCAGTTCAGGTTGTTTGGGACTGGATTTGCGGCGCCGGGCTTGGATGCCGCAAATGCAGGGCTCCGTTTCGATCCATCCGGGCGAGACCCGCACCACACGGATCCCCTTTGGCGTGACCTCCTTGGAAAAGGCTCTTGCTGCAAGTCGAAAGCGCCGCCTTCGCTGCGGCCCGGTGGTTGATGCCGGGAGCGGAAGCTCGCGCTGGATCGAGGTGACATGGATGACCACGCCCGAGCCTTGCTCCATCATCATCGGCAACAGGGCAGATCAAGCAGGGTTCATCAGCTTCGCGCGAGGATGATTTGGAACGACGGGAAGACCAAAGACGTTCGTGCATATTGCATCCGCTAGCCACAGGTCTAACGCTTGCTATTCTCAGTAGTCCGAGGCGTATCATGTTTCGCAACTCGGGCATCATTTCTCTGCCTCGCCCGCTTGAGCGTCGTGTGGACACTCTTGCCCAGTCGTTCATGCGCCAGCGGCTCGGATCTCAGATGGACTTCTCGACTCCGGAAGGCGAGCCGGCGCTGTTACCACCCAATTCCGTAACCTGGCGCATTTTTAAGAACCCTGTTGCGCTGTTCATCGGCGGGGTAACGGCGGTGCTGCTCGAATTGGCAGAGCCGCGGGTTCGCGACGCCATTTGGCAGCACAGCAGTTTCCGCTCCCTCGCGCTCCGACGATTGCAGCGTACGGGCCTCGCTGCTTTGGTCACGGTCTATGGCCCCCGATCCAAGGCTAAGGCCATGATTGAAGATGTGGTCAGGATGCATGGGCGCGTTTCGGGTCGAACCAGCGAAGGCGAGCCATACCACGCCACCGACCCGGAGCTGCTGGACTGGGTGCAAGCGACGGCCGAGTTTGGTTTCATGGAGGCCTATCACATCTATGTGCATCGTCTGCATTTTTTCGAACGGGACGCGATGTTTGCTGAGGCTCGCCCCGTGGCGCTTCTCTATGGTGCGGTCGGCGCGCCCACGTCTCAGGCCGAGCTTTACGCGCTGTTCGACGTAATGAGGCAAAGACTCGTCGCGTCGCCGATCGTGTCGGAGTTCCTGGAGATCATGGAAGAAGTTCCCGCCTTGCCGGGAGTTGCTCGACCCCTTCAGCGGCCGCTTCTGAAGGCGGCCGTCGAGATCCTACCCCAATGGGTCCGCAAGCGGTTGGAACTCGGCGACCGCTGGACCTTGAAGTCGTGGGAGCGTGTTGTTGTGAAGACGACGGCTGCAATCTGCGACAGCACCGTGCTTCATTCATCACCAGCCGTCCAGTCGTGCCGCCGCCTCGGCCTTTCCGAGAGCTATCTCTATCGCCGAACGGCATCCGAAAACCTACACAGAACCGGACAGTGTTCGTTCCTTGACTAAATGTCAGGCACGCGTCGTGCAGACGTTCAGCTTCTAGTTAACGCGTCTTGAAGGCACGAACTCGATAGCCCACTGGACGGCGGGGCGTGACGCAGGCTCGCCAAGCAGACGCGAACAAACTACCGGACGGCTGCCGGCAACAGTGAAGCCGTCGTACCGTCAAAACCGGCATGGGCCGGCTCGTGGCCGGAGCCGCCGCCCGAGATGACCGTGTAGCCCTTCTCGGTGACTGTCAAAGTCACGATCCTGATCCGCGGGTCAAAGAGCGCCTCCAGCAGCTGAGCGGTAAGCGCCACGCCGCTGCCCTCGTGCGGGGCATGAGGTGAATGTGCGAAGAATCCCCCCGATCGCGAGAGACGGAGGGCCTACGTGGGAGCAGACGGCAAAATGGACGTCGATTTGGACG